>NZ_JAWDIY010000101.1:0-517 GCF_032380655.1 Diplocloster hominis | reverse complement strand
TAAATAATAATTTATCTGGTAAAATGCCGTTTGAAAAAGCAGATGAAAATCTCACTGCTAAAATTACCCTTTATGGATCTCGACTTACGTTAGATTGTATCCACACGGATGGCAGGATATTGCAACTTATAATGGACTTTTCGTATAAACGTATTTACGCATCGTATTACGCTAACGGAACATGGTCAGATAAAGAAATATGTAAATGGACGTAAAAATGATCATTTGCCGACGGCGATCCAGTGGAGCGCAACACCCGAAAATGATCCAGCCGTATACTCGCTGGCGATAACATAATTAATTGTGGTTGCTGATACACCTGTTATACCTTGACGTAAAAAAGGTATACGGTTTGAGGATGTATGTACCGTAAGGGATACGGCAGGAGGGGTTGAAAACCCGGATATATTTATAGATCCAGTAAGCTTCCCGGCTGCACCGTCTGCTCCCGCAGCCGGAATAGTAAGTGACGTGACCGTACCGGATCTGATTTTAAAACCGGCTAAATTATTATTTA
>NZ_JAWDIY010000100.1:0-525 GCF_032380655.1 Diplocloster hominis | reverse complement strand
CCCATAGGCGCGAACTTAAGAAATTAAACCGGGAAGAATAACCATATGGAATTCGTGATTTTGATTGATTCTATGTCGGTTTCGCATAGACAAAAAACGATAAAACCCCTCATTATTGACATCGACAAACCGACTCCACGACAGGCATAGAATCTCCTTTATTTGTAAAAAATCCAGCTTACTTTCTTCCCAGCAAGAAATATTTATTTTTCTTATTCGCTCCTCTTTCTTTTTTAACATACTTTCTCTGCGAATCCTTTTTTGCTCCGTCATAGTCCATAGAATCAACCATAGCAATACCATGGACTCGGCATAGCATTCATTTGCCATCCGTATCGTGGTAATTTGAAGATTTTGTTTGAACCGTTTCAGTAATAGCTCGACTTGCCAACGACTTCTGTATAAATAAAGAATTTCTTCTCTGTCATACTCCATCCCAAGCGAAGTAATTACTATGACATAATCCGCATATAATAAAGTTTTCTCTTGTATGTTACATTGTGTTTTTCGCGCTTTTCTTTTTTT
>NZ_JAWDIY010000099.1:0-529 GCF_032380655.1 Diplocloster hominis | reverse complement strand
TTGGTGCGCCTGGCGGCGCACGTTTCTAACCGGTGCAAGTCCGGAATCCGCCCGGTAGTGGGAAGGATATAGCCGAAGGCAAGGGTGTCCATTGCGAAATGGAATCTGAAGGAAGCCGGATGCGGGGAACATACTAACCCGTGGGCAAATCTCTGGTCTGACGAACAGAAATCACATAAGGCTATACATGAGGGTAAGACTGCCAAACAAGCCAAAGCCCAATAACTACACGGAATCATGTATGGTAGATGTGGCAGATAGATGGAGAGAAAGAAACGTGTGGTACCCAGGGAGGTCTGTACGGAATGTCCTGAAAGGGATAACCATTATCGTGAGGTAATGCAGAACGTACAGAAGTCAGCCGAGGCCATAGTAGTCGAGAGATGAAGGGCCGAATCAATAGGAGTCTTAAGTACAACCGGGAAAGGAGGAAAGAACATTGGGTACAGAAAACAGAGACAGCCGCTTGCAAAGAGATAGCGCGGAACGTGAAGGGTATGTGAGGGCGCACCGTTCCTTCCGCCGGATA
>NZ_JAWDIY010000098.1:0-533 GCF_032380655.1 Diplocloster hominis | reverse complement strand
ATCCCGTGTAAAATACTGGAAATTAAAAAAGAAACCGCATTAGAATATACATTTAAAGTGGAAACCGATATCAAACCGGATCACGGACAGTTCCTGCAGTTATCCATTCCGAAGATCGGGGAAGCACCCATTTCCGTATCTGCTTTTGGCGATGGCTGGCTGGACTTTACGATCCGTTCCGTGGGAAAAGTAACAGAAGAGATCTTCGCCAAGAGACCAGGTGATGTATTGTTCCTGCGCGGACCCTATGGAAACGGCTGGCCGATGGAACAGTTCAAAGGCAAAAATGTGGTCGTGATCGTAGGCGGGACCGGACTGGCTCCGGTCAGAAGCATGCTCCGTGTATTTGCGGAAAATCCCGGCTATGTGGAGAGCGTAACGCTGATCGCCGGCTTCAAGAATGAAGAGGGCATTGTGTTCCGCGGCGAGCTGGAATCCTGGAGAGATAAATTTAACACCTTCTATACCCTGGACCGTGACAAGATCGACGATTGGAACGTAGGGTTTGTAACCGAATATGTATCCAAGGTTCC
>NZ_JAWDIY010000097.1:0-539 GCF_032380655.1 Diplocloster hominis | reverse complement strand
CTAAAGTGGGGGATGAATTGCGTCGCACACTACTTGATCAATATATAATGATATGTTATTATACAATCAGTCGAAACAGAAAGAAGCTGATTATACATGGAGTTAGACAATAATGCGCATTCAGTGTTTTTGCTATGTTATCACCTTGTGCTTGTTGTGAAATATCGCCGAAAGGTATTTGATGATTGTACTTCTGCTCGTGCGAAAGAGATTTTTGAGTACATTTCGCCGAATTATAACATTACCTTGCAAGAATGGAATCATGATAAAGACCACGTTCATATTCTTTTCAAAGCACACCCAAAGTCCGAAATCAGCAAATTCATAAACGCCTACAAAAGTGCAAGCAGCAGATTACTGAAAAAAGAATTTCCGCAAATACGTCAAAAGCTTTGGAAAGAATATTTTTGGAGTCAAAGTTTTTGCTTGCTTACGACAGGCGGTGCGCCCATAGAGGTAATCAAAAAATATATAGAAAGTCAAGGTGAAAAGCATTGAACAAAGCTTATAAGTTCAGAATATATCCAAATGCAGAACAA
>NZ_JAWDIY010000096.1:0-549 GCF_032380655.1 Diplocloster hominis | reverse complement strand
TTCTTGATAACTAAACAGTAAAACAACCCTTACTTCTTCTTCCTTAGAAAGGAGGTGATCCAGCCGCACCTTCCGATACGGCTACCTTGTTACGACTTCACCCCAGTTATCCATCCCGCCTTCGACGGCTCCTTCCTTTCGGTTAGGTCACCGGCTTCGGGCGTTATCGACTCCCATGGTGTGACGGGCGGTGTGTACAAGACCCGGGAACGTATTCACCGCGACATGCTGATTCGCGATTACTAGCGATTCCAGCTTCATGTAGTCGAGTTGCAGACTACAATCCGAACTGAGACGTTATTTTTGAGATTTGCTTAACCTCGCGGTCTCGCTTCCCTTTGTTTACGCCATTGTAGCACGTGTGTAGCCCAAGTCATAAGGGGCATGATGATTTGACGTCATCCCCACCTTCCTCCGGATTGTCTCCGGCAGTCTCCCTAGAGTGCCCATCTCACTGCTGGCTACTAAGGATAAGGGTTGCGCTCGTTGCGGGACTTAACCCAACATCTCACGACACGAGCTGACGACAACCATGCACCACCTGTCTTG
>NZ_JAWDIY010000095.1:0-611 GCF_032380655.1 Diplocloster hominis | reverse complement strand
CTTGACTCTTTATGTAGAAAATCCTTGCGTTGATTGGCAACCCTTTCGTTGAGTTTGGCTACTCTGATACGCTGTTTGTTGCGGTTGTTTGAACCTTTTTGCATTTTGGAAAGCTTGCGTTGTTCTCTTGCCAGCTTCTTTTCCGCTTGCCTATAATATTTTGGATAGCAAGGTTCATTTCCGTTGTTGTCCTTGTATAACTCGTGCATGGAGAAGTCTAGTCCTAAGAAAGTCGTCGGCGTTTGTTGTTGTACTTGATTTTCGTACTCAAACAGAACGCTTGCATAATATTTCCCACTTGGTGCTTGACTTATCGTTGCAGATTTCAGCTTGTAATCTAATGGAATATTTCGGTGCTGTTTCAGCTTTACAAAGCCTATTTTCGGAAGCTTGATAGATCCATTGTCAATAGAAATATTGCCGTTTACATAATTTGTTGTATAGCTTCTGCGGTTGGATTTCTTGGATTTGTATTTCGGAAAGCCTGTTTTAGGTGACTGAAAGAAATTGTTGTATGCTGCCTGCAAATTCATCTGCGCATTAGCAAGGGCTAAACTGTCAACCTCCTTCAACCAGTCAAATTCTTTCTTGTACGATGCGGGAGTGTTATT
>NZ_JAWDIY010000094.1:0-623 GCF_032380655.1 Diplocloster hominis | reverse complement strand
TCCGGGATTTCTTTCCGTATGCTCGCAGCAGCAGCACATGGACTTCAGATTTCCTCTATTTCAGATACTGCATGGAGAAAAAAACTTTCAAAAGGGGCTCCTTTTTTAAGGAACCTATTAAATACGATGCTCTCTTCCTATGACTGGTGTTCCAATGCCGGATTTTTTGAAAATAAAAATGTACTTCTTATTGATGGTTCTATCATTCGGCAGAATGGAAAAAAGCAGCATCAACAACGCATTCATTTATGCTATTCGCTCAACCACAACCAAATGGACCAGATTCATGTAACGGATCACCATACAGCAGAGAGCTTTGAACCATTTTCTTTAAAAAAAGAAGACCTTGTTCTGGCAGATGCCGGTTATGGAAAGGCAAGAAATTATGCTTACGCCAGAGAGCAAGGCTGCGATGTAATTTTACGGATTACGCCCAGCCATTTCCGGATGGAAGATCAAGATGGTAAAATAATAGACTTGGAATCCATCTTAAGAAAAGCAAAGAAAAATGGTGAACAAACGATAGAGCAAACAGGATTTTGCCAATACAAAAACAAGCGATATTTTGTTCGCGTTATTGCGCAGGAACTCCCAAAAGGCAAAGCAGAAGCTGCAAGAAAACG
>NZ_JAWDIY010000093.1:0-643 GCF_032380655.1 Diplocloster hominis | reverse complement strand
CTGCGTATCCCACAGGCAGGACTCCCCGTCTTTGGCCTGCATGGCGAGTCCGGTGATGTTCAGCGTGGTATGCATGCGGTTCCCGATCACGATATTGGCGCCTTCCATCGTCACCCCCTGACCGGGACCCTGCAGGGTGAGGGTGTTCACGTCCGCAGGGACGGTCAGCGTACCCGACGCGCCTTCTTCCACGGTCAGTGTCATGCCGTCCGTGAGGACAAGGGGCAGGGTGAAGATACCGTTGGTATAGGCGGCCTGGCCTTCCTTCTGGGTGTTCCAGATGGGGCGCGCCTGGGCGGCCCCCACGGTGACCTCACCCTGGACTCCGCTGGTGGCAGCCTCGGTTTTTTCCTCATTCAGCGTCACGCCGCCGGAGGCGAAAAGCTCGTATTCCGCCGTCAGGGCAGCATCCAGCGCCACGGGGATGACGCCGTTATTGTCCCCGTACTCCTGCACTGTGAGCCGGGCTGCGGCGCTTTTGAAGGTGACGGGGCCGCCGACAGCCTTGCCGCCGGAGGCGGTGGAAACCGCCGTCAGGCTGCCTTCCAGGGCAGCGCCGCCGGTGACGCCGCTTTCCCCCTGGGCGGACAGGGACGCGCCCTGTGCCACCTGCAGGCTGCCCGCAACGGCAGCGCCCGCCCCG
>NZ_JAWDIY010000091.1:0-834 GCF_032380655.1 Diplocloster hominis | reverse complement strand
AAGTCGCCGCCACCCGTTAAACGGGTGGCTCGGGATGCGGGCTCTAAGCCCGCTCTACTTGGCGACGCCTCAAGGCGCTGGCTTTCTCTTTAATGCCATGGAAAGTCTGCCCTTTGCAGCCTTCCCACGGCTCCGTTCAAGCCACATTGCTATTGACTCGTTGCTGTCCCTAAAGGGACGTTTGTACTACTCAGCCTTGACCCTTAAAAGGGTCTTCATACTCTTTCACACTGAGTTTATCCTGTACGATGTCCGCATTCTCCTGCTCTTGAATATACTTTTTTATCGTGGCTTCATTGAGTCCTACGGTACTGACATAATATCCTTCTGACCAAAAGTGACGATTTCCAAACTTGTACTTCAAGTTTGCATGTTTGTCAAACATCATCAATGCACTTTTTCCCTTTAGATACCCCATAAATGAGGATACACTGATTTTTGGCGGTATACTTACCAACATATGCACATGGTCTGGCATAAGATGACCTTCTATTATCTCCACTCCCTTGTAACTGCATAGCTGCTTTAATATATCGCGCAGATCTGTTTTATATTGATTATAGACAATTTTTCGTCTATACTTTGGGGTGAAGATGATGTGATATTTACACATCCACTTCGTATGTGCAAGCGAATTCGTTTGCTTTGCCATGTAATCACCTTTCCTTTCTTTAATAGTGGCCTGAACACCTCTATTATATCGGAAAGGTGATTTTTTGTATAACTATCGTCGCGCACCCGCATAGCGGGTGGTTTTATGTTGAGTACATTTCCGTTCCTCTGTTGAGAAACTCCAATGCACTCAACAGGGTCTATCCGACCCTTAAAATAAAA
>NZ_JAWDIY010000090.1:0-838 GCF_032380655.1 Diplocloster hominis | reverse complement strand
CTTGACCTGCATTCTCATATAGCGTTATGGGAATGGGTCTTTTTTGGTTCTTGATTTTCTCGGATTCTTTGAATTGGTTTCAATTAATCTTTTTTAATCTCGGATGTCTTGAAGTTTCTGGCTTCGCGGTTCTGATTGCGGTTTGATGAAGTTTTTATGGCAACTACCGCTTTGCAGTGGCTTTTGCTTTTAGAACTTCATCTGCTTTCAGTTCCTTGAAATCAGATTTTTCAATTGATTTTTCAATGTGTAGTTTTCAAGGTACATGCCGGATGCTATTCTCTGTCCGTTCTGCCTCTTCTATGATGTTCTATATCGGTCAGATCTTTCATCCTGCTGACTGATGCTTTATCAGTCATTAGAAATCAAAAGCTTAGATTTTAACCTCTAATCACTGGTAAAACCAGTTCTCTGTTCTGCATCAGGTTCCGGGATGCTTCCCGGCCTGCATGCTACAGAATCTATATGCAACCCGGATTCGTTCTGACTCTTTCAAGTCATCCCTTCCCGGGAGTTTTTTTAAGAGAATCTGGCATCCACCTGCTCTCCCATACCGTCACCAGTATAGTACCATCGGCCGCTTAGGTCTTAACCATCGTGTTCGGGATGGGAACGGGTGTGTCCCCTAAGCGCATCGACACCAGAAATCTTTTTATGCTATCTTTCCTACTTGCTTAAGCCCCTTTTATTTCTCTGTTACTGCGGACTTTTGCTTCGTATTCTTGATAACTAAACAGTAAAACAACCCTTACTTCTTCTTCCTTAGAAAGGAGGTGATCCAGCCGCACCTTCCGATACGGCTACCTTGTTACGACTTCACCCCAGTTATCCATCCCGC
>NZ_JAWDIY010000089.1:0-887 GCF_032380655.1 Diplocloster hominis | reverse complement strand
GAAGCGCAGGTGACCATAAACGCGGAAAACAGCGTGATCCTGACCGGCGGCGCGGGTACGGACGGAGAGGGCGGCAATGGGATATACGTATATAACCTCACCGTCAACGGGCCGCTTAAGGCCCTGGGCGGCAGCAGCGCCCAGGGCATGGGGGGCGCGGGCATCGCCGTGCAAAACTTTACCATGGCGTCCGGCCATGCCGCCGCCCAGGGCGGCGCGGGAAAAACCAGGGACGGGATGGGCGTCACATTTCTGGAAGCGGGCGGCTCCCTGACGGTACAGAAGGGCGCGGCCCTGACGGCGGAAGGCCACAGCGGCATCGGCGGCTCCTCAGACAGCCTGTCCATTGCGCTGGGGGGCCGTCTGACGGCCGCCGCCACCAGCCGGAACGGCAGCTCCGTGTTTGGATGTACCGTAACGTTCACTGACACCGCGGCCGTGCTGTCGGCGACAGAGGTATCTGTGGGCAGCCGGATTGCGGTGGAACTGGCCGCGGAGCTGGCGGGGTACCGGCTGGAGGCCCTGGGCACCGCGCTGATGATGGAAGGCGGCGCTGAGGTACAGGTACGCACCGGCACCGGCACCGTGAGTGTGGGCAGGATGCAGCCCCAGTGGAACGCCGTGCTGGATGGCGCCGCCGCCTATAACGACGGCGCCACCACCCAGCGGCTGACCCTCACGGACGGCATGACGCTTAAGGTGCGGGAGGGCGCTGCGGGAACACTTAGAGTCCCCGCGGGCGTGGGCAGCCTTACCCTTGCGGGGCCGGGGCTTACCGGCGCGCTTACCACCAACGGGCAGATAGAGATAACAAACCCGCAGAACCTGTCGTTAGCTGTCACCGGCCTTGCCATGCAGGCCCAGGAGGGCAAGAGCTTTTTGACGGA
>NZ_JAWDIY010000088.1:0-992 GCF_032380655.1 Diplocloster hominis | reverse complement strand
CGCCTCACGCTGCGCGGCAGCCTTACCCTGACGGGCGGTGACAGCAGCGGCGGCACCAGCAGAGGCGTGAACGGCGCGGGCATCGCCGCCAACAGCATCCAGGTGGAATCGGGTACCGTGACCGCCCAAAGCGGCCGGGGAGGGGTCTCGGGGGATTCCATCACCCTGGGGAACGGCGGCGTTCTGCAGACGGACGCAGGCACCTTGTTAAATGCCACCGGGTACACCGGGATCAATATGAAGTCCGGAGGCACCGTCAAACTGGCGGGCCGTATGCAGGTCACCTCCACCGACCCGGACGGCAGCGCGGTATCCGGCGGCAGCATTGTCTTTACCGACCCGGCGGCACGGCTGACCCTCAAAGAGGCCGTCAACCCGCGCACGGTCCAGGTGGATCTAAGCCCCGCCCTTTCGAAGGATTATAGGCTGTATGCCTTAGAGGGCGTGCAGATGAAAAGCGAAACCAGCGCGGTCACCAGCAGTGTCCCGGGCACGGTGTATGTGGGCCGCGGCGACAAGGTGTGGAACGCGCAGACGGATGACGGCAGGGCCGCTTATATGCCTCCCGATGCTTCCGCCTCCCCCATCCCCATTGAAGTCACCGACGGCATGGAGCTGACGGTGACCCAGGGCGCGGCGGGCTGGCTTACGATTCCCGGCACAGTGGAAGCCTTTGCGCTCACCGGGCCGGGGCTGGATCACCCGGTTTCCACCCAGGGCGGCATGCTGATCGAGGGGAATGAAAAGGATGTGACGCTGAACATCACCGGGCTCGCCATGGAGGCCGGCCCCCTGATGGCCTTTGCGGCATACATGGGCACCCATTCCCTGACGCTGAATCTGAAAGACGTTGCCCTCACGGGCGGGGAGGACGGCACGGCGGGCCAAAGCGCCATCAATGCCCCTTTGTCCTCCGTAGCGCTTACCGCTGAGGGCAGTGTGGTGCTTACCGGCGGCAAGGGCTTAAAGGATATGGCCGGCGCTGCCGCCGG
>NZ_JAWDIY010000087.1:0-1050 GCF_032380655.1 Diplocloster hominis | reverse complement strand
AGGCGGGATGGATAACTGGGGTGAAGTCGTAACAAGGTAGCCGTATCGGAAGGTGCGGCTGGATCACCTCCTTTCTAAGGAAGAAGAAGTAAGGGTTGTTTTACTGTTTAGTTATCAAGTCGGTCTATGAGAAATTACAACTATCCTCGTGAAAATTGGAAATACATAGATCGCAGATAACTTTATATATATTTCTGGTGTCGATGCGCTTAAGGGACACACACGTTCCCATCCCGAACACGTTTGTTAAGACTTAAGCGGCCGATGGTACTATACTGGTGACGGTATGGGAGAGCAGGTGGATGCCAGATTTACGGGGGTATAGCTCAGTTGGGAGAGCACCTGCCTTGCAAGCAGGGGGTCAAGGGTTCGAATCCCTTTATCTCCATCGATAAAAGCCGTGAAGCAAAGCTTCCCGTTTTTATCGAATGTAGATTTGACCTGCGCGCCAGCGCAGTAGGAGCTTTTAGAAATGAGCAGCGTCAAGCTTGCTTGTCGATGATCATTTATAAAAGATCCGTGATGCACGAAGTGCATGTCAAATCGGACGGCGCACCAAAAGCCGGCTTTATTTAAAGGCCAAACGTGACCGAGAAAATCTCCGATTTTCGAGGGCTCAACACCAGGCCCGGCCCAAAAACGCCATCCACCAACCAAACCGATGGAACCCCTCCAACGAAACATCCCGGAAGGCCCTCCATCCCCATGTACCTTGAAAACTACACATTGAAAAATCAATTGAAAAATCTGATTTCAAGGAACTGAAAGCAGATGAAGTTCAGCAAAGTGTCAGCCGCCAAAAAGCTGCGGACACAGAGAAGAACAACATCCCAACGCAGTTAGTTCCAAAGAAAGAAGAAACTTCAAGACATCCGAGATTAAAAAAGATTAATTGAAACCAATTCAAAGAATCCGAGAAAATCAAGAACCAAAAAAGACCCATTCCCATAACGCTATATGAGAATGCAGGTCAAGCGAACAAGAGCGCAGGGTGGATGCCTTGGCACTAAGAGCCGATGAAAGACGTGATAAGCTGCGAAAAGCTTCGGG
>NZ_JAWDIY010000086.1:0-1064 GCF_032380655.1 Diplocloster hominis | reverse complement strand
GGATGGATAACTGGGGTGAAGTCGTAACAAGGTAGCCGTATCGGAAGGTGCGGCTGGATCACCTCCTTTCTAAGGAAGAAGAAGTAAGGGTTGTTTTACTGTTTAGTTATCAAGAAAAACTTGATAAATATTTCTGGTGTCGATGCGCCTAGGGGACACACCCGTTCCCATCCCGAACACGATGGTTAAGACCTAGGCGGCCGATGGTACTATACTGGTGACGGTATGGGAGAGCAGGTGGATGCCAGATTTATGGGCTTATAGCTCAGCCGGTTAGAGCGCACGCCTGATAAGCGTGAGGTCGGTGGTTCGAGTCCACTTAAGCCCATTTTAATCTGTTTGATATGGACGAGCTATAGAGCTCGCCCGAATCAAGCAGGACCGTGACGGGGGTATAGCTCAGTTGGGAGAGCACCTGCCTTGCAAGCAGGGGGTCAAGGGTTCGAATCCCTTTATCTCCATCGATAAAAGCCGAAATCAAAGCTTTTATCGCAACCAGATTTGACCTGCGCGCCAGCGCAGTAGGAACTTTTAGAAATGAGCAGCGTCAAGCTTGCTTGTCGATGATCATTTATAAAAGATCCGTGATGCACGAAGTGCATGTCAAATCGGACGGCGAACCAAACGCCGGCTTTATTTAAAGGCCTAACGTGACCGAGAAAATCTCCGATTTTCGAGGGCTCAGCACCAGGCCCGGCCAAAAAATCGCCATCCACCACCATGTACCTTGAAAACTACACATTGAAAAATCAATTGAAAAATCTGATTTCAAGGAACTGAAAGCAGATGAAGTTCAGCAAAGCGTCAGCTGCCAAAAAGCCGCAGACACAGAGAAGAACAACATCCCAACGCAGTTAGTTCCAAAGAAAGAAGAAACTTCAAGACATCCGAGATTAAAAAAGATTAATTGAAACCAATTCAAAAAATCCGAGAAAATCAAGAACCAAAAAGACCCATTCCCATAACGCTATATGAGAATGCAGGTCAAGCGAACAAGAGCGCAGGGTGGATGCCTTGGCACTAAGAGCCGATGAAAGACGTGATAAGCTGCGAAAAGCTTCGGG
>NZ_JAWDIY010000085.1:0-1226 GCF_032380655.1 Diplocloster hominis | reverse complement strand
GTGTTCCGCGGCGAGCTGGAATCCTGGAGAGATAAATTTAACACCTTCTATACCCTGGACCGTGACAAGATCGACGATTGGAACGTAGGGTTTGTAACCGAATATGTATCCAAGGTTCCCTTTGGCGATTTTGGAGACAATTACGAAGTGGTAATCGTTGGACCGCCGCCAATGATGAAATTCACCGGCATGGAAGCTGCCAAATGCGGTGTGCCGGATGAGAAAATCTGGGTGTCCTTCGAGAGAAAGATGTCCTGCGCCATCGGAAAATGCGGACATTGCCGGATCGATGAGGTCTATGTCTGTCTGGACGGCCCCGTTTTCAACTACACACAGGCGAAATACTTAGTGGACTAGGGAAGGAGTGTTAAGAGAATGAATCATGATATAGATATTAAAAAGACACGGATCAACTGTTTCCGCCAATCCAAGGTACCCGGGGAGTTCATGCTGCAGATGCGTGTACCCGGCGCAGTTATTGATGCCAAGTATCTGAAAGTTGTTATGGATATCGCGGAGAAATGGGGAAATGGTACCTTCCATCTGGGAACCCGCCAGACCCTGAACGCCCCCGGGATCAAATACGAGAACATTCCGGCGGTAAACGCTTATATTAAAGATTATATCCACGACGTTGACCAGGAGCTGTGCGGCTGCGAGATGGAGGCGGATGAGACCGGTTATCCCACCATCGGCGCCCGTAATGTCATGGCATGTATCGGTAATTCCCACTGTATCAAGGGGAACTGCAACAGCACGGAACTGGCCCGCAAGATCGAAAAACTGGTATTCCCGTCCCATTACCACATCAAAGTGGCTGTGGCGGGCTGCCCGAATGACTGTGTGAAAGCCAACTTCAATGATTTCGGTATAATGGGAATCTACAAGATGGATTACAATTATGACAGATGTATCGGCTGCGGCGCCTGTGTGGATGCCTGCGAGCATCACGCTACCGGCGTGCTGAGCCTGAACAAAGACAACAAAGTAGATAAGGATACCTGCTGCTGCGTGGGCTGTGCGGAATGTGTTCTGGCATGTCCGACCAGCGCCTGGACCAGGAACCCGAAGAAGCTCTACCGGGTAACCCTGGGCGGCCGTACCGGCAAGCAGAATCCCCGTGCCGGGAAGCTGTTCCTGAACTGGGTGACGGAAGATGTGCTGCTGGGCATGTTCGCCAACTGGCAGAAATTCTCCGCCTGGGCTCTGGATTACAAACCGGAATA
>NZ_JAWDIY010000084.1:0-1312 GCF_032380655.1 Diplocloster hominis | reverse complement strand
AATCATAATAAATAAAATTATTCCAAATACCCGGTCCTCTCGTACTAAGGTATAAAATCACGTTATAGATAGAAACCAACCTGGCTCACGCCGGTCTGAACTCAGATCATGTAAGATTTTAAAGGTCGAACAGACCTAATCACTTTCAGCTCCTGCACCGAAAATTCACCTTAATCCAACATCGAGGTCGCAAACCTTCCCGCCAATAAGAACTCTCAAGGAAGATAACGCTGTTATCCCTAAGGTAATTTAATCTTATAATCAAAATAAATGGATCAAAACAAAATATATAAATAAATATAAAAAGTCAAAGAGGAGTTAATTTATTTCCTCTCATCACCCCAACAAAACACCTAATTAACTCAAAAGAAATTACAAACAAAACAAAAAAGAAAACTAGGTGTCAAACTCTATAGGGTCTTCTCGTCCCATAAAAACATCTAAGAATTTTAACTCAAAAACTAAATTCAATAAACAATACTCTTAAGACAGCTCATGTCTCGTCAAGCCATTCATACCAGATCACAATTAAAGAACTAATGATTATGCTACCTTTGCACGGTCAAAATACCGCGGCCCTTCAACCTCAATAAACGTCAGTGGGCAGGCCATACTTCAAAAACTAACAAGAAAAGATGTTTTTGTTAAACAGGCGGACATGAAAACCTTTGCCTAATTCCTCAAAAGAAATTATACATTCATCATCTTAAACAACACAAAATCCAAATTTACTAATTACACAATAATTGCTATTCAACTAAAATACCAAAAAATATTTCAATAAAAACTTTAAATCAAATAAAAATAAACAAAACAAATAACAAAATTTTAACATAATCAAATTGAAAATCAATATAAAATCCACAAAACTAAATAATAAAGTAATAATTATAAAAATAAAATAAAGAGCTAATCCCCCTTAATCTTAACATCAAATAAAAATAAATAAGACAAAAACAGAAATTAAATAAGATGCATGAATTAAATTCATTTCTTGAAAAACCAGAAACCACTAAAGACGAATAACATTTCACTACCAACAACCTATTATTAATACTGGTGAAACAGTAACCAACATAAATCATTAACTCCTTTAAAATCGGGAAATAAAAATAAATAATAAAATTCAATGAACCCTGATACACAAGGTACGACAAAAAAAGTCAACTTCCTAAAAAACATTAATATAACATCACACCCCTCACGGTACAAATAATCTATCGTACAAAAAATTAAATCATAAAAATACAATAACCCAAATGATTCTTCACTAAAAACATAAAATCAACTACAAAATAAAAACAAGACAATC
>NZ_JAWDIY010000083.1:0-1472 GCF_032380655.1 Diplocloster hominis | reverse complement strand
CTGCTTTTTTGCAAAAACACTTGACATATATCCAAAAATGTGCGGCGAAGCCTCTTAGAAAAATATATTTTTAGGAGGCTATGCTTATGAATTATCCACTTCTTCTCAAAATCCGTCTTCTCCATTTGATCCATGCTATGGCTGATGACCCTTCCCCTTTTGTCCGTAACCCTCTCAAAGACTTTTCCAGAGTCCGTAAACTTCCCTTTGAGTCTATGATCCGTTTACTTTTGTCTTTCCAAGCCGCTAGTGTGAATAATGAGTTACTTTCCTTCTTTCATTTTTCTCCCGTTTGTCCAAAGGCTTCTGCTTTCAACCAGCAACGCAGCAAAATTTTACCTGATGCCTTCGCCTTCCTTTTCCTCAAATTTAATCAGATGGTTTCTTCTACCAATTCCTATCGCGGCTATCAGCTGCTTGCTTGTGATGGCTCCGATCTTAGTATCCCTCATAATCCTTTCGATTCCAATAATTACTTTAAACACCCTTCTGCTAAGAAAGGATTTAATTTATTACATTTAGACGCTTTATATGACTTATGTAACCGCAGATATGTCGATGCCATCATTCAATCCGGTAAAAACAACAGCGAATGTCGTGCTCTGACGGAGATGGTTGATCGCTTTCCTTCTTCTGGCAAGACTATCTTTATTGCCGACAGAGGCTATGAATGCTATAACGTTTTTGCCCATATCCAACAAAATGACTCTTACTACCTCATCCGGGTTCGGGATCAAAGCAACCGGAGTATTACTTCCAGCCTAAAACAACTCCCCGATTCCAATGAATTTGATATCCCTGTCTCGCTTCTTTTGACTCGTAAAGCTTCTAAAGACATTAAAAACAATTCTCATATCTATAAGTATCTTTCTCAAAGCGCACCTTTTGATTATCTGGATCTTAAGGAGCATCCTTTTTATCCGCTCTCTTTTCGGGTAGTAAGATTTCCAATCTCAGAAGACACATATGAATGTGTCATTACCAATCTTCCTAAGGAGGATTTCCCTGCCAGCGAATTGAAGAAGATTTACGCGATGCGTTGGGGCATTGAAACCTCTTTTCGGGAATTAAAATATACCATTGGACTTTCCAACTACCATGCAAAAAAGGCGGAGTATATCAAGCAGGAAATCTATGCACGGCTGATTCTCTATAACTTTTGTGAACTGATCACTACCCATGTGGTCATAAAACAAAAAGAAACAAAGTACCTATATCAGCTTAACTATACGACTGCAGTCTATATTTGCAGAAATTTCCTAAAAAGTGAACTCGATACCGCCCCGCCTGATGTTGAAGCTCTGATAGCTCAATACCTTTATCCGATCCGACCCGGAAGGCACTTTCCACATAATGTCAGCCATAAGACTTCCGTTAGTTTTCTATACAGAGCTGTATAAACATCATCTAATATATACACCTTTTTGAGACAGATAGCAATCTGTCTTATTGTGATGCATAATAGAGTACTT
>NZ_JAWDIY010000082.1:0-1503 GCF_032380655.1 Diplocloster hominis | reverse complement strand
CCCTAGCCCCCATTCATGGGGGAATTAGGGGTTTCTTTTTGTGTCGGTTTCCTGCATAATAGTCTTATGAGTATATTACAAGATATTTTTAAAGACCATTATGAAGAAATGATTTATACATTGCATCCACGTGATTCTGTCATTGAAAACGTGGATAAAATGATCAACTGCGGCGACCCGTCTTTTGGCGGTGCCATGTATGGCTGTCCTCACTGCGGCAACTTGAAGTTCGTTCCTTTTCGCTGCAAAAGCCGTTTCTGCCCCACCTGCGGGGTCAAATACTCCCAGCAACGCTCCACTCAAATCGCTTTTAAACTGATCCGCTGCACACACCGGCACTGTGTTTTCACCATTGATGATGAATTGCGCCACTTCTTTCTGGAAGACCGTTCTCTCCTTGGCTGTCTCTTTCAGGCTGTCCGCAGTGTTGTCCTGCGTATGTTCCATAACCTCAACAAATCGAAAAACTTTGTTCCAGGCTTTGTCTGCGTCCTTCATACCTTTGGGCGACCCCTCGAATGGAATCCACATATCCATTGCCTCATTACGGAAGGCGGTTTCTCTGATGAGGGCTTCTGGCGTGTCGTCAAACATTTTAACTATTCCCTCTTAAGAAAGTCTTTTCAGACAGCCCTTCTCAATCTTCTCGAATCCCGCATTGGACCTTCTTTCAAAAAAACGAAAGCTCTTATCTACCGTAAGGATAAAGATGGTTTTTATGTGTATGCTAAACCCAATCTCTGTGATACGGATGCAGTGATTAAATATATCAGCCGATATCTCGGACGTCCCGTCATTGCCCTGAAACGGATTGATTCCTATGATGGCAGCAACGTCACATTTCACTATAACCGGCACGAAGATAATTCTTTTGTAAAAAGGACTCTTCCTGCCATAGATTTTATAAAGCTCCTGATTCAGCACATCCCCGAAAAAAACTTTAAGATGACACGTTACTACGGTCTCTATTCCAGGCATCGCGAAAAAGATAAATCGCTTTGGAAAGCTGTCCCAAAATCCAAGCACCGTCTGATGAAGACTTTTACGAAATGGCGCGAAGACATCCTTCTGTCTTTTGGCTATGACCCACTCAAATGTACACAATGTGGCCACGAAATGCAGTTCTTAGAGCTTTACCACAATCATCGCCGTGTTTCTCTGGAAGAATTATATGAAAGGGCAATGGCAAAAGTAAAATGCCGTTCTGCTTGATTTTTCCACCTGTCTGTACCATACTTATCTTATTAACAGACAGGAGGCTTCCCATGGATTCAAAATTTTTAGAGGAACTGCGGCAAAAATATATTCAAAACCCGCCGGAAGGAATGACAGCCAAACTGGTCAAAGCTATGTCTGATTCTGATCTGCTTGATATGCATGAATTTCTTACGGAGGATGATGACCTGGATGACGATGAATTTGAAGAAGGATT
This sequence comes from Diplocloster hominis, assembly GCF_032380655.1. Lineage (NCBI taxonomy): Bacteria > Bacillati > Bacillota > Clostridia > Lachnospirales > Lachnospiraceae > Diplocloster > Diplocloster hominis. The sequence continues at coordinate 71 of NZ_JAWDIY010000082.1, read as the reverse complement.
TTATATTGACCTCTTCTAACCACCGTCTGTTTACTTTGCTCGCATTTTGCGGGCTTTTTTAATCAATAGTT
>NZ_JAWDIY010000081.1:0-1586 GCF_032380655.1 Diplocloster hominis | reverse complement strand
TGTTTCGCAAAACTATTTTACAACAAAATGAGGAGGCAGGGTGAATTTATTTTTTATTTTATTTTTCCTAGACTTTTTGCTTAAGTTCGCGCCTATGGGGACAGGCCCCTTTCTCCACGGAGTCGCCTGAAGATTAAGCGTTACAACCGAAAGATGCCAGTCCCCTCCCAGTTAGCTGTGAATATTCGAACGCTGCTATTTTTTTGAATTTTTTACTTGTATCTTCGGAAAAACGTGATACAATGTTAGCATGGACTTTGGAGATATAGCTCAGCCGGGAGAGCGTTCGCCTCACACGCGAGAGGTCACGGGTTCGAGCCCCGTTGTCTCCATTATTTTTGGGCGTTATTCCGTTGTTTTCGGGATAGCGCCTTTTGTTGTGCGCCCGTCGGCGCACGTTTCGTTTGCGCGCCATAGGCGCGCTTTAACGGGAGAAAGTCCCGAACACGCCTGGGCAACGAGGAAATGTATAGTCGAACAGCAAGGGGAGTTGGTATAGCAGGCATACATCAGCCGCCGTGGCTGCCCCAAGCCTCGAATAGCCATGTCCTGAGGTTCTAAAAGCACGCCTCTTCGCCAAAGTGTACAAAAAAATTCCGGCTTAAGCTCTGTGAGAACGGCTTAGGCTGTTTTTCTTGCGCACAGTGCTGAAATAATGGGATAATCAAACAAAAAGTACCGTCGCCGCTGCGGTGTCCCACCCAAAGGCGTGTACCGGGGGCCGTTCTTCAAGGCGGAGGCTTCCGGGAAGAAAAGGAGGAACAATCATGAGAAAGAAACAGGGCTGGAAACGGCTGTTATCGTTGGCGCTTTGCGTGAGTATGCTCTTAGGCCTGCTGCCATCCAGGGCGGTTGCGGAAAGCGCGGAGAACCTGAAGTCGAGCGTGAACAGCGCTTCTGTCGTGGAGGGGGAGACTCCGTCCTCGCAGGAGCCGTCCCCTGAGGGGGACAACGCCCCGGCGTATTCCGATGCGTCCAGCCAGCCGGCGTCTGGTTCGGCCGGCACACCGGCCTCTGAAAGCGCAGCGCCCTCTGGTTCCGAAAGTAATTCGCCCACGGAGGGTATTTCTGCGCCGGGCCCGGACAACAACACGACACCAGGCTCGGACAGTACCCCGACACCAGGTTCGGACAGTAACACGACACCAGGCTCGGACAGTAACACGACGCCAGACCCGGACAGTACCCCGGCCTCCGGCTCCGACAGCACCTCCCAGAACGGAGACACCCAGAACAGCGGCTCCCAGAACAGTACCTCCCAGAGCGGCGTCATCTCTGTCCCTGACGTAGAGCTGGGCATGGATTCTTCCTCCTCCAAAGACCCTGCCGGCGACAAGGAAAACGGTCTGAACGCGGCGGACCAGCCGGAAGGGGATGCGCGGGCCGCGTCCGATGACCAGCAGGTGTGGAACGCGGTGTTTACCCCGGAAGAGGACGGAGAGCCCGTGGCTGCTTATGACGACGGCGTCACCGTCATGCCCATCGTGCTGACGGACGGCATGACGCTGCCGGTGGCCCAGGGCGCGGCGGGTACGCTGACGGTTCCCGCAGACGTAAATAACCTTGTGCTTACCGGTCCTGGACTT
>NZ_JAWDIY010000080.1:0-1639 GCF_032380655.1 Diplocloster hominis | reverse complement strand
GCTTGAGTGAAAAAGTAAATTCCGCATGTAAACTTAAATTCCACACGGAAGACTAAATTCGGTATTAAAGGGTTTGACGAAATGCGTCAAACCCTTTAAAGTGGAATTTAACCGGATAACAACAGAGTTTCTGCTATAAATAGGTATGCTAATAAGACAACTGGAATCAACTCCTGTAAGACTAAATTCCACTTGCCTGCAGAAAGATATATGGGTCTCGTGTCCGCAGATTTCTCTTTGTTATCTGGTTTTATTTTTTAAGTAATGCCGGTGTTAATACAATCTCATCTGCTGGTATTTCGGTCAGTCCGAAACAATCTAATAATTCCTGAGGCAGCATAAGCTTTGCCAAAGCTATGGGCGAGAGCCCTCCAAGGCTTTGACGCGGCGAACTGTTGATATGGCTCATCATCCGCTTGATATCGTTTTGTGAATAGTCATCAAAGGAAGTTCCTTTCGGGCACATTTTCCGGATATATTCATGGTTCTTTTCACAATGTGGCTTTTGCCATGAGCACATCGGATCACAATAATAAATGCTTGTACGAATCAGGTTATCCTGTCCGCATTCCAAAGCATCCGGAATTTGAAATTCACCACCTCGGTCAGTCAAAATCAGAGAAAAGGCGGTGGAGAAAGAAAAAGTCCCAATATCCTGTTCAATGGAGTCAAATACCGATTTGACATGGCGTGATTCCTTACTGTCAAGGAGATAGGCCATCATAAAGGAGCAGCAGTCAAAGTGGAAGGTTAATAATACTTTGCGGGAACCATCGCAGCCAAGTACGGTGTCCATTTCCGTGATTCTGGTATCAGGGAATTCTTTTAAGAATGCCTGAAGATCTTTGTATGTACGACCTTCGTAAATAGCCCTGTCCATAGTTTCAGTCGAATGAGAAGAGCGGATTTTATATTTGACTTTTTTTGGCAGGTCCATGTTCTTCACGCTAAGAGCACCGGATTCGATATAATTATAAAGGGTCTTTTCAGAGCAGGGGATTTCCGGATGGTTATGCAGGATCATATAGGGAGACTGCCCTTGTAGAATGAGGGGGGAGACGAACTCATCGAGCCGTGTCAGGTCATCAGGCGAAAGGTTGATCCCGGTTCTGGATTCTACAAGGACAGTTTTATACTGTCTGTGCGCGGTAGTAGCCTTATAGTAAGATTTATCCAAACGGCAGCCGCTTTTTTTCTTACAGCCGTTACAGACGAAAGGAGCCTTATCCAGGGAGCAGCAATGGTAGCTGCGAGGGATAAAATCCTTGCAGTGGGAGTTGCAGTGATTACAGAGCCTGCACATTCTTTTGCAGACAGGAGCATAGGTACCACAGATATTTTTCTTATTACAGACGTTGGCAAGAGCACATTTATTAAGGGGTTCATTGAAATGGTTATGCTCATGAAAAGAACGGTGTTTCTTGATTTCCTTAGAGATGGTGGTAGGGTCTTTTTCTAACTGCAAAGCAATGCTGCGAAGAGAGTGGTGCTGATCCAAGCTCTTTTCGATGATAATACGGTCGTCCAAAGTCATATGTTTTTGATTCCCTGTCATTGTAGTTTTAGACATAAGTACCTCTTTCTACTGCGGATAGGAGACACTAAGAATCATAAAACAGAGACAGGGAGGAGTGTAAGA
>NZ_JAWDIY010000079.1:0-2118 GCF_032380655.1 Diplocloster hominis | reverse complement strand
CGGGTTTTCGACACTTACTTTTTTTACTCAATCTAAGAAACCCTTTTTTTATGCCGCTTCCGGCCTATTTTTTTGTCAATTTTTTTGGTTTTTCTTGTTGTATGGTGTTGTATTTTATCTGGTTCTGTGCTATGATAATAAGAAAAAGGACTTTTTTACATGAAACTGTACTACGATAAAAAATCCAAGGACCCCACCTACTTTATTCAAATGGGCATCCGCAATGGTAAAAAAACTACTACCAAAAATGTGAAACGTATCGGTAAACATTCCGAACTCCTCTCTTTTACCAGCGATCCTCTCGCTTATGCCAGGGAACAGGTCGCCCTTTTCAATGAGGATTACAAAAACGGTACTGCGGATCTTTCCTTTACTATTGATTTCAGACAGAAGCTTCCCTTTTCCAATGATACTTCCTCTAAGTCCACCCTGCTCAATGTCGGATACTTCGTCCTTCAGCAGATTTACCATGACATGGGTATCCGGCAGTTCCTTTCCGGCATACAGGAACATTCCAAAGTGACCTTTGACTGCGATACGATCAACCGTTTCCTTACCTTCTCACGGATCCTCGACCCATGTTCTAAACTCTCTACATGGGACCGCCTTGATTCCTATTATGAAAAGCCTTCTTTTGATTACCAGCACATCCTGCGCTTCATGGATCTGCTGGAGGAAAACTATGACGGCTATCTGGAGCAGCTTTACAACGGCAGCGGCAACCTTGTTAAGAGAAATACCTCTGTCTGCTACTTTGACTGTACCAACTATTACTTCGAAACAGAGCATGAGGATGGGGAATATGTGGATCCTGTGACCGGCGAAATTCTTAAAGGCCTCCGCCGCTACGGTCCTTCCAAACAGCATCAGCCCGCCCCCCTGGTTCAGATGGGGTTATTTATGGATGGGAACGGCATTCCCATTTCCATGTGTATCACTCCCGGATCCGACAATGAACAGAAATGTGCTGTTCCATTGGAAAAAAAGATTGTAAAGATGTTTCAGGGAAAGCCTTTTATCTACTGTGCGGATGCCGGACTCGGCTCCTATGACATAAGAAAGTTTAACTCCATGGGCGGCCGTGCCTTTATCGTCACTCAATCCATAAAGAAGCTTTCCGATCCGCTGCAAAAAGCGGTATTTAATGACTGTGATTACCGCAGACTATCCAACGGCTCACCGGTTACGATTGAAATGATGAAGACCTTCGACCGGTTTCAAACAGAGAACCTGCCTTTATATAATGACACGGTATATAAGATACTGACTGCGGATAAGGCAGTCGATACAGGATTATATGAGGAAAAAGTTTACAAAAACGGAGCGACAAGAATGATAAAGGCAAAGGGAATGCTCCGTCAGCGGATTATCGTTACATTTTCCAGAAAAATGATGGAATATCAGCGCCATATCCGCAATGCACAGATCGAACGGGCAAAAAATATCCTCCATCATTATAATGTCGAGGATGTAAAGAAGGGACCGCATGATGTAACAAGGTTCATCAAACGTACATCGACAGGAAAGGATGGTGAAAAGGCAGCTGTCCATTATGCGATTGATTTAAAAGTGATTGAAAATGAGGAGAAATATGATGGCTATTATGCGGTGGCCACGAATCTGGACGATGATGCAAAGAGTATACTGGCGGTCAGCGGCCAACGGTATAAAATCGAAGACTGTTTCCGTGTATTAAAGACAAACTTTGAGTCAAGGCCTGTAAACCACCGGAACCGAAACCGGATTACCGCCCACTTTATGATCTGTTACACAGCCCTGCTGATTTACCGCCTGCTGGAGAATAAACTGGACCAGTATGGAACCCACTTTACAACCGGACAGATACTGGATACATTAAAAAATATGAATGTAGCGAATACGCAGGATATGTTTTATAGTGCTTCTTATACCGGCAGTCAGGTCTGCACAGCCCTGAATGGAATATTCAACCTGGGACTGGACAAGAAGTATTACCAGCCCAAAGAACTGAATAAAAAAATAAAAATAATTTCGAAATAAGAATACCATACAACATTTCATAATCAAAAAAAGAGAAGAATCCCCAGTGTTTATGCGGGTTTTCTTCTCTTTTCTCTTTTTCAAGTGTCGAAAACGGGA
>NZ_JAWDIY010000078.1:0-2200 GCF_032380655.1 Diplocloster hominis | reverse complement strand
GGCACGGCGGGCCAAAGCGCCATCAATGCCCCTTTGTCCTCCGTAGCGCTTACCGCTGAGGGCAGTGTGGTGCTTACCGGCGGCAAGGGCTTAAAGGATATGGCCGGCGCTGCCGCCGGAAGCGGCCTGGCCGCAAAGAATCTCGTCCTGCAGGCCGGCAGTGTAACAGCCGTAGGCGGTCAGTGCAGCCAGGGTCAGGGCTCCGGCGTTTTCCTCATGGGCAGCCTGCATGTGAAAGAGGGCGCGTCCCTGACCGCCACGGGCGGCAGCGGCGTCTACTACGTGTCTGTCCAGCAGCAGATCCTGCTGGGCGGCAGCCTGACGGCCACCGCCACCCACGCCCAGGGCGACGCCGTGAAGATGCCTTCCGGAGGCACGTTTTTGATGTCCGGCCCGTCGGCAGCCCTTACCGTACAGGAAAGCGCCGGCAACAGCAACAGCATTTCCGTTAAGCTGGACCCCCGGCTACAGGACAGCTGTGAGCTGTACGCCCGCGGCGGGGTAACGCTGAACAGCGCGCGCACCCTTGCCACCACCAGCGACCAGCCGGGCGTAGTGGGCGCGCGGGAGCTGCCGGTGTGGAACGCCAGCTGGAAGGGCGTGGCTGCTTACCAGGAGGGTGATACCATCACGCCTCTGGAGTTGACGGACGGCACGGTGGTAAGGGTGGAAGAGGGCGCATCGGGCGCGCTCACCGTTCCCGACGGTGTCAATACCCTTACCCTGACCGGAAAGGGAAAGGATAACCGGATCACAAGCCCCGGGCGGGTGGAGATCAAAAACCCCCAAAATACGATCCTCAACATTAAAAACCTCAACATGTCCTCGGGTTCGGCGTCCCCCTTTTTGTTTGACAGCCAGGCCCATTCCCTTACGCTGAACCTGACGGACGTTTCCCTGTCCGGCTCCGCCGCGTCGGGCCCGGACGGCCTGAGCGGGAACGCAGTGGACGTGATGCAGCGCGAAGCGCAGGTGACCATAAACGCGGAAAACAGCGTGATCCTGACCGGCGGCGCGGGTACGGACGGAGAGGGCGGCAATGGGATATACGTATATAACCTCACCGTCAACGGGCCGCTTAACGCCCGAGGCGGCAGCAGCGCCCAGGGCATGGGGGGCGCGGGTATCGCCGTGCAAAACTTTACCATGGCGTCCGGCCATGCCGCCGCCCAGGGCGGCGCGGGAAAGACCAGGGACGGGATGGGCGTCACATTTCTGGAAGCGGGCGGCTCCCTGACGCTACAGAAGGGCGCGGCCCTGACGGCGGAAGGCCACAGCGGCATCGGCGGCTCTTCAGACAGCCTGTCCATTGCGCTGGGGGGCCGTCTGACGGCTGCCGCCACCAGCCAGAACGGCAGCTCCGTGTTTGGATGTACCGTAACGTTCACTGACACCGCGGCCGTGCTGACGGCGACAGAGGTATCTGTGGGCAGCCGGATTGCGGTGGAACTGGCCGCGGAGCTGGCGGGGTACCGGCTGGAGGCCCTGGGCACCGCGCTGATGAGGGAAGGCGGCGCTGAGGTACAGGTACGCACCGGCACCGGCACCGTGAGCGTGGGCAGGATGCAGCCCCAGTGGAACGCCGTGCTGGATGGCGCCGCCGCCTATAACGACGGCGTCACCACCCAGCGGCTGACCCTCACGGACGGCATGACGCTTAAGGTGCGGGAGGGCGCTGCGGGCACGCTTAGAGTCCCCGCGGGCGTGGGCAGTCTTACCCTTGCGGGGCCTGGGCTTACCGGCGCGCTTACCACCAACGGGCAGATAGAGATAACAAACCCGCAGAACCTGTCGTTAGCTGTCACCGGCCTTGCCATGCAGGCCCAGGAGGGCAAGAGCTTTTTGACGGATACGCAGGGCCATACGCTCATCCTGGCCCTGGACAACGCGGCCCTGACGGGCGGAGACGGCGCTCCCGGTGTTGACGCCGGGGGGACGGAGCTTGAGCTGTCCGCCCGCAGCAGCGTCACCATTACCGGCGGAGCGGGCGCGGATGTGGGCGGCCATGGAGTTACCGCGGGGGCCCTTACGGTTACCGCGGGCCATGCGGCCGTCCAGGGCGGCCGGGGTGCCGCCGGGGACGGGGCGGGCGCTGCCGTTGCGGGCAGCCTGCAGGTGGCACAGGGCGCGTCCCTGTCCGCCCAGGGGGAAAGCGGCGTCACCGGCGGCGCTGCCCTGGAAGGCAGCCTGACGGCGGTTT
>NZ_JAWDIY010000077.1:0-1282 GCF_032380655.1 Diplocloster hominis | reverse complement strand
AAAAAGACCCATTCCCATAACGCTATATGAGAATGCAGGTCAAGCGAACAAGAGCGCAGGGTGGATGCCTTGGCACTAAGAGCCGATGAAAGACGTGATAAGCTGCGAAAAGCTTCGGGGAGGAGCAAATATCCTACGATCCGGAGATATCTGAATGGGGAAACCCGGCTGAGCAAACCTCAGTCACCGTATGGTGAATACATAGCCATGCGGAGGGAACCCGGTGAACTGAAACATCTAAGTAGCCGGAGGAAGAGAAAGAAACATCGATTTCCTAAGTAGCGGCGAGCGAACGGGAAAGAGCCTAAACCGGAATGCGTGCATTCCGGGGTTATGGACCGCAATAAGTGACATGAAAGCTAGCAGAACGGTTTTGGGAAAGCCGGCCAGAGAGAGTGAAAGCCTCGTATGCGAAAGCGGAAGTGAGCGAGCGGGATCCAAAGTACCACGAGACACGTGGAACCTTGTGGGAAGTCGGGGGGACCACCCCCCAAGGCTAAATACTACTTAGTGACCGATAGCGCATAGTACTGTGAAGGAAAGGTGAAAAGAACCCCGGGAGGGGAGTGAAAGAGAACCTGAAACCCTGTGTTTACAAACTGTGGAAGCACATTATTGGTGCAACCGCGTACTTTTTGTAGAACGGTCCGGCGAGTTACGTCGGCTGGCGAGGTTAAGGACGAAAAGTCCGGAGCCGAAGGGAAACCGAGTCTTAATAGGGCCAGAGTCAGTCAACGTAGACCCGAAACCGGGTGATCTACCCATGTCCAGGTTGAAGTTGCCGTAAAAGGCAATGGAGGACCGAACGCACATCTGTTGAAAAAGGTGGCGATGAGGTGTGGGTAGGGGAGAAATTCCAATCGAACCCGGAGATAGCTGGTTCTCCTCGAAATAGCTTTAGGGCTAGCCTCGGCAGAGTCTTTTGGAGGTAGAGCACTGAATTTCCTAGGGGGCGTCACAGCTTACCGAAGAATATCAAACTCCGAATGCCAGTAAGATGATTGCCGGGAGTCAGACTGCACGAGATAAGTTGGGTAGTCAAAAGGGAAAGAGCCCAGACCTACAGCTAAGGTCCCAAAGTATGTGTTAAGTGGAAAAGGATGTGGGATTTCTAAGACAACTAGGATGTTGGCTCAGAAGCAGCCATACATTCAAAGAGTGCGTAATAGCTCACTAGTCGAGAGGTCCTGCGCCGAAAATGTCCGGGGCTGAAACACAACACCGAAGCTTAGGGATGCAGTAATGCATCGGTAGAGGAGCATTCTTAAAGGGGCGAAGCGGT
>NZ_JAWDIY010000076.1:0-1674 GCF_032380655.1 Diplocloster hominis | reverse complement strand
CCGTGGACTTTTAAGAAGAGAGAATGCCGGAATGAGTAGCGAGAACAAGGTGAGAATCCTTGTGGCCGAATATCCAAGGTTTCCAGAGTAAAGCTGATCTGCTCTGGGTAAGTCGGGGCCTAAGGCGAGGTCGAAAGACGTAGTCGATGGACAACAGGTGGAGATTCCTGTACCGCGATATAACAGAACTGTGGGGACGCAGAGGGAAAGCACGAGCCGGGAACGGAAAGCCCGGTACAAGCGAGGTAGGAGTACGGTTGGCAAATCCGCCGTACAATCCGAAGACGTGAAGTGGACCGAAATTAAAGTAGGGAAGAGTGTGAGCCAGCTGCCAAGAAAAGCCGCTATTGTTTATATCGTGCCCGTACCGTAAACCGACACAGGTGGATGAGGAGAGAATCCTAAGGCCGACGGAAGAAGCATTGTCAAGGAACTCGGCAAAATGACCCCGTAACTTCGGGAGAAGGGGTGCCGCAGAAATGCGGCCGCAGAGAATTGGCCCAAGCAACTGTTTAGCAAAAACACAGGTCTATGCAAAACCGAAAGGTGAGGTATATGGGCTGACGCCTGCCCGGTGCTGGAAGGTTAAGGGGAGAGGTTAGCGCAAGCGAAGCTTTGAACTTAAGCCCCAGTAAACGGCGGCCGTAACTATAACGGTCCTAAGGTAGCGAAATTCCTTGTCGGGTAAGTTCCGACCCGCACGAAAGGCGTAATGATTTGGGCACTGTCTCGACAATGCATCCGGTGAAATTGAAGTACCAGTGAAGATGCTGGTTACCTGCGCCAGGACGGAAAGACCCCATGGAGCTTTACTCCAGCTTGATACTGGGATTCGGTATTGCATGTACAGGATAGGTGGGAGGCTAAGAAGTGAGGACGCCAGTCTTCATGGAGCCGCTGTTGGGATACCACCCTTGCAGTGCTGGATTTCTAACCTGCGGCCGTGAACCGGTCGGGGGACAATGTCAGGCGGGGAGTTTGACTGGGGCGGTCGCCTCCGAAAGGGTATCGGAGGCGCTCAAAGGTTCCCTCAGAATGGTTGGAAACCATTCGAAGAGTGCAAAGGCAGAAGGGAGCTTGACTGCGACACCGACGGGTGGAGCAGGTACGAAAGTAGGACTTAGTGATCCGGTGGTATAAAGTGGGATTGCCATCGCTCAACGGATAAAAGCTACCCTGGGGATAACAGGCTTATCACTCCCAAGAGTTCACATCGACGGAGTGGTTTGGCACCTCGATGTCGGCTCATCGCATCCTGGGGCTGTAGTAGGTCCCAAGGGTTGGGCTGTTCGCCCATTAAAGCGGTACGCGAGCTGGGTTCAGAACGTCGTGAGACAGTTCGGTCCCTATCCGGCGTGGGCGTAGGATATTTGAGAGGAGCTGTCCTTAGTACGAGAGGACCGGGATGGACCGACCACTGGTGTATCGGTTGTACTGCCAAGTGCATGGCCGAGTAGCCAAGTCGGGAAGGGATAAACGCTGAAGGCATCTAAGCGTGAAGCCCCCCTCAAGATGAGATATCCCATAGCACAAGCTAGTAAGACCCCTTGAAGACGACAAGGTGGATAGGGCAGAGGTGGAAGTGCAGCAATGTACGGAGCTGACTGCTACTAATAGGTCGAGGGCTTGACCAGAATGGTCTGAAGGTTCAAGATAAGAGGCTTTGAAAAGAGC
>NZ_JAWDIY010000075.1:0-3611 GCF_032380655.1 Diplocloster hominis | reverse complement strand
GGAAAGTGCTCCTATGAAATAAAAAACGCTCCGCGGGGATCGCACTACGGCGGAAAGGAAGATGCCGCTTACGCGGCCCGCCGTAGGCGGAGAGTTTCGCAAGCGAAACTCTTTTTCAATAAGATATTTATTTCCCCGGATTATTCTCTTTCCGTCAAAGGCCGGTAGGGTTTATGTACCGCAATACTCTTATAGGCGGGGCGGATGATCTTTCCGCCGTTGGTGAGCTCTTCGATGCGATGCGCGCTCCATCCAACGATACGGGCAATGGCAAAGATCGGAGTGAACAGTTCCGTGGGAAGATCCAGCATGCTGTAGACAAAGCCGCTGTAGAAGTCCACATTGGCGCTTACACCCTTATAGATTTTGCGTTCTTCGGATATGATCTGCGGTGCCAGACGTTCAACCAGGGAATAGAGGGCGAATTCCTCCATCCGGTTTTTCTCCCTGGAAAGATTTTCCACGAAAGCCTTAAAGATATTGGCCCGGGGATCGGAAAGGGAATAGACCGCATGCCCCATACCATAGATCAGGCCGGCCTTGTCAAAGGCCTCTTTATGCAGAAGGGCGCGCAGATAGCGGCTTACTTCCTCTTCATCGGACCAGTCCTTAATGGTAGATTTCATATCCTCGAACATCTTGACGACTTTAATATTAGCCCCTCCATGCTTAGGCCCTTTCAGGGAACCGAGGGATGCCGCCACGGAAGAATAGGTATCGGTTCCGGAGGAGGATACCACATGGGTGGTAAACGTAGAATTATTCCCGCCGCCGTGTTCCATGTGAAGCACCAGAGCCAGATCCAGCAGTTTGGCTTCAAGGGCTGTATATTTGCTGTCAGGCCGCAGAATGTGCAGGATATTTTCCGCGGTGGACAATTCAGACTGCGGGGAATGGATGAACAGGCTCTTTCCATCGTGATAATGGCTGTAAGCCTGATAACCGTACACGGACAGCAAGGGGAACAGGCTGATCATCTGTAAACTCTGCCGTAAAACATTAGGGATGGAAGTATCCTCCGCCTGGCTGTCATAAGCGTACAGCGTTAATACGCTTCGGGCGAGAGTATTCATCATATCCGCGCTGGGAGCTTTCATAATAATATCTCTGACAAAGCTGGTAGGCAGTGTCCGATAATTTGCCAGTAAATCTGTAAAATTCTTTAATTCTTGTTGATTGGGGAGATTACCGAATAATAAAAGATAAGTTACTTCTTCAAAACCGAAACGGTTTTCTTTGATAAAGCCCTTGACAATTTCTTCGATATCAATACCACGGTAGAAAAGTTTACCTTCACAGGGGATCATATCACTGTCGATGATGGTGTAGGAACGGATTTCGGAAATGTCGGTCAGACCGGCCAGAACACCTTTTCCGCTGATATCACGCAATCCACGTTTTACCTCATATTTCGTATACAATTCGGGATTAATGAGGCTGGTATCCACGCACATTTTCACGAGGTCCAGGATTTCGGGGGTAATTTTAGAAATGCTGTTGTCGTTCATTCATTGACCTCCTTCTACATTATTCAATTTTCAATATTCCTTTCCTATGATACCACATAAAAGGGGCCGGGCCAATAAAAATGAAAAAAAATTCATAGAATGTTAATAAAAAGTGGTATGGGCCGGTACTAAGGGCCGGTACTGCTGACCGAAGAGCTTGAGGAGCGGATGGCCTGCTCTGGTTTACCTGTCGGGGCGGTTCCGGGCTCCCGGATAGGGGCTGCGGCTCTGCCTGGGATGGGGGATTGCCTTCCCTCTGCCGGCGGAGGGCTTGCCGCTGGCTGCTGCTAAGTGAAATCCAAATGATGGATTCAGGAATCGAGCCTATTCGCCAGGAACGCATGATGCGTTCCCGGCTCAGAGGCTCTTGCCCGTCGGACGTGAAGTCCGCCGGGCATCCTGAATCCATCATTCGGATTTCACTAAGCAGCAGCTCAGCCGCCCTATGCCGGCAGAGGGAAGGCAATCCCCCATCCCAGGCAGAGCCGCAGCCCCCATCCGGGAGCCCGGAACCGCCCCGACAGGTAAACCAGAGCAGGCCATCCGCTCCTCAAGCTCTTCGGTCAGCAGTACCTACATTGGTATGGGCGGATGGGACGCTATCTTAGCGCATTTTTTTATTTCATTATGAAGTTGGTTTGGGTTGTTTTATGGTGGATAAATGTATTTGTTTATGGGGGATTGAGGATTTATGTGGATATTTAATTTTATATGTTCGATTGGCTATGGAGAATATTGTTAATAATAAGAAAGGCAGCATATATGACAGTATGTTTTGTGCGGAAGATAGGGTATGATTTATAATTATGAATATATAAAAAGGCAACTGTTAAGTATTTTTTTATTCTTGAGAAGTAGCTAATGAAGTATGTAATTATAAAGTTGAGGGATTAATAAGTATTTAGATTAATAAGTATATAGATTAATAAGCATATATAGGGTAATAAGTATATAGATTAATAAGCATATATAGGGTAATAAGGATATAGATTAATAAGTAAATAGGGTAATAAGTGTATAGATTAAGTAAAAAGGGTAATAAGGATATAGTTTGACAATCGTAGTGGGAAGTGTTAGAGTATATCATGTAGTATTGAATACTATGTGAGACGGTGCGACGTGACATAATGCGACATAATATGACGCAAAACGGCGTGTGATGATGGAATGTGACGCGTTGGGTGGGATGCGAAGTGGACGCGTGGCGCGGGGAAATATAAATGGCGGATATGAAGATACTTTGGGGATAGAAAGGATGGATGGTTTTATGGAGACGGATGTAAAGATGAAGGTAGCGAAGAGTGTAAGGGTGATTACGGTAGCGCCGGTTGTGGCGTTGGTTACGTTAATTTTGCTGTATTTGGTAAGGCCTTTGATTTTCGGAGGAATATTTCAGCTGTTGATGGCGATTTTGTTTTTGACAGTACTGCCGTTGCTGGCTTATCCGCTGCAGAAGGTGCTGCCCGGGTTTCGGGACCGGGGGAGGGACGGACAGAGGAAGCTGGCGTTTATTATGGCGGTAGCAGGATATGTCTGCGGAACGGTATTTGCTGTTGCTGCAGATGCGCCGAAAGGGGTCTTTCAGATATATCTGACTTATCTAATATCCGGTGTAATACTCTCTATATTTAATAAATTACTGAAAATCAAAGCAAGCGGACATGCCTGCGGTGTAGCGGGACCAGTGGCTTTATTGGTTCATTTCTGCGGCATCAACGGATACTGGGCACTCTTGATCCTGCCGGTAGTATACTGGGCGTGTCTGGCGATGAAGCGGCATACGCCGTCGCAGCTTCTTCTTGGAACCATAACACCTCTTATTTCCCTGGTACTTGTCTTACTGATATTCTAAAAAAGCTGCCTCCCAGCAACAGATAACCGACCCAATACTAAGAAGGCCGGAAACCCTACACAGCATGAACCAAAGAAGGAGCGGGCCGGTGCAAGGGGGAGCTCTGGGCAGGGGGCACAAAAGGAGCGGGAGCCGAATCGCTTGAGGCGGCGCCTTAGAACGGGTTACGCAGAAGAGGACGAAACCTCGCAGGACCCGGGGCACTGTTTGAGCCGTATTTTGGCGAGTTTGCCCCGGGTCCTGCGAGGTTT
>NZ_JAWDIY010000074.1:0-5169 GCF_032380655.1 Diplocloster hominis | reverse complement strand
TTTGAAGAAGGATTTTATATTGACCTCTTCTAACCACCGTCTGTTTACTTTGCTCGCATTTTGCGGGCTTTTTTAATCAATAGTTAGCTATTTGGCGAACTTTCTTATTATATAAAAAAGAGTTTCGCTTGCGAAACTCTCCGCCTGCGGCGGGCCGCGTAAGCGGCATCTTCCTTTCCGCCGCAGTGCGATCCCCGCGGAGCGTTTTTTTATTTCATAGGACACTTTCCTATGAAATAAAAAAACTCCTGAAAATTCAGGAGCTTTCCAGAGGCGACAACCAGATTTGAACTGGTGATCAGGGTGTTGCAGACCCATGCCTTACCACTTGGCTATGTCGCCACAGCTATTTGATTATAGCAAAACATTTTATTTCCGTCAAGACCAAAAAATAATTTTTTTCAAAAAGTACGAGCCTGTTACTTACCCCCTGGCTAAGGGCCGCTTTCTCCTCTTCTCCCTGCTATACGCCAGTTTAAGCATTCACTGGCATTCACTAAAACAGGAAAGAACCCTGGGACAGCGGGATGCGCGTATACCTATTGTGACACAGGACAGACGCCCGCCCCGCGTTCCAAACAGAAGTACACATCCCTCTCCAGGGTTCTTTCCGGCCTTTTTTAATAAACTCCCTTACAGATCCAGTTTCAGATTCTTAAACAGAGATCCGAGACTTGTAGAAAGCCCTTCGCTCTGGGGAAGATCATAGGACTCCTCCACTACTTCCTGAGCTGTCGCATCTTTCAGAGCTTTCATGCTGAGGCTTAATTTTCCTTCTTTTACAGCGATAACTTTTACTTTTACTTTATCTCCGACTTTGAGAACTGCATCCGGAGATTTTATTCTCTTCTCACTGATCTGGGATACATGTACCAGGCCGGACAGACCGCTGCCCAGATTGATAAAGGCTCCATAAGGCTGAATACTTTCTACGGTACCCTCCGTAACCAGACCAACCTGTACGTTGGAAATTCTGGCCTTACGCTCCTCGGCAGCCTGTTCTCTTAAGATTTCACGGGCAGACAGGATTAAGCGCTTGTCCTCTTCCACCACATCAAGGACTTTGACCTGGATTTCCTTATTCAGGAATTCATTCAGATCCTCCACATAATTCAAAGAGAGCTTAGAAGCCGGAATAAATCCGCGGATTCCTTCCACATAGGCAACAACGCCGCTCTTCACCACCCCTTTGACCGTTACGGTGAGAACCGTGTCCTCTTCCTTCAGTTGTCTTAGCTTGTCCCAGGCCAGCTCGTCATCCGCTTCGATCTTAGACAGCAGAATGTGCCCCTGTCCGTCATCCTTCTTGACTACGGTTGCGCTGATCTCATCTCCTACCGCTACATGTTCCTTCAGACTGTAACCGGGTTCCCGGCTGAACTTGTCCAGCGGAATGATGCCTTCCGTGTAATATTTCAGATCCACGGTAACATCTTCATCACCTACAGCGATCACGACGCCTGTCATGATCTCCCCCTCCACAATCTCTTTAAAGGAAGCTTCCAGTTCCGTGGCATAATCCTCCATGGAAGCTCCTTCCTCCGTTACCGGAGTTACATCGGCCTTCTGTTCTTCTGACATATCTGACACTTCCTTTCCATTGCTATACTGTCACGCACCATTATATCATAACAATTCTCATTTGACACGTTTCTTACACGAAAAAGGCATAATTTATTCGTAAAAAAATAACAGATTTGCAAAGAAGCATAGCATTTTTGTAACATTTACCCTGTATAATAATAAAAAGTAAAAAAAGTACGACGATAACGGAAAAGGATGTGATTGTATGAGTAAGAAAATGCGTGCTGTGGTTTGTGTCTTTCTCTTTATGTTTTTCATCGGAATCAGCGATATTACACTCATGCGTGTATCTGCCGAACCGAATACGGAGGCAGAGGCATCCATTCCCCACACCAGTATAGATACAGGGACAAAAGACCGGGACATCGCAGTGGAAATCTTATGTGACCACCTGTCGGAGGATATCGCGGATCTCACCACCCAGATGAGGGAATGCAATGTAAGTGATCTGGTAGAAACAGACGATTCTGTATATGCATATTTTGATAAAGATTTCTCCACAGCTCCGGTCTACGACGTATACGCAGTGATCCGGACGGCGGACGGAACCTATACATTTGTAACGCTGAACACTCCCGAGAAGCTTACCGCCGGGCAGGTCGATCAGCAGCTGCAGCAGATAGCTGCAAACAACGGCACTTTTGCCTCTTAATAATAGAGTCCTCACCAAATCAAAGAGTGCTGTGCGGATGAATTCATCTTTCATCCCACAGCACTCTTTGCGCGGAGCCGGCGCGGTTAATGGCTCATCTCTATGCGTTATTTCTCTTTCAATTTCTTATTTATCTTCATAGCTTCGTTCCGGTAATACAGATAAAAGCAAAACCAGATCACCCCTGTAACAGCCAGAATACCTGCGATCATACCAATCACCATTCCCGCTCCGTACTGCAAAGGGACCCACCCCCTCCAAAAAGCAGCGATAAAATAGATCGTCAGTCCGATCCCCAGATGGATCAGTACCTGAATTCCCCTGGCCATCTCTTCCTTGTCATAGACCACACTGGGAATTGTAAATCCCAGTCCGATTATAATACCTGCAATAATATTGGCGTAATAGTCACTGGTATTGGAGATGAGAAATTCCGGTCCTGAAGTTGCGACACCAAACATGCCGATAAACACATTCATGGTACATCCCCATGCGATCCCCATAAGAAATAATTTTAAAATTTTTTTCATATGCATCCTCCTTACAAACCCAGATATTTTTTGAACTCAGGCAGGTATTTTCTCGAGATATAATCCTTACAGCCATTCTTCAGATGCAGGACCATCATTCCGTTAAAGGAAGGCTCGACGCTGTCCAGTTCCCGCAGATTGACAACCGTGGACTTGGAGATCTGCATAAATCCTTTTCCCAGTGATTCTTTTAATTCATATAACCGTTTCTTCGAACAGTACTTATTCCTGCCGCAGTAGATGACTGTCTCCGATGACTCAACCCTTACCATGCAGACTTCCTCAGGACTCAGCACAATGATCCGTTCCCGGTCATTGGCCGTGATCACCGTTTCCCGTTTCTCCAGCGAAGCGGCCGCCTGTCGAATCTCCTCCGTTACATTTCCGGTAAATATCACTGCGTATGGTTCTTTGATGTCCCCGGATATTTTGATTTCCACCCGCAAGATCACCAACTCCTTTCTCCACTTATTTGTTGTCATGTTTATTATAATGGATACCATATGAAGTTGTCATTTGATCTGCTGTAAGTGGTCTATATCCGAAGGTAAGATGCATCCCTTATGGCTTTTCAGCCACGAATCAGCCCGATCAGCAGGCAGGCTGCTCCCAGCACCAGAATCATCACAAATCTTTTCATAGATACGGTATAAAGGCACTGGGGACGATCCTTCCTATACTTCACAGGCAGTTTGGTTCCGATCTGTGCATGAGCCGGTACCTGAATCCGATTCTCAGATAGATACTCCCTGCCCTGTACCTCATACCGGAAGACCGCCCATCTGGCATCCTTTGGATTATTTCCATTCCCCGAGGTATATAATTCCATCACCGTCCCCGTGGCATCGCCTGTCTTTCCCTTATTTCTCCACAGATTCCATCCATCCTTACAGGCCAGCAGCACAAAAACCACCCCCGCCACACATAAAAACATTCCTTCCACGCTCATCCGATATCCTCCTAGTTTGTACCATTCTTTGTTCTGGTTATACACTTTTATCACCATACCGTCAAGCGCAGTTTTACTTTATATACGCGTCACCTCTGAAATTAACTTCCTCTTGTTTTCCCGAACACTGCACTTCTCACATACTTCATAAACAATTATTCCGTCTATACCGTTTCCCACCGGTTTGAAGCAGCGATTATGTATATCCATACCGTGATACATGTTTCTCCAAATATTCCATATAATAACCGAAACATATAATAAACGATTCATGTAAAAACCGAAACCTTATAGACACTTTATTTAGCGGAACAGGAGAACATCACCATGAAGATATTATTTTATGATACCAAAAGCTATGACCGGGAATCCTTTGAAAAATTACTTCCTCAATATCCGCAATTGGAGCTGGAATTTATGGAAACCGAATTGTCTCCCCGGACCGCGCGGCTGGCACAGGATTATGATGCCATCTGCGCATTCGTAAACTCCGATGTAGAGACCCGGACCATAGAGGCATTGCACCGCAGCAATGTCCGTCTGATTCTGATGCGCTGCGCCGGTTTTAACAACGTGGATGTGGACACAGCCGCACGGCTCGGCATCACGATCATGAGGGTCCCCGGCTACTCCCCGGAGGCGGTCGCTGAGCACGCCATGGCTCTGGCTCTGACCGTGAACCGCCATATGCACAAAGCTTATGTGAAGGTGCGGGAAAATGATTTCAGCCTCAACAGTTTGATGGGATTTAACTTTTATCAAAAGACAGCCGGGATCATCGGCACCGGCAAGATCGGAGCCGCCATGGCACGGATCTGCCGGGGCTTCGGCATGCGCATTCTGGCCTATGACGTATACCGCAATCCTTCCCTCGATTTTGTAGAATATGTGTATCTGGACGCCCTTCTAAAAGCCAGTGACCTGGTATCCTTACATTGTCCGCTTACCGATGACACCTACCACCTGATCAACCGGGATACGATCCGTGAAATGAAGGAAGGTGTCATTCTGGTCAACACATCCCGGGGCGGCCTGGTCAAGACTGAAGACCTGATCGAGGGCATCCGCGCCCGCAAATTCTTCGGGGTTGGCCTGGATGTATATGAAGAAGAAAACCGCAACGTATTCGAGGACCGGTCCGACGATATCATGGAACATTCCACCACCGCCCGCCTGCTGTCCTTTCCCAATGTGATGATCACCTCACATCAGGGCTTTTTCACCGACGAGGCGCTGGACGCCATCAGTTCTGTTACGCTGCAGAACGCTATGGACTTCCTGAACGGCGTGGAAAACGGGAATGTTGTGTGAGCTTAAAACCAGTCCCCCGTTACTATTCACGGCCAACTTTGGTAAATGGGGATTTTGATACTGAGGTCCGGGCTGAAGGGAAGCGGCGTGTCTTGGGGAGCCGGGCAGCAAATCTCGCGGGGCCAAATCACTTCGGCCGGACC
>NZ_JAWDIY010000073.1:0-5709 GCF_032380655.1 Diplocloster hominis | reverse complement strand
TCGTCCAAAGTCATATGTTTTTGATTCCCTGTCATTGTAGTTTTAGACATAAGTACCTCTTTCTACTGCGGATAGGAGACACTAAGAATCATAAAACAGAGACAGGGAGGAGTGTAAGAGTAAATTCAGCATGAGGGTGGAATTTAGAATTTCATTCGAGCACAATAAAATTAAGGCATAAATGGGATTGCCAAATTCATCTGCTTGTGTTATAATTTTTTTCGGATTCAGTTTTTGGTTTGGGGCATTAGCGCAGCTGGGAGCGCGCCACACTGGCAGTGTGGAGGCCACGGGTTCGAGTCCCGTATGCTCCATTTTGAATACTATATATAGATAAGTTTCAAGTATTTTTGTAATCGTCCTGGAAGGGGCGATTTTTTATTTCATAGGAAAGTGCTCAAATAAAAAACGCTCCGCAGGACTGCACTGGGCGGAACTAACCATTTGTTTCTGACGCAGAAGGCCGAAAAGATACATATTAAGGACAATGCAAATTGGTACATAATTATTTTGTTATAATACTGCAGGATTAATTTTAACGATATTTTATAGCTATGAGCACTACTTTTTTTACTTATTGCCGGCACTTTGTGTACTGGCATTTTTTATATCCATATATGAACAAATGTTCCATATTTTATTTTTAGTATTTGAGGTGTGTCCCATGGATGGCCCTGATAGCGTATGTTAAAATTTCACTAAAATTCGACAAATTTTAGGAGGTTGCATGATGCGCCAATACAAATTGCTGCTTCAAGGCATTCTTACGGACCGAATTCTGGTATATCGAACAGACAATCACTATACTCAGGAGCAAATGGCAGAACTGCTGCATATTTCTCCCCGCTCTTATTTTGACATAGAACACGGGAAATATTGCTGTTCCGCAATTACTCTTATATTTTTTTTGTTAATATTATCAAAAGCTGATGTCTTAGACTTTCTGGATGATTTCCGGCTGCGTGCAGAAAGGAAAGATAAAGATGATGTTGCATAGACTAGGAAAAATATTAGCTGAGTACAGACATGCCGCCGGCCTCACCCAGCAGGAAGCTGCGGACAGGATACATGTCTCGCGGCAATGTCTGGGGAACTGGGAGACAGGGAACCGGGAGCCCCGGTTCGGGGACATTGTACAGCTCTGCCAGCTATATGGGATTGGGTTGGATGAGCTCATGAAAATGAGCTCATGATTCCCCGTAGTGCTTTATTCATAGCAGCACTTTTCTTTGTTTCAATCCACGCTCGGTAATTTCACAGAATACGACTTTTATTGCTGCGTGCCTTGACCTCATGTCAGTGGGGGATACCGATTTCTCTCCGCCCACCACTGCCGTTAATCTTGTTTTGGGTGATTCATCTCGCCACCTGCAGAGGTGGGAGAATTCTCACTTATTTCGTTAAAGGGCCTTTACAGGCCCTGAAATATTAAATCAGACATTGATACATTTTGCTTATTACCAGCGAAAAGCTTCTTCCATAGCCGCTTTCACCTTAGGCACGACATAATGGCTGCCGCCCCGGTCTTTCACATCTTCGATCATCATAGTGATCATCAGCTGCTGGCCGGTATCCTGAGCGGTAAATGCGGTGAACCAGCCCAATTCTGTCCCGGTAGTGTCATCTTTGGAGGCTTTAATCTCTGCAGTGCCGGTTTTTCCGGCAATCGCACGCCCGTCGATTCGGGCCTCATGTCCGGTACCCTCCGGATCTTCCACTACCTGAACCAAATCCTCTCTGATCACGTCCGCTGCCTGAGCAGGTATCGCCTGCTCTTTCCAGAAAGAACCCGCCGGGTCTTCCTGATATTCAAGGGTGGGGGATATCATGCTTCCCTGATTGACAAAGGCCGAATATATAGCCGCCAGATGAAGGGGATTCACCAGAACCTCACCCTGCCCATAACCGCTGTCGGCCAGTTGGATTTTCGTCTTGAAGCCTTCCCCGGACGTGATTTGGGAACTGGACATCCCATACTGGAACGGCATATCCTCTCCAAACCCCAGCGCTTTGGCCGTCTTACTAAAATTATCCTCACCGATCTTAAGTGCCGCTTTGGCAAAATAAATATTATCCGAGTAAACCAGTGCGTTTCTTAAATTTGCCGCGCCTGCATATTCCTCCAGCGTGGTAACCTGATAAGAACCCCAGCTGGAATCCTCCTGCCAGCTCCGGCCGCTTGGGCCAAAATCCTCATCCGCCGAGAAGGAATCCGTGGACAACCCGATCGCTGCGGTTACAGGTTTGAATGAAGACCCCGGGCACCAGGTGTTACGGAAACGATTGTAAAGGGGCTGGGCCGGGTCCTCATTCAGGGCGGTCCATTTCGAGTTCGTCATACCCATAACAAAATCATTGGGATCAAAAGCAGGAGTACTGACCAGAGCCAGGACTTCGCCTGTTTTCGGATTCATGGCCACAGCGCAGCCGGAATCCTCACCCAGCGCCTCATAAAGCGCTTTCTGAAGACGGTAATCGATGGTCAGCTTGACATCCTCTCCCATTTTCGCATCCCGGGTCAGCAGATTCACCACCTGATCTCCATCCGCATTCACGATATTGATCTCACAGCCGTCTATCCCGCGCAGCTGATCTTCATAGATTTTCTCAAGCCCGGATTTTCCCAGCACCGAATTGGCATTATACCCTTTGCCCTCCAGCTTTTCCAGATCTTCCGCCGTCACATTCTGTACATAACCGGTCAGATGGGCGGCGGCTCCCTTTAACGGATAGACACGTTCGCTGGTATCCGATATTTTAATGCCGGGAATCTCAAGCAGCTGTACTTTCAACTCATCCGCATCTTTGGACACAGTCCGGATCGGTACAAAGCTGTCATCCTTCACCCAACCGGCGCTCAGCGCTTTCTCTATTTTTTCCGCATCCATCTCCAGCAGTTGTGCGATGGACGCGATCGTCTCTTCTCTTGGTTCCGCCAGCTTGCCGGGGACGATACCGATGGAGGATGCAGTCCCCTTTTCCGCCAATGCCATTCCATTGCGGTCATATATATTTCCACGCTCGGACTTTGTCGCGGTATTTACTTTAACTTTGTAATCTTCCTGTAGCTGCGGGAAAATCATCTGGGAATACCAATCGATCTGATACTGCTTTTCTTCGTTCCGAATCAATGTGGCGGTATTGGAAAACTGAAGCGTTCCCGCCACGGTCTCCATGGTAGTGTCATAATTAATCGCCACGGTATCCTTTTGCTCTTCCACATTCGTAATCTGAATACTTAAGTCAGCTGCCTCCACACCTTCATAGATATTCTGATTTCTGGCTATAAAATCTTCTTTTGTGATTCTTTGCCTGGTTTCATCACAGAGGAGCTGATACATGTCCTCATAATTTCCGCTGTTAATATCGGACATATACTGGGTCAGTACTTCTTCGGGAGTCGGCCCCTTATCTTTTTTGTTCAAAAACAGAATCATACCGACTACGATTCCGACAACCACCAGTATCCCGATGATCACTCCAATCAGGAGCCCAACCCGATTTCTTCTGTGCCTGTGTCTCCGGTTTCTTGCCATTCCGGTTCCTCCTTATACCCATATTTATTAATGTCAAAATTGCTGCCATCTTTTTCCGTCTCATTATACTTCAAAAATGTATAACTGTCATCATTTTTTCTGGTTCCGGATGTATTTCTGAAACGGAATCCTTTCTATAAATAATTCGTAGTTTAAAAGCTATTTCTTAAATATTACATCTGTAGGCGATATAAGTCAATCATTTTTTAAGAGGGGCCAGTCCCCTCTCGTGAATCGTCAGGAGATTGGAAAAGATTGTTATTTTTGATTGACAAACGGGAGCTTTTCTGGTATCATTTCACCAGCTGCTTTTTCGCGTTAAAGCGTTACGCTTTAACGTCAAAATAAATTCAAACATCTCAGGGGGGTAAAAAATGTTCATCAAAATTTTGTTTTTACTGATCTTTTTCGCGGTTATGATCGGCGTCGGTATCTATTCCAGACAGCATGCCAGGAGTGTGGACGGTTTCGTACTGGGGGGACGTTCTGTCGGTCCCTGGCTCACCGCGTTTGCTTATGGTACATCCTACTTTTCTGCGGTTGTGTTTGTGGGATATGCCGGACAGTTCGGTTGGAAATATGGAATGGCCACTACCTGGATCGGAATCGGCAATGCCCTTCTGGGAAGTCTGCTGGCCTGGGTGGTTCTGGGCCGCCGGACCCGGGTTATGTCCCAGGGGCTGCGTGCTGCCACGATGCCGCAGTTTTTTGGGAAACGCTTTGACAGCAATCCTTTGAAAATTGTTTCCTCTGCGATCGTATTTATCTTTTTAGTTCCCTATACCGCTTCGATTTATAATGGGTTATCCCGGCTTTTTGGAATGGCTTTCGATATCCCTTATGAGGTCTGTGTCATTGTAATGGCGGTTTTTACCGGTATTTATGTGGTAATGGGCGGTTATATGGCGACTGCTATCAATGACTTCTTTCAGGGGATTATCATGCTGGTTGGGATCGTGGCTGTTATCGCTGCTGTTTTAAGCGGTCAGGGCGGTTTCATGGAAGCGGTAAAATCTTTAGCCCTGATTGAAAGTGATGTCCCGGCGACACTTGGGCAGCCGGGTGCCTTTACTTCCTTTTTCGGTACAGATCCGGCCAATCTGCTTGGAGTTGTCATCTTAACCTCCCTGGGTACCTGGGGACTGCCGCAGATGGTCCAGAAATTTTACGCGATCAAAAATGAAAAGGCGATCAATACCGGTACGGTTATCTCTACCATGTTCGCTATCGTAGTGGCCGGCGGCTGCTATTTCCTGGGAGGGTTTGGACGCCTCTTTGATAATCCGACCCTCTATAATGAATCAGGAATTGTCTATGACAGTATTATTCCGTATATGATGTCCACACTTCCGGATATACTCATCGGAATCGTTGTAGTGCTGGTACTGTCCGCGTCCATGTCCACGCTCTCCTCTCTGGTGCTGACTTCCAGTTCCACACTGGCTCTGGATTTCCTGTACGGTAATCTTATTAAAAAAGTCAGCGAGAAGAAACAGATCATTACCATGCAGATTCTGATTGTATTTTTTATCATCGTTTCAGTCGTGATCGCGCTCAGGCCGTCCGTGTTTATCGCGCAGCTTATGGGTATCTCCTGGGGGGCTCTGGCCGGTGCTTTCCTGGCCCCGTTCCTGTACGGCCTGTACTGGAAGAAGGTTACCCGTGCTGCTGTGTGGGCCAGCTTCATCACAGGAGTGGGAATTACCGTGTCCAATATGTTTTTAAAATACATATCCTCTCCGATTAACGCAGGAGCCATCGCCATGATCGCCGGACTGCTCGTTGTCCCGATTGTCAGTCTGGTTACTCCGAAAATGAATCAAGCCAAGGTTGACGAAATGTTTACCTGCTATGACGAGAAAGTTGTCATCAAAAAGAAACGGTCCCTCGAAGAGATGTAAAAAATCGAGTAGGAGGGAGTGATTAACTCCCGTCCTCTCACACCACCGTGCGTACCGTTCGGTACACGGCGGTTTCAACAGTTGACGTGCACCGAATGATAGGCGGCGGCTAAATCATAAAAGCCGCTGCTTATCAGTCTTTCTTTTGTCATCGCCAGATTCACCGCTACCGTTTGCGTCGTAAACCAATAACCTCTCCGGCTGTTTCCTGCCTGCCATGCCAAGTCTTCCGGCACTCCCATTTTCCGCATGTTCTTCACCTTTGTTCTCGG
>NZ_JAWDIY010000072.1:0-6899 GCF_032380655.1 Diplocloster hominis | reverse complement strand
AAAAATATCTTGTAATATACTCATAAGACTATTATGCAGGAAACCGACACAAAAAGAAACCCCTAATTCCCCCATGAATGGGGGCTAGGGGGTTGAAGTGTCGAAGACACTTTTTCATTTTAATTATTCTCCAATACTTTGATATTTCCGCTGGTGGATTCCAGGGTAATCATGAGATCTGAGGTTTGGTTCCGTGTGCCCGAAGCCTTGTTACCTTTTTTGTTATATTGCAGCTGGTCATCAAAGAAGGTTTTGATATCTCCGCTGGTAGTGGCGGCCTCCAGAGTAAAGGCTGTATGATCCGGTATCTGCAGCTTAACATTGCCGCTTGTGGACACAGCATATATGTTTGAGGTTATTTCGTCAAACTGGAGCGAGACATTTCCGGAAACGGATTGAAAATCCCCCCCTCCGACTGCTCCCATGACTTTGATATCGCCGCTGGCACAGCCCAAATCCAAAATACCCTGCGTATTTTCCAGTTTAATATTTCCGGATGCCGTATCGGCTTCGGTGTCTCCTGTGCCGTCCAGAACAGTAATATTTCCGCTGGCGGTGGACAAATCCCTGCCGCCTTTTGCCAGATTCAGGCTGATATTCCCACTGGCGGTTCCTGCGTGAATGGATGGGGCATGTATTTCATTCATACGGATATCCCCGCTGGCTGTGTCCGCCGAAAATACGGACAGATTCAGCACTTCATCCGATTTTATATTGCCGCTGGCGCTGGATACCTTTACGCTGCCCGCATAGGATTTTGGCAGGTAGATTTCTTCCCGGCAATTCTTCGTCCCAAAATTAAACAGGGAAAAATATTTCTTCTTGCCCTCGATCACCACTTTTCCATCTTTTTCATATCCTGTGGAAAAGTCATTTTCTTTGGGTTTGAAACTCATATATTCTTTGAGCACCAGTTCCTGCGTATCTCCGATATAAAATACTACATCCTCCGAGCGATAATTTATGATTATTTCCTCTGCCTGGCTCACATCAAATGACAGTGTGTTCTCCAGGTTCATTTTACCCCCCAGATTCTCATAATTCATGCCGCCGTTGCCGATTATATAAAACATGATGCCCAGCGCCGCCACAAAGAGTACGGCAAAGCAGACAACCAGGCCTTTCATCATTTTCTTCATCATTTTCTTCATCATTTCACTCCTTCGCTTCCTTCAACCGGAACATCAGGATAATCACAGCCTGGGCGCAAAGGGCTGCCAGGAAAATAATCCAGGTAGCATACCAGGCAAAGGTCATGAAGCTGATGAAAAAGTAGAGTACCAGGGTCAGCGTCCAAAGCACGGCGCTGACTGCATTCCGGATCGATTTGTTCCGCTTTGAGTTGAACTGCCACTCTTTAAAATCTTCCACTATGGTGTCTTCTGTCTTTTTATAAGAACCATAAAGACTGCTGCTGTAGACCAGCATACAGGTGGGTACGATATCGATAATGATCATCAGCATAAAACCGATCAGAGATAAATCCGCATTTACCGGTATCATGGAATCAATAATGGTAAACAAAAGCAGTACCACGAAGGATAGTATGTATAATCCCGTAGCAACGGTTTTCGTCAGCGCCATCTTTTTCCTCAATTCAATCCTAGTCTCCAAATCCATTCCTACCTCCTCATGCAGAGAATCAAACAGCTCTTCCACATTTCCAATTGAACTCACTACCATATCATAGGCGTCTTCTTCAGAAGTCCCCGAATGGATCAGA
This sequence comes from Diplocloster hominis, assembly GCF_032380655.1. Classification (NCBI taxonomy): domain Bacteria; kingdom Bacillati; phylum Bacillota; class Clostridia; order Lachnospirales; family Lachnospiraceae; genus Diplocloster; species Diplocloster hominis. The sequence goes on along the minus strand of NZ_JAWDIY010000072.1, from coordinate 5,176 downwards.
TCCTCATATCGATCCTGTGAGTTTGACAACAGTTCCTCTTTTAACTCCAGAGCTTTCCTGGTTTTTGGCGCTTTTTTGAATACATCGTCCAGATAGTTTTTCAGATTTTCGTTCATGTTGATATCCTCCATTTATTGCAGCAATTTGTCAATCATTGCTTTGGCACTCTCCCAGTCCCGCTTCTGTTCCTCGTAGGCCTCCCGGCCCTTATCCGTGATCGAATAGTACCTTCGTCTGGCTCCGGTCCCTTCGTTACCCCAGTAGGAAACGATGTATTCCGCCTGCTCCAGTCTGCGAAACGCAGAATAAAGAGTGGCTTCTTTTAGTTCATACGTATGATTCGTCGTTTCCATAATATCCTTATTGATCTGGTATCCATAACTGTCCTGCTTGATCAGGTGTGCCAAAATAATGGTTTCTGTGTGTCCACGGATAATATCCGATGTTATCGACATAGGCTGACCTCCTTTATCTGAGATACATTATATCTCTATATACCTCATCTGTCAAGGTATATTATTTCGCAAAGTATATCGCATTACTACTACTCACGCTGTGCGGGAGAGGACTGGCACCTTTCGTCAGCAGAGCCGGGCCTTCCGGCAACTGTGCCTGCATTCCAAAGTAAGTATTCTGGAACGAAAAAAACGCCGCCAAATACCTTTTAAAAGGGAATGGCGGCGTTCTGCTTTTCCTTTTCCCACGAAAGTGCGGCCCGTTAACACCCGTCACTTTCGTGGGAACTCTTTTTCAATTCAAGTCTTTTTGCTTCTCTTTCTATATACCAGCAGCCCGGCACAGCCCAGCAGGGCCGCAAACATCAGTGTCAGCCACGGCCAAACCAATGCGCTGTCCCCGGTCGGCGGGCTTCCTATGCTCTCCCCGGCCGGCGGGTCCGCTGTGTCGTCTGTCTGCGGCGGCACATTCCCGTTGATGATGACGTCCACGGTGAACAGCACTTTGTTTACCTCATAAGTAGCCGTGGCGCGCCCCGGTTTCAGGGCCTTCACATGATAATCGTCCCCGTTCCCTGTGATCGAGAGCAGGTTTTCGTCGAAGCTCCACGTGCCGCCGGCGGGCTCGGGTGTCCATACGACGGTTTGGTCTACGTACATGGCGTACTCGCGGGGCAGGCCGGTGATGATCGGCTCGTCCTCGCTCACCTGCACCACGCCAAAGGGCGACAAGCTGTTGAACGTGCCCTTCACTGCTCCGTTTTCCACCGTCAGGGACCGGCTCTCCAGCACCTTATTCCGGCAGTGCAGCACCAGGAGGGTTTTCCCATCGAAGGCCGCGCCCACAGGAATGGCCACCTCCAGGGTGCCTGTATATTTCCCGGCGGACAGCCCGATGTCATACAGCGCCAGCAGTTCGCCCGCGGCCTGCCGGGCACGGATGCCCTCGCACACCCCGCATTCACCAGCAGGGTGCAGGCCGCCGTCCCCCACCAGCAGGGCCGCGTCGGCGCTGAAGTACCCGCTGACGCTCACACCCGTGGCCGGGTCGGTGAGGGTACGGTAGGTATAGACCGGTCCCGTGGGGGGCAGCGTTTCGATCTGCGTCACATAACCGCACACCGTGCACTGCTTATGCCGCAGGCCCGCCTGTGTTTCCGTAGCCGCTTGGTCCAGCACCCAATCGCCGGGGGTGTGGGCCGCTTCGTCCGCCCGGGCCCCGTCTCCCGCCTTGCACTCATGCCAGTGCTCTACGGCGTCGAAGCTCCAGTTATCCCTGTAATCATGGACATGGGGAGGCACGGTGGGCGCAAAGCTGGCTTCGATGGTATGGTTTTCCCGTACGTCCCCAAAACTATAGGTATCGCCCGTCAGCGTCACAGGCACACCATCCGCCAGCACCTCTTTTACCTGATATCCCTTATCCGGCGTGACCGTAAAGCTCTGATCGTCACCCTCCGTCACCGTCACGTCGCCCGCGGGCGTAATACTGCCTCCCAGTCCCGCCGCTGCGGTGATGATATAGGTTGCCGGGGGCACTGGTTCAAAGCCGGCGGTCAGGGCCACGTCACCTGCGGGCATCGTAAAGTCCAGGGTGCGCGCAGCCTTTTCTTCCTCCGTGAGGGTGAGGCCCGCCGCTGTCCAGCCTGTGAACAGGCAGCCTGGTTCAGGTTCGGCCGTCACGGTCAACGCTTCGCCCTGCCCGTACCGGCCCGGGGCCGCGCCGGAGACGCTGCCCCCCGCACTGCCCTCCACCGTCAGCACATAGAGGGCCCGCACGGCCACAGTGCCTTCCTGGTCGCTGGGCGTGGCCGTGGTTTTCTTGTCGTCCAGCGTCATGCCGCCCGCTGCGTAAAGCTCGTAATCATCCGCCAGGGCGGTGTCCAGCGCCACAGGAATGTCGCGCGTGTTGCCCGTGGCTTCCCGCACCGTCAGCCTGGCCGCCGCGTCCGTGAAAGTGACGCGGCCTCTGACTCTGATGGCCTCGTACCCTGCCCTGGTGGCGGTAGCTTTCAGGCTGCCGCCCAGAGTGATCTCATCGGCATTGCTGACGCAGATGCTGCCCGAGGTGTCCAGAGATGCCCCCGCCGCCACGTATAAGTTTTTTTCCCCTTGCTTTCCAAGGTTAAAGAACACGCCTATCCCGTCATCCCCGCGGCCCCTGCCGCCGATAGCGGTCACGTCGCCCGTCAGCACGGTGAGCGGTGAAGCGTTAATCACAATACCCCCGGTGTACGTCTCACGCGCTCCGCCCTGATCGCCGTCGCCGCCCCGAGCGGTCAGGCTGCCGCGCACCGTCAGGCTGTCCGCCCGGATGCCCGCGCCGCTCGTCTTTGCCGAGTCGCCTCCGCGAAGGACGACGCTGTTTTTCGCTGTGATCTCCACCGTAGCGTGGGATGCATATATGCCAGCGCCGCCCGCCACGTTATGATCGGAGCCCGTCAGCGCCACGTTGTCCAGCCCCAGCGTCAGGGTATGGCGTTGAGGGTCCATAATCCAAGAATTCAGCGAACCGTAGGAGGCCTGCATGGCCAGGCCAATGATGTTCAGTTCCATATCCCCGGGGTTCTCTACCCGGAGATCCCCTTTGGTGTTAATCGGGCGGCTGAGCCCCGGGCCTTGCAGGGTGAGGGTGTCCACACCCGCCGGGATGTACAGCGTGCCCGCCGCTCCCTCCGCCACGTCCAGGGCCATGCCGCTGTGCAGGACGATGGGCACGGCGGTCTCTCCGTTGGAATAAGCGGCTTTCCCACCGGTTTCGGCGTTCCACACCTGCTTCACGGCCACCGTCACAGTGCCCCGGACGTCGCTGGTAGCGGCCTCGGTTTTTACACCGTTCAGGACCGCGCCTCCGCTGGCCAGCAGCTCCCAGCTCCCCGACAGGCCGGCGTCCAGCGCCACGGGGATGACACCCGTGCAGTCTTTGAATTCCTGTACGGCCAGGATGGCCGCCTGATGGGTGAATGTGACGGCGCCCTCCACGGCCTGGCCCCCGGCACTGCCCGCCACTGCCGTCAGGCTGCCCCCCAGGGCAATGCCTTCTGCGGCGGCCACGCCGGCGGTCTCCAGGGAGGCCCCCGCCTCCACCGTCAGCTGCCCGCAGCGCACACGCGCGCCCCGGGCCGTCACGCTGCCCGATGCAACGGTGAGCGTTTCCTTCGCCGACATGGCCGCGCCGCTTTGCGCCGCTGCGCCAAAGCTGCCGTGCAGCAAAAGGCTGCCCGCCGACACGCCGTCCCCCTGACCGCTCCCCGACAGGGAGACGCTGCCCTGGGCCGTAAGACGCACCTCTGCCTGGGGCGCTGCCACAGCACTTAGGCCCGTAAGGGATACGTCCGTCAGCTCCAACGTCAGCACATGGCTTTGGCTGCCGGACAGGAAGGCGGCGCCGTCCGGCGCCCGCATGGCAAGGCCCCGGATGGACAGCGCCGTATCGGCCGGGTTTTCCAGACGTATGCTGCCCTTGGTGGTGACAGCGGTATCCAGCCCCAGGCCGGAAAGGGTGAGGCTGCCCACACCCCGGGGAACGGTAAGCGTGCCCGCCGCGCCCTCCAGCACCATCAGCCTCATTCCGTCTGTTACCGTGATGGGCGTGGTGGTCTTGCCGTCGAAGAAGGCCGCCTTACCGCCGGCTCCCGCGTTCCACATCTGCTTGCCGCCCGCCATCACGCTGCCCCGGACACTGCTGGTGAATGCATATCCGTTCTCCAGCTTCATGCCGCCGGAGGCGTACAGCCGGTAATCTTCCTCCATCTCCGGGGCCAATGCCACCGGGAAGCTATGGCTATTGGATTCCTGCGTCGTGAGTGTGGCTCCCTCGCTTACAAAGGTAACCTTTGCTCCGTCGGGCAGATAGATAGCTTGGCCGCCGGCATGGGTGGAGACCGCCGTCAGTCCGCCGCCAATGGAAAAGGTTCTGGAGTTCTTGCAGTAGAGACCGATGTCCCCCGTAGCAGTGAGGGAGGCATCCTTCGCCACACTCACGTTTGCACCTACGTAAACAGCGATCCCAAGGACGGGGGATGAGCTGTCCTTGTGGGACGTGGCCGTCACTTTGCCCGCCTCCACTCGTAAAGAGCTCGCGTAGATGGCCGAACCGCCCGGGGAGGTGACGGCAAGTTCACCGCCATTAAAATCAATCATGCCCGCATGGATGCCGTTGCCGCGGGAACCGCCCCCCGTCAGAGTGACGCTGTTTCTGGCAGTCAGCGAGAGGGTGCCGTTCGGAAATTTAGCGCACTCGCTGCCGGTCATGTCGTTGACGCCGGCGCCGCCCGTAAGGGAGACGTCGTCCAGCACCAGCTCGAAATCCAGGCCGCCGGGGTTACTGCCCGAGGCGGTAAGAAACGGGGTCCCGTTCAGCGCCTTCATGGAAAGGCCGGTGACAGTGAGGGTGATACCGCCTGAGCGTTCCACCGCGACGCAGCCCTTGGAGTAGATGGGGGATTGGAGGCCCGGCCCCTGCAGGGTGAAGCTGGTGAACGTATGCGGGATGGTAAGTGTGCCGCCGGCCCCCTCTTCCACCTCCAGCGTCATACCGTCGGTGAGAGTCAGAGCGTGGCGCGTGCCCCCTCCGTCGCTGTAGTAGGCCTTGCCGCCAAACTCGCTGTTCCACACCTGGTAGGCCTTGCCCACAAACACCGTGCCTGCGGCTTCGGAAAAGGAGGCCTGGATACGCCTGACATCCAGGGCAGCGCCGCCCCGGGCTTCCAGGCGGTAAT
>NZ_JAWDIY010000071.1:0-7617 GCF_032380655.1 Diplocloster hominis | reverse complement strand
TATGTATTTGTTTCGCAAAACTATTTTACAACAAAATGAGGAGGCAGGGTGAATTTATTTTTTATTTTATTTTTCCTAGACTTTTTGCTTAAGTTCGCGCCTATGGGGACAGGCCCCTTTCTCCACGCAGTTGCTATGCGATTTGGCTTTACTGCCGAAAGATGCCAGTCCCCTCCCACAAAAAAAGCCCCGGACACCTGCGGGTTCTTACACCGCGGTGTTCGGGGCTGTATATTTTCATTATAGCCGTTTTGACATTTCTATGTAGTCGGTGGGAGGGATCACGCTCTTGTAGCCGGGACGGATAATCTTGTCCTGATTGATCAGCTCCTCCATACGGTGGGCGCTCCAGCCTACGATTCTGGCGATGGCGAACATGGGGGTAAAGAGTTCCACCGGGATATCCAGCATACTGTATATGAAGCCGCTGTAGAAGTCCACATTGGCACTGACGCCCTTGTAAATATGGCGTTCCTCCGCGATGATCTGAGGCGCCATTCCCTCTACCATCTTATACAGCTGGTATTCTTCTTCCCTGCCTTTTTCTTTTGCCAGTTTTTCCACAAAGCTCTTAAGCAGCTGCGCACGGGGATCGGACATGGAGTACACCGCGTGTCCCATACCATAGATCAGGCCTGCCTTGTCAAAGGCCTCCTTGTGCAGAAGCTTCCTTAAATAAGCGGCGACCTCATCCTGATCGGTCAGATCCTTTACCTGGTTCTCCATATCATCGAACATCCGCACTACCTTGATATTGGCACCGCCGTGTTTCGGTCCTTTCAGGGAGCCTAAAGCGGCAGCGATTACCGAATAGGTATCAGAGCCGGAGGAGGTAACCACATGGGTTGTGAAACTGGAGTTATTCCCGCCGCCATGCTCCATATGCAGGATCAGCGCCAGATCCAGCACCATGGCTTCCAGCGCACTGTATTTCTGATCCGGGCGGAGCATTTTCAATATATTCTCCGCTGTAGACAGTTCCGGAGACGGATTGTGAATATAGAAGCTGTTATTGCAGTCGTAATAGCCATAGGCGTGATAACCATAGATCGCCAGCATCGGGAACACACTGATCAGTTTGATACACTGCTTTAACACGTTGGGCAGGCTTAAATCATCCGTATTGTCATCATAGGAGGCCAATGTCAGGATGCTCTTGGACAATGTAATCATCATATCCGCGCTGGATGCCTTCATAATAACATCCCTGACGAAATTCTTCGGCAGCGTTCTGCTCTCAGCCAGGAGATTCCGGAAGCCCTTAAGCTCCGCCTCATCCGGCAGCTTGCCGAAGATAAGCAGGTACGCCGTCTCCTCATATCCCAGACGCTTCTGCTCGATAAATCCTTTGCACATCTGGGTCACATCGATCCCCCGGTAGCGCAGGACACCTTCGCAGGGAACCATCTCCCCGTTGACAAGCTCTTTGGATTTGATCGTGGAGATCCTGGTCAGGCCCGCTACCACGCCTTCGCCGTTGATATCGCGAAGCCCTCTTTTCACGTTATACTTCGTATACAATTCGCTGTCTATCTTGCCATTTTCCCTGCATACATCCGCCAGCTTGGCAAACTCCGAGTTATACTGTTCCATTTTGTAATCACCCATTCCTATCACCTCTCGTAGAATTATTTATCTTAAAGTCGCCTCTGATAAAGCCGCCGGTCAGCAGCCCATAGGCAACTTCAGAAATCTCATTCAGATTCAGATCTCTTTTATTCCGAATCCACGTAATCAATAGCTCATAGGTCACTCCCGCCGCATAGGACTGGATATAGGGAATAATCCTCCCATCTGAATCTATACTCCTGGGCCGGACGATCACCTTCTGATAATAGGCCCGGCTCTGCCGCAAAAACAGATAACTCAGATTATTCTCCAGCAGCAGCCTCAAAAACGATGCGTAAGTCTCCCAAAAACCAAAATAGTCATGAAGGAACTCCATCAGCCTCGAGCTGTCAAACTTCATTTGCCGGGAACATTGATCAAAGATCTCCCGGAGAAAATGCTCCAGAATTTCTTCTTTCGTGTCAAAATTCGTATAAAAAGTCTGACGGGATAATTCTGCTCGAACTGCAATATCCGATATAGAGATCTTGTCGAATGGTTTTTCTTCCATTAAAGAAATGAGAGCCTTCAGCAAACTGTTTCTGGAACGGACCTGTATCGGATTCTCTCCCATACGTCTCTTCCTTTCTTGTGTGCACGGCGCTACTTTCACTGTCATCGTTTCTATATAATATCATAAAAACAGAACTTTTACAATTGTAAAACTACTGACAATTGTAAAAGTTCTATGAACAAACCCTGATATTTTTCTAAACTGAGGTGTTTTTAAATATGAGGTCCAGCTCCTTCATACGCTCATCCGGCAGCTGCTGTACCGCTTCCATGGTATAAGGGATACCGCAGGAACGGTATTTTCCGCTGCCGTACTGGTGAAACGGCAGCAGACTTCTGGCAGAAATCCCCAGCTGATCCAGTATAGCCGCCATTTTCCCTATGGTTTCTGCCTGATCATTCATGCCTGGGATGACCGGGACACGGACATGAATACTGGCGCCGGCTGTTTTGAGCTGTTTTAAGTTCTGCAGAATCCTTTTATTATCCGCACCGGTCCAGCTGCGGTGGATTTCCGGGTCCGGGCTTTTAAAATCATAAAGGAACAGGTCTGTGTATGGGAGGATACGGGAAATATGATCCCAGGGCACATAGCCGGTGGTCTCGACGGCGGTGCGGATGCCCTCCTCACGGCAGGCTTTCAGCAGATGTCTTGCAAAATCCGGCTGCATCAACGGCTCTCCGCCGGACAGAGTCACTCCGCCTCCGCTTCTATCGTAGAACATACGGTCCCTTCGGATCACTTGCATGACTTCCTCCGCCGTCATCCTCTGCCCTTTGACCATCAGCGCGTCCGCGGGGCAGACTCCGGCTAATTCTATCGCTTGCTTCCCCCCGCATTTCTGCCAATGGATCACCGGTCCTTGATCAGATGCCGTAATCTCACCGTCAGCCGAGGCGCTGACGCAGGAGAGACACCGGATACACCGGGACTGGGAGTAGAAAAGCTGCGGCTGACTGCTCTGGGATTCCGGATTGGAACACCAGCGGCAGCGCAGCGGACATCCCTTCAGAAAGATTACGGTGCGGATGCCGTCTCCATCGTGGATACTGTATCTTTGTATATCAAACACATTTCCTCTGATCTCTTCCATCGCTCCTCCTAACATCCGCCGTGTACGGTTCTGCTGATGATTTCATCCTGAATGTCTTTATCCAGCTCCACGAAGAACGCGCTGTATCCGGCAACCCGAACGACCAGACTTCTGTGCCGGTCCGGATGAACCTGAGCGTCCAGCAGTTTTTCCCGGGTCAGAATATTAAATTGAATGTGCATCCCCCCCAGATCAAAATAAGTGCGGATGAGATCAACCAGTTTCTGGCGGTCTTCCTCCGTTTTCAACACCGACGGGAGAAATTTCATATTGTAATTGACTCCATTTAAAGCCAGGGTGTGCAAAACCTTCGCCACGGATCTGGCCGCGGCTGTAGGACCGTGGGTATCCATACCGTGTTTCGGGGAGATTCCTCCGTCTCCCAGCGGCGTACCCGACAGCCTGCCGCTTGGCAGCGCGCATACCTGCCGGCCCAGCGGCGTGTTGGAGGAAAGGCAGAACAGGCCGGCACGGAACCGTCCGCCCCTCACTGTTGCTTTCGTGTTCACGCTGTCGCAGTACAGCTTGCCCACATAGGCGGTCATGGCATCCGCCTCATCTATGTCATTTCCATACTTCGGCGCCCGGTTGAGAAGAATCTGCCGCAGGACCTCCTGATCCCGGAAATCGTTCCGGAGCGCTTCCGCCAGCGTATGGCGGTCAATCCGCTTCTCCTCATACACCAGCTTCTTTATGGCGGTGAGGGAATCTCCCACATCAGCGATCCCCACCCCCTGCACGCCTATATAATTATACTTAGCCCCGCCTCTTGTACAGTCCTTTCCATTTTCCAGGCACCCGTCCAGCAGCAGGGAACTGAAAATATGAGGGCCGTAATCACCGATTAATTTCTCCGTGCAGTTCAGGGAGCATACCAGCATGGATACGAAATAATCAAGCTGTGTCCGAAAGGCGTCCAACAGTTCATCAAAGGTGGCAAAATCTACGAAATTTCCGGTTTGCGGGCCCATCTGCACACCTGACATCTGGCATACCCCGTCAAACAGCGCCAATTCAAAACATTTCGCAATGTTGAAAAAACCCGCATTGGTGCTGCCCATGGTATTGCCGTAACCGGTGGGCTCCACACATCCCACGATCGCGTAATCCAGAGCTTCTTCATGGGTCAGTCCGTCTTTTTCCAGCGCTTCGATAATCAGGTCATCATTGAAAAACGGCATCTTCCCGCCTTCCTTTTTTACCAGAATCTCAATCACCCGCATCACATATGCGTCCGGATTCTTTGATGAAACCCGGATACTGGTATTGGGCTCCGAGTTGAACACCGACTCTTCCGCGTCCAGGCACACATAAGTAAAATCGCAGACCGCGTCCTCCCCTTTTTCATCCAGGCCGCCCACAACCACATTGCACGCGGTGGAGAACCCTCCGTTATTGCGCACGCTGGAATACGTCCCCGCCTTGATCACGTCGCTGTGCTTCACCCAGAGGGCCTCCAGAATCTCCCTGGCTTCCTCCCTCATCAGGGTACCCGCCTGTATCTCCCGCTCATAGTAAGGCCGGAAAAGCTGGTCGATCCGGCCCCCTGAGATCGACGAACCATTCTGGTGGCAATAATCGATCAGCATAACAAACCAATAGGACTGTACTGCCTCATGATAATTCCTGGCCGGATAATACGGAACCTGGCTGCATACTTCTGCAATCAGTTGAAGCTCTCTTCTGCGTCTTTCATCCTTCTCCTGTTCTGCCATCTGCGAAGCCAGAGCGCAGTAGCGCATCTGAAAGCTCTTAACTCCTTCGATACATAGAAGGGCCGCCTGATAAAACTGCATTTTCTGTGCATACTCCGGATCACAGTAATCCATCTGCTCCAGATACTGCCGGATCTGCGTTTCCACCTGGCAGAACCCATAGCGCACGATCTTGCGCACATCCGGGAGATAATGACCGTGCCCGCTGCGGGTCCGGCTCAAGGGATTGAATACCCGGTACGGGGAATCCAGCACCTCCAGAATCCGGGGATCAAAATAATGCCGGGAGCGCTCCCCCGTATTGATGGTTTTCCAATAAGGAAAAATCTCATTCAGCAGATACTCCTTATCCTCCTCTGAAATCTGCAGGGTATCCACCTTGCGCACCGGCATCAAATCCAGTTCCTTTCTGTCAAACATGCCATACTCGGGAAATACGGGGGCACACCTGGGCTTCGATGCGTGGTTTCCCACGATCAGTTCCTCCTGATCGATAAATATGGTCATCTTCTCCAGCAGGTATCGAAGCGCCTTTGCCCGCCGCAGAATGTAGGGCTCCCCTTCTGTCTGCCGGTAACTTTCCGTAACCAGCCTGGCCCGCTCCACGCAGATGGCAGGCTTCACTGCGCGCATCCTTCCATTAAGGAACTCCGTCCGTTCTGCCCGTGACAGGCCCTCCGGCAGCCATTTTTTATCCATAATGATTCCCCTTTCTATCTGAAACCGTTATATACTTTTCCTTTTCCTATTCAAATCATAGCATCCTCCGGTATCCCTCCACAATACCGGGACCGCCTCTATTTCCCCCAAATAAAAAGAAACCGAAAGAAATCCAAGGATTCCTTTCGGTTTCAGGAAATAATCACCGGTACCAGTTCCCGCATACGGCTGCAGTACGCCCGGTCCGCCCCGCCATCCGTAATAACCAGATCCACCATAGAAAGCGCGCACACCTGTGACAGGTATTTCTCTCCGAACTTCCCGCCGTCCGCCAGCAGAACCGTCCGGTCCGCGCACCTGCGCATGGCCTTTTTTATCATCATCTGGGGATAACCGATCACGGTAACCCCCGCCTCCACATCCACCCCGTTGGCTCCCATAAACAAGACATCCGCGTGATACTCCAAAACCTCCCGCTCTCCTGTCTCACCGGCGGTAGCAGCCAGATTCCCGAACACCTCCCCGCCGATCATAAACAGTCTCACATGCCCCAGATTCATCAATTCCCCCGCCGCGATCACAGAATTCGTAACCACCGTCAGCGGCAGTCCTTCTTTTTCCTTAATCAGCTGTACCAGATACAGGCAGGTAGAAGAATCATCGATCAAAACCGTATCATGGGCCCGCAGCTCCCGGTAAGCCCTTCCCGCAATGGCAATCTTAGCCGCAGCGTCCCGGTACACCGTCTCCCGGGTATCCTTCCGGTAAATACTGTCCCCGGCCTTAACCGCTCCCCCATGCACTCTCCTGACCAGTCCTTCCCCTTCCAGCAGAGTCAGATCCTGCCGGACCGTCACTTCCGACACATGCAGGCTCCTGGCCAGATTCGAAATCCTCACGCTCTGCTTCTCATCCAGTTCCCTTAATATAGAAACCAGCCGCTCCTGCCGGAAATTCCTCTCCGCAGTCACTGCCCATTCCCCCTCTCCTTATACCGGGCGATCTGAACCGCGTCCTCGATCTCCAGATCCTTTTCCCCGGCCAGTGACTCCAGGTGATGCCTGAACTCATGCAGCACCGTCTTACGCACCCTCCGCCGGAGCGCCTCCTCCGACATATATCCATAGATCTGCATAAAAGACCCATAATAAATCGTAATAAACCTCCCCAGATACTTATCCCTGTGATACTCCCCCAAAATACACAGCTCCTCATTCCTGCTCTGGGGATGCAGCTTGCGCTCCTCTTTGAGCACAATACCGCCATTCAATTCCTCAAAAAATTCCTTCGGCATCTCACCGGCGATCTCATTCAACATCTCCGAAAACCGATCAATATCCAACTGTAATCCTCACTTTTCACTTTGCTGACGTCGGGTTCCTGTTTTTTGTATAGTATAGCATAGATTGGGGGTTTGCAAAAGGGGGGGACCGGGGAGGGGAGGCCGGATCGCAGGGGAAGGCGCCGGGGAGCCCCGCAGAAACGGGGGACAAATCGCTTCGGCCGGACCTAAGGACGGGTAACTCCGATGGCAGGAGAACCTCTTATTGGCAGGGCCCGGAACAAACTCGCCAAAGGACGGCTCGGACAGTGTTCCAGGCCCTGCGAGGTTCTCCTGCCATCTGCGTAACCCGTCCTAAGGCCCGGCCTCAAGCGTTTGTCCCCCGTTTCTGCAGGGTTCCCCGGCGCCTTCCCCTGCGATCCGGCCTCCCCTCCCCTAGACTGGTGCATGCCAGGTGCCATGTTCTATCTGTTTCATAACTAGCATCTCATTTTAGCAGAGGCAACATCGCTAGTGTTAAAGCAGGAGCGGTCGGACGCAAGGGCTGCCTGGGCGGAGGGGCCTGTCCGAAAACCTGGGTGCCCCGCCAGATGGCCGCTCCGTACGGACGTATCCCGGGAGACCGTCAGGGGGCGCGGTGCGGTGTCTATGGTCCTCTTCCTCACATAAGGCGCCCGTGTGAAATCTTAATGAAATCGGGCCGGCAGGTTTGTGGCGAAAGACTGCGTTCCCTGCAGTCTTTCGG
>NZ_JAWDIY010000070.1:0-7998 GCF_032380655.1 Diplocloster hominis | reverse complement strand
TGTATGTATTTGTTTCGCAAAACTATTTTACAACAAAATGAGGAGGCAGGGTGAATTTATTTTTTATTTTATTTTTCCTAGACTTTTTGCTTAAGTTCGCGCCTATGGGGACAGGCCCCGGATGTTGGTCTGCGGAACTATTTCCGTCGGCATCCTGGGCCAGTCCCCTCCCATATTTGCCGTATGAATGCAAAAATATTGTTGACAAATCCGGAATTTGCAAATATACTAATAAAAAACAGAACAGTGAAACCGTTGAGTAAGAGGAGTAGATATCCGTAATTTGGTTTCAGAGAGTCTTCGGTTGGTGTGAGAAGATAACCAAATGGATGTTGAATGGACTTATGAGGTCGGGAAGAACGATACCTGGTATCCAGTAATGCCCGACGGGAATTCCGCCCGTTATCCATGGAACAGACATATTCGTGTCTGAAGCAAGCGGATGATTCATCATCAAACCGGGTGGTACCGCAGAAGCATATTCCAAGCTTTTGTCCCTGTAAAACAGAGGACAGAGGCTTTTTTTATTTCATAGGAAAGTGCTCCTATGAAATAAAAAACGCTCCGCGGGGATCGCACTACGGCGGAAAGGAAGATGCCGCTTACGCGGCCCGCCGTAGGCGGAGAGTTTCGCAAGCGAAACTCTTTTTCATTTCATAAGAAAGTGCTCCTATGAAATAAAACGCTCCGCGGGGATCGCACTGCGGCGGATTTCACGTAATCGAATCAATGAAACGAAAGGTTTCTCTGGAACAATGTAAATGAATCAGGAAAGGAGTTTTTATTATGGCAAAAGTACCGCACAGACTTTATTTAACCGAGGAGCAAATGCCCAAACAATGGTATAATCTGAGGGCTGATATGAAGGAACAGCCGGACCCGATGTTAAACCCGGCTTCTTTTAAGCCGGTGACGGAAGAGGAACTGTATCCCGTCTTCTGCGAAAAGCTGGCTCACCAGGAGCTGGACGGCGAGACCCGCTACATCGATATCCCGGAAGAAATCCAGGATTTCTATAAGATGTACCGCCCCTCTCCTCTGATCCGGGCCTATAATCTGGAAAAAGCGCTGGATACCCCGGCAAAAATCTATTATAAGTTCGAGGGCAATAATACTTCCGGCAGCCATAAACTGAATTCTGCCATCGCTCAGGCTTATTATGCTAAGGAACAGGGACTAAAAGGGCTGACCACTGAGACCGGCGCCGGACAATGGGGAACTGCGCTGGCGGAAGCCTGCTCCTATTATCATCTTCCTCTGACCGTATATATGGTAAAATGCTCCTACCAGCAGAAGCCATTCCGCAAATCGGTGATCGAGACCTTTGACGCAAGCATTATTCCCAGCCCCAGTGACACCACCAACGTAGGCCGGGCCATTTTAAAAGAGCATCCGGATACAACCGGCAGCCTTGGATGCGCGATCTCGGAGGCGGTGGAAAAAGCAGTCTCCACTCCCGGTTATAAATATGTGCTGGGTTCCGTTCTGAACCAGGTGCTGCTCCACCAGTCCATCATCGGACTGGAGAGTAAGATGGCCATGGAAATGCTGGATGAGTATCCGGATGTGGTCATCGGCTGTGCCGGCGGCGGTTCCAATCTGGGGGGCCTGATCGCACCGTTTATGCAGGATAAACTGCTGGGCAGGGCCAATACCCGCTTCATTGCCGTGGAACCTGCCTCCTGTCCTTCCCTGACCAGGGGACGTTACGCATATGATTTCTGCGATACCGGCCGGGTGACGCCTATGGCCCGGATGTATACACTGGGCTGTGATTTTATTCCTTCCGCCAACCACGCCGGAGGTCTGCGCTACCACGGTATGTCTCCGATTCTCTCTAAACTGTATCACGATGGTTATATGGATGCCATTTCTGTGGAACAGACGAAGGTGTTCGAAGCTGCCACCTTTTTTGCCAAACAGGAAACGATCCTGCCGGCGCCGGAATCTGCGCACGCGATCTACGGAGCCATGGAGGAAGCGAAGAAATGCAAAGAAACCGGCGAAGCTAAAACGATTCTGTTCGGCCTTACCGGAACAGGTTACTTCGATATGATGGCTTATTCGGCTTACTTAAATAAATCCATGAATGACTACATCCCTACCGATGAGGAGTTAGAACCGGGATTTGCGGGTCTTCCGAAGATTCCAGGTATTCAGGAATAAATCTATATTTCCAGAACGGTCCTTATGTTCTAAAAGATTCCCGCTGATGAATAAAAGCTGCCGGAACAGAAGGGCCGCTGAAATAGAGCCGCTGGGACAGAATTTGTGATCTACTCTGTCCCAGCGGCTCTTATTTCATTCAATGGCAAAAAACTCTTCTATATAGATCATCTGACTGTTTTTGGTAAGACCAACCGCATCTATTCCCACGGCAGATCACTATGTTCGATCTTCTTATCCCGGATCATCAGATCCCTTACCGCTTCCGCCGCGGGCTTACCGTCAAATAACACCTGATTGACCTGCGCGATAATCGGCATCTCTACCTTGTATTTGTGCGCCAGGCACACGGCAGCTTTGGCAGAGTAGACACCTTCCACCACCATCTTTACCTCATCCATGGCGGCCTGCATCGTATACCCCTGTCCGATTAAGTATCCCGCTCTGCGGTTCCGGCTGTGCTTGCTGGCACAGGTGACGATCAGATCACCGATCCCGCTCAGCCCTGAGAAGGTCTCCAGCTTTCCGCCCATCTTCATGCCAAGTCTCGCGATCTCCGTCATTCCGCGGGTAATAAGCGCGGCTTTGGTGTTATCGCCGTATCCAAGGCCATCCGCGATACCGGCGGCCAGGGCGATTACATTTTTCAACGCGCCTCCCAGCTCGATCCCAAGCATATCCGGGCTTGTATAGACTCGGAACGCTTCATTCATAAAGATATTCTGAAGGTATTCCGCCGTTTTCCTGGTGCGGGCTCCTATGACACAGGTCGTGGGAAGCCCCCTCCCCACTTCCTCCGCGTGGCTGGGCCCGGAGAGTACCGCCACATCCGCCTGGGGTATTTCTTCCTCGATAATGTCGCTTAAGGTAAACAGCGTCTTCTCTTCGATCCCTTTGGCCACATTGACGATCCGTTGCCCTTCGGACACATAGATACTCATGGAATGAGCCGTACTTCTGGTGTATACGGAAGGTACCGCCAGTACCAGCACTTCTCTGTCCATAACCGCCTGCTTCAGGTCACCGGTAATCCGGATATTCTCCGGCAGATGTACCCCCGGAAGCTTATCCCTGTGCTCCCTGTCATTCTTAAGCATCTCCACTTCCGCCGGAATGATCGACCAGATCGTCACCTCGTGTCCATTGCGGTTTAACATCCACGCCAGAGCTGTTCCCCAGCTTCCTGCTCCGATGATACTAACTTTTGCCATATGAACCCTTCCCTTCCTATTTTATACTCCCTATTTTATACGCCCTATTTCCTACTCTCTGCTTCCACTCTCTATTTTATACTTCCGGCAGATTGATCCTTCGTACTTTCGTTCTTTTTGCTCAGATAAGTCTTATTTTCCGTTCCGTGAATCAGTCTCTTAATATTCTCTCTATGCCGCCAGACCGCCAATAATGTCAGAAACGCACCCACTATGTATAATTCGATCCGATGTGCCTCACTCATGCCGAACCAGCCCATCTGGCCAAAAACGATCAGTTCCATTAAAAATCCGGTTACAACCAGCAAAGAGCCGACCGATACATATTTGGTAATTCCATACCCCAGCGCGAACGTGACCAGACCGATTCCGGCCATAGGCAGATTAAAGGCAACAATCAGGCCGCCTGTGGCTGCGATCCCCTTACCGCCCTTAAATTTCAAATAAAACGGATAGTTATGCCCCAGCACAACGCCGGCGCCGGTATACAGGTTCAGAAGCGGCATGATATCCGCCTGGGAATTGTGGAACAGCAGCCATGTGACAACAACGGCCACCACACATTTGAACGCGTCTCCCAGCAGGGTAACAGCCCCTGCCTTTTTTCCAAGAGTGCGAAGCGCGTTGGTCGTGCCGGCATTGCCGCTGCCGTGCTGCCTGATATCAACGCCATGAGCCTTTCCATAAAAATAACCGGTCTGGAACAGACCAAACAGATAGCCGATCACCACACAGATAATTCTCACACCCATTACTGATCCTTCTCCTTCCTCTCTCTGATAAAGAACTTCAGGGACGTTCCCCGGAACCCAAAAGCTTCCCGGATCTTATTTTCCAGATACCGCTGATAGGAAAAATGCATCAGTTCCTTGTCGTTGACAAAGATGACAAAAGTCGGAGGCTTCACCGATACCTGCGTCATATAATATAGTTTCAGTCTCTTTCCTTTATCTGAAGGCGGCTGCTGCAAAGCGACCGCTTCGGTCATAATCTCGTTCAAAACACCGGTGGATACACGCAGCGAATGGTTCTCAATCACCACATCAATCATCTCAAACAGTTTGGGCAGGCGCTGTCCGGTCTGCGCGGAGATAAACAGGATTTCCGCATAGGACATAAAAGCCAGCACTTCACGGATCCGGTTGGTATATTCATAGATGGTCTTATCGTTCTTCTCCACCGCGTCCCATTTGTTCACGGCGATAATGATCCCTTTTCCCCGTTCATGAGCGATACCGGCGATCTTGGCATCCTGTTCCGTGACCCCTTCGGTGGCGTCGATCACCAGGACCACCACATCTGCCCGCTCCACAGCCGTTACCGCCCGGATAATGCTGTAGCGCTCCAGCTCTTCTTTGATCTTGTTCTTTCTTCTAAGCCCTGCCGTATCGATAAACACATAAGGTTTCCCCTCCCAGGTCACCTCCGTATCCACAGCGTCCCGGGTGGTGCCCGCGATGTCAGAGACCAGAAGGCGCTTTTCCCCCAGAAGCTTATTGATCAGAGAGGATTTCCCAACGTTTGGCTTTCCCACGATCGCGATCCTGGGCCGCTCATCCTCCTCCTGCTCCAACTGCTCCTTAGTAAAATGGCCGACCACCGCATCCAGCATATCCCCGATTCCAAGCCTGGATGCGCCGGACACCGGCAGCGGCTCCCCGATCCCCAGATTATAAAACTCATAGACATCCGGCAGAAACTTATCAAAATTATCCACTTTATTGACAGCCAGAACAACTGGTTTGTGGGAACGACGGAGCATATCCGCCACCTTCGCATCCGCATCCACCAGTCCCTGGCGCACATCCGTCAGAAAAATAATCACATCTGCCGTATCGATGGCGATCTGTGCCTGCTCCCGCATCTGGGACAGAATGATATCCTTGCTCTCCGGCTCTATTCCGCCGGTATCGATCAGGGTAAAATGGTAGTCCAGCCAGTTTACATCCGCGTAAATTCTATCTCTGGTGACGCCGGGCGTATCCTTTACGATCGCTATATTATCCCCTGCCAGAACATTAAACAGGGTCGATTTGCCCACATTGGGCCGGCCTACAATGGCCACAACCGGTTTACTCATAACTTCCTCCATTCATAGGGTCTGTCCTTAAGATACTCCGGACGAGATCCGCTCCGCTTGATTGTACAATATCTATGGGCACTTGTAAAGCCTCCGAAAGCTCCTGCCTGGTGATATCATCCAGGAAAACCTCTTCCCCGCTGCGGAACATATTACAGGGAAGAAGCAGCCGTTCCCCCAGTTCCCGCCCGGTCAGCTGATTTTTCAGATCCCGCCCGGTCAGCAGTCCGGATACGGTAATCTTCCCTCCAAAAAATTCATTCTTAATCGGATACAGTTCTGCCTGCACCCCTGGGAATTTATGCTGAATCTGTTCGATAATTTCCTTTAAATAATCCTGAATCAGCTCACCGCTGGCGATGGACACATGAACCCTACGGCCGTCCGCGTCCATGGTTTCCAGCTCCTCCTGCACCTCATTAAGCAGCAGCCTTACCATACCGACCCCGTTCTCCAGCTGAAGATAGCCATCATAGACCTCTTCCTGCGGTATCGGTTCCCCGGCCATAATATACCATTCATCCCCCCCGTGGATAAAATGCACGCCATGTTCCCGGTAAATCTTCTCCTGCCACCTGTGGATTACGCCCAGCACTTCTTTGGCATCTTCCTTTGTAAAAGATTCAAGCGGCGCAAGATCGTCCCGGAAGCGCGTAAGGCCTACCGGAACAATCGACACGCTTTGCAGACAGGGCAGATACCCTGTCATCTTTTCAATCGTATCTTCCAGCTCTTCACCGTCATTAAGACCCTTGCAGAGCACGATCTGCCCATTCATCTGAATACCGGCCTCATACAGCCTGTTAAGCTTCGCAAGCGCTTCTCCTGCAAAACGGTTATTCAGCATTTTACACCGGAGGTCCGGATTCATCGTATGAATCGACACATTGATGGGTTCCATACGGTAGCGGATAATTCGGTCCAGATCATGATCGCTCATATTTGTAAGTGTCACATAATTCCCCTGCAGAAATGACAAACGGCTGTCATCATCCTTAAAATACAGTGTCTCACGCATATTCGGCGGCATCTGGTCCACAAAACAGAACACACATTTATTCCGGCAGGACCGGTACTCATCCATCAGGCCATTTTCAAAAATGATCCCCAGATCCTCGTCCTCATCCTTCTCGATCTCCAGCTCCCATTCCTCTCCGTTAGCCTTCTCGATCAATACTGTCAGTTCTTCCTCTTCAATCATATACTGATAATCAAATACATCCCCGATCTCCTGTCCATTCACACTGATCAGCAGATCCCCCGGTTCCAGCTCCAACTCCTCAGCGATGCTCCCCGGTACAAGCTGATAAATCCTGTGGCCCCGTTTTTTATCTTTCATGTTAACCTCCAGTGGCGCACTGCCTGCGCCTTACCTATTTTCGAACGCTGCTATTTTTTATAGCATATCCATTCCGCCAGACAATAAACAAGCCTGTACAACAAGACAAGGCGGCGGGTTCCGACAGCATGACAGCCTTGCACGCCGACACACAAAATCCTCTGAACTCAGAACGCATCCGCTGTACTGGGTTAAGAGGATCGTTGTTTGAACCGCCGTCTTATCTCCTGACCGGTGATTTATTTTCTAAATGAGATCGCTTCCATAGCCTTCTCCAGATCCTCATACTGCTCCAGCAGTTTTTTCTGGGACTGGACGATCTCCGCATATTTCTTATGGCTTTCCCGCACGGAGGTCTGCTGATTCTCAATCATCGCGCGCATCATACGGACCCGGTCTTCCACTTCGGACTCCGTTTTCTTCGCCGACTCATTGGCCTCCAACACGATCTGTCTGGCCTTGGTCTGTGCCTCCCGGTTCACCTGATCTGCAGCGCTGTGCGCCGCGTCCATCAGCGATTTTACCTTTTCCTGCGCTTTCTCCATGTAATCCTGCTCTTTTTTCTTCGACATGGCCAACGCTTTCTTCAAAAGCAGCTGATTTTTCTTATCTTCCTCCTGCTGAACCTGCAGTTCATCAATCCGGGCCTCCAGAGCGGCCTTTTCACTGATCAGACCATCAATCTGTGTCTGAAGAGCGCTCAGACCCGCCTTATATTCTTTTTCTGCCTCTTCCATGGAAGCAATAATCTCATCCAGGAACTGATCCACTTCGATGGGGGAATACCCTTTCATCTTGCGGTCAAACTCTTTTTTCAATATCTCCTGCGCTGTAATTTTCATAAAAGCCGTCCATCCTCCCGATCCCGTCTTTTCATTCGGATATCTCTATTCTCAACATTTTTACACCTATCTCCTACTATAATAAGAAAAATAAGGAAAACTGTCAATAATCTGAGAATAATATCTTTTTATTTGCTATTTTTCCCGGAACATACTACGGGCACAGCGGCTTATGGTAAATTGTGGGAGGGCCGCTATATGAAAATGCCTGTCACCGGTAGTTGACTCAAACAAGCCGACATCCGGGGACCAATGTCATTTAGTTAAGGAAAAAGCAGAGAATGTATAAAAATATTCTCTGCTTTTTTGCAAAAACACTTGACATATATCCAAAAATGTGCGGCGAAGCCTCTTAGAAAA
>NZ_JAWDIY010000069.1:0-9097 GCF_032380655.1 Diplocloster hominis | reverse complement strand
GAATCAGCCACGGACCGCAAACCTGCCGGACCGATTTCATTTAGATTTCACCGGGTAACAGCCTTAAGTGAGGAAGAGGACCATAGACACCGCACCGCGCCCCCTGACGGTCTCCCGGGCTACGTCCGTTCTGAGCGGCCATCTGGCGGGGCACCCAGGTTTTCGGACAGGCCCCCTCCGCCCAGGCAGCCCTTGTGTCCGACCGCTCCGGCCCCTTAAAAAAAACCAATTCCCTTGTCTATTTTAATAAAACAGGTTAAAATAAAGAAAATCCGGTATACTTTTAGATAAAATAGTCCGGATTCTATACTTTACTTTGAAAAGGGGGATTTCGTTATGCAATCTGTTTTGTGGGCTGCCGGAGGTACTGGGTTTACTTTTCTTATGACCAGCCTGGGCGCCGCTATGGTTTTCTTTTTTCGTAAAAAGTCGAATGTAAATATACAGCGCGTGTTTCTGGGCTTCGCTGCCGGCGTTATGATCGCCGCATCGGTTTGGTCTTTGTTGATTCCGGCTATTGAGGAGGCTGAGGCGTCCGGTATGATCGGATGGATGCCGGCTGCGGGGGGATTTATTCTGGGTATTGCGTTTTTGATGCTGATGGATAATCTTCTGCCTCATCTGCATCCGGAATCCGCAGCGCCGGAGGGTCCTTCCTCCACCTGGAAGCGGACGACTCTGCTGGTCCTGGCTGTGACTTTGCATAATATTCCGGAAGGAATGGCCGTAGGTCTTTCTTTCGCACTGGCCGCGCAGCACGGCAATGATCCCGCCATGTACGCGGCTGCTATGGCTCTGGCCATCGGTATCGGTATCCAGAACTTTCCGGAAGGCGCCGCGATCTCGCTGCCGCTTCGGCAGGAGGGCGTCTCTACGGGACGGGCATTCGTATATGGCAGTTTGTCGGGCATCGTGGAACCGATATTCGGTATCCTGACCGTCCTGGTGGCCGGGGGAATCCAGCCGCTGATGCCCTGGCTGTTGTCTTTCGCCGCGGGCGCTATGCTGTATGTCGTGGTGGAAGAACTTATACCGGAAGCACATCTGGGCGAACATTCCCATGTGGGTACCCTGGGCGTCATGGCAGGGTTTCTGGTTATGATGATTCTTGACGTGGCTTTGGGCTGAGGCTTACTGGCTTTGGACTGAGGTTTGCAGGCATTGGGCTGAGGCTTACTGGCTTCGGCCCGGTATCTGACGGCCAGCGCCGATTCTTTTTGAATCCGTGAATCCGGGTCCTTGAAGCTGTCAGGCGCTGGCCGATAGTTTTCCATCCGACAGATAGTAGATCTCATCGCTTAGTTCCCTTAGAAAGCTTTCATTCCGGTCGCTTAACAGGATCAGCGCGTCCCGCTCCCTGGCTCTGCGGATCAGATCCATCAGCATGTCCACGCCTCCCGAATCCAGCTCCGAAGTGGCTCCGTCTAACAGCAGGATCTCCGGCTGCTCCATAAACGCGGCCGCGATACCCAGCCGCTGACGCATCTGGGATGTATAGGCCCCATAGCGCCTCCGCTCCTTGCTTCCTAATTTTACCAGATCCATCATCTTGCGGATATTTGTATTGGATATCTCCTGCCTGATGGCTGCAAGCAGCTGCAGATTCTGAAACCCGGTATATTCCGCCAGAAAAGCAGGCCTGCCGATCATGACTCCTACGCTGTCCGGCTGCATGATATCGGTTCCCATTAATTTTTGATTAATCCGGATACTTCCGGCTGTGGGGCGTACCAGCCCGCATAACATGCTTAAAAATACAGATTTTCCGGACCCGCTGTCCCCTTGTATTCCATATACCCTGCCGCCTTCAAAGTAAGCATCTGCCCGGTCTATCACGTTCTGATTATGAAGTACTTTGGTCAGCTGCTCGATCTCGATTTCCGTATGGTTAATTTTCATCCATCCTGCTCCCTTCCTCCAGCACATCCATGTGTTCCCCGCGATATACGCACACCGACAGCGTCAGCGCAAAGAAAAGCAAGGCCTCCCCCAGCAGTATTCCCTGGAAAACAAGTGCCGCGCCGCCGTATCCCGCCGATTCCAGGTGGGAAAGCAGCTTCGTGTTGGCCAGGCGGCACAGCAGATAGAATAGTCCCGGAATTCCTATGGCGGCCGCCATATTTTTATAAAACATGGAGAGCATCAGGCCGAAACCGGCCATCACTCCACTCAGAATCCATTCCCCGATAAAATACAGCAGTACGCTCAGCACGGGATTTTGTCCGAATCCCTGAATACTCCGGTCCAAATAGCAGCCTTGGATACCATAATTAGCGGCTAACTGTATCGATAACGGTACCGCGGCCGCAAAACCACTGGTCAGAAATATGACCGTATATTTAGCTAATATGTAATTTCTTCTGCCTGTACGCGTGATGATCTGTTTCCAGTACCCGTGTCTGGTCTCCGTAAGATAGGACCAGCCGTAAGGACACATAACTAACAGTGAGCTGATACCGCGTGTAATCCATAATCCGGTTGATCCGCTGCCTGCAGTCATCCCGTTTTTGCCGGACCAGCACTGATAACCGCATTGGATGGCGGCGGCTGCCAGCACAAAAGCAAAGGTTAACCACAGGTATCTGTTTCTTACCGCTTTCAGGATCTCCATTCTTAAGAGTTTTCCCATCCGGCTTCCCCCTTTTTCTATCCCTGGCCCGGCATTCCATTCTGAAATGTTTTTTTCCAGGATTCGATATTTTCAGCGTCAAACTTTAAAGGCGGTCCTACGATGACTTCGCTTCCCCCGTCCAGACAGGGCTGGATCTCATAGCCCCCCATTTTACCAGCCGGGAAGATCTCTCCTGCCTTACCGCTGACGTCCCCTCTGACCAGTGCGATGGAGACATAGGCCGACAGTCTTCCCATGTCCGCCGGATTCCACAGATACATGTAGGGGCATACCGGATCTTTCCCTGTGATATAGTCCGCCATTTCATCGGGAAGCCCCAGGCCGGTCAGCTTGATCTGTCTGCTGTCACGGACCGCTTCCAATTTCTCCGCAGCCGCATGGATTCCCACCACTGTGGGCGCGCATATTACTTTCAGCTCCGGATATTTGCGGATCAGTTCCTCTGTTTTCTCTATGGATTTCTGATATTCATCGTCGCCATATACGATATCCACCAGCCTTAAGTTCCTGTATCTGTCCTCCTGCATGATTTCCTTCATCGCGCCGATCCAGGAGTTCTGATTATCCGCCTGGCTGGTGGCGGACAGAATGGCCCACTGCCCTTCCCCTCCCGCGATATCCAGCACCGCGTCCATCAATGCCCTTCCCACCTGGGCCGTTTCTGTCTGGTTGACAAATATCATACGGCTCATGGGGTTCGTGTTGGAATCCAGCGTAGATACCTTGATCCCCTGTTCCATAGCCTTTTTAAGCTCGGGTTCCAGTGCATCCCTGTCATTGGCCGCGATCGCGATCGCATCGACTTTCTCTTTTACTGCCGCCTGAATCATAGGGATCTGCTTTTCCACATTGGCGGATTCCGGATATTTGATCTCGCAGCGGGCCCCGTATTCTCCGATCACCTGCTGAAAACCGGCGGCCGCCATCTCATTATAGGGATTTCCCTCTGATTTCATGATCAATACATAAGTCTCATTGACACTTGGTCTTTGGTCGTGATATATGTTATTTCTCCTGCCGTCGTATCCGATCACCATGGCCCCCATCAGCAATACCGCCACCAGGCACAGCTTGAGAACCTGTTTGTTTCTTTTGTTCATCTTTTCCCCCATTACCGGACCACAAGTCTAAGAATAATTCCTCTTTTTTAGATTGTACCACTTATCGTTTCGCCACACCAGCATTTCCTTCCCGCAGATATAACACAGATACAACGATGCTCATCTCCTCTCCTGCAACATCCCGTCCTTTTTTCATATTGTAAATTGTCACCCATCTGATACAATAAGTTCATGGACCTCATACATATGGAGAAAAGAAAATGGGCGCTCTTTTGAATAAAATATACCGGAAATATTTTTACGATATCAAGCTGAAATACAAGCTGATCTTCTCCCATCTGATCCTGGTCATGGTGCCAACCATCACCCTGGCTCTCTTTTTCTATGGGAAATTCTATGACATTGTGGTAAACGATACCATTCGCTCTGAACAGGCTCTGGCCGAGCAGACTGCCAGCGCGCTGGAGGTTACCGTGTCCAAAGTGATCTCCTCCAGCGCTTCGATTTCCAACAGCGCCTTTATCCTGGATCTGTTTCATACCATGCCGGAAGATATTACCCAGGAGCTTTTATCCGAGGACATCCTGAAACCTTTTTACATATCCGCGCTGAATCAGATCGATCATCAGTTAATTGACAACATCCGCATTTATGTAAGCGAGCCCTATGATTTTCTGTGTGATTACAATATCGCACAGAAGCAGCTTTTCTACCCTCTGGAATCGGTATACGGTACTTACTGGTACGGCATCTTCGACAGCCAAAGGCCCATTTCCCTGTTCTGTCCGGGCCTGTATCTCTCGCCCGAGGAGGAGCGGTCCTGCGGACAGCTGGCCTATATCCATCAGATCCCCAGTGTGGCGGACCCTGCCCGTCCAGGCGCCTATGTGGCCGTCTATTTTTCCGGGGATGAGATCGGATCGATCCTGAAGCAGGGAACCAACGTGGCCGACAGCGCCGCTTATCTGATCAATGAACGGGATTCTGTGGTCTCCACTTCCGACGCCAAGCTTTCCGGCGCCTACCTGTTGTCCCGGGATTCCCTGTCGTCCCTTATGGAACCGGGGGAATTTATCCTTCACCCATTTATTGATCAGAACGCTTATGTGGGCTATTATCCGATTAACAATACAGACTGGACTATGATTTCCGTTATGCCCGAGAGAAGCCTTACCTCCAAGGGAAACGAACTGATTTTCCAGTTTATCGGTCTCTATCTCCTGTTCGTTGCCCTGGCCTTTCTCACCGCCTTGTTCCTGTCCACATCCATCGTCCGGCGGTTATCCACCGTTGTGAAGCAGATGGGAACGGTCCGCTTTGGTAAGCCAAAACGGCTGGAGCAGACATCCGGTAAGGATGAGATCGGTAATCTGATTACTACTTATAACTATATGACCGATGAGCTGAACCTCCTGATGGCCAGAGAATCCCAGGCTGCCGAGGAACTGAGGCTGTCGGAGTTCCGGGCCCTGCAGGCTCAGATCAATCCGCATTTTCTGTACAACAGCCTGGACATGATTAACTGGCTGTCCAAAAGTGATCAGAAGGAAGAGGTGAGCAGAGCGATCCAGTCCCTGTCCAAATTTTACAAGCTGACACTCAGCAAGGGGGACACCATCGTATCGGTCGAAAAAGAACTGGAGCATGTAAACCTCTATGTCGATCTTCAGAACATGCGGTATAATCATCAGATTCACTATCTGGAGGATGTTCCCGGCGACCTGTACGACTACAAGATCCCGAAGCTTACCCTGCAGCCGCTGGTGGAGAATTCCATCCAGCACGGCATCCTGGAACGGGAAAGCAAACAGGGCGATATCGTGGTCACCGGCTGGCGCGAGCCCGGCCTGATCGTCATCGCCGTTATGGACAACGGGAACGGAATACCGCCGGAAGAACTGGAACACATCCTGGATGGCGTGAAAAAGCCTTCCGCAGGCAGTAATCTGGGTGTGGTAAATACCCACCGCAGAATACAGCTCCTGTTTGGAAAGGAATATGGGCTGTACTATACCAGTACAGCCGGAGCCGGAACTGAAGTACAGATCCGGCTGCCGGCTTCTCCGCCGGATACCGGATCGGAGGACAGCGCAGATGTCGTGACGTGAGTTACATCCGGAAAGGGAAAAGTGATAAAATGAGATATTCCAGGCACAGAATGTATGGAATCGGCAGAATAAGATATGGTAAATGTATTCACACGTGATTAAGAAAGATTCAGAAAAAAGGAAGTGATACGATTGGAACAGCTCTCCCTCTTCGACGACCGTCCAAAGTCCGCCCCTCTGGCCAGCCGTCTGCGGCCGGAAACCCTGAAGGAATTCGTGGGACAGCAGCACCTGCTGGGTAAGGGCCGGATACTGCGTCAGCTAATCGAGCAGGATAATATTTCATCTATGATATTCTGGGGGCCTCCCGGTGTCGGGAAAACCACTCTGGCCAGAATCATCGCCGGCACGACCAGAAGTAACTTTGTAGATTTCAGCGCCGTCACCAGCGGAATAAAAGAGATCAAAACCGTGATGGCGCAGGCGGAAGCCAATAGAATGTCCGGAGAGCGCACCCTGCTATTCGTAGACGAGATTCACCGCTTTAACAAGGCCCAGCAGGACGCCTTTCTCCCCTATGTGGAGAAGGGCAGCATCATTTTGATCGGAGCTACTACGGAGAACCCTTCCTTTGAGATCAACTCCGCTCTTTTGTCCCGCTGCAAGGTCTTCGTGCTGCACGCGCTCTCCTCCGACGATCTGTATCAGCTGCTGCAGCATGCCCTGGAATCCGAGAGAGGGCTGGGCAGCCAGAAGATCCGCATCCCAAAGGACCTGCTCCGTATGATCGCCGGATTCGCCAATGGGGATGCCCGGACCGCCCTGAACACGCTGGAAATGGCCGTGATCAACGGAGACATTCAGGGTACGGAAACCGTCGTCACTCCGGAAATCCTGGAACAATGCATCAGCCGGAAGTCGCTTCTTTACGATAAAAACGGGGAGGAACACTATAATCTGATCTCCGCCCTGCACAAATCCATGCGCAATTCCGACGTACAGGCCGCAGTCTACTGGCTGGCCCGTATGCTGGAGGCAGGCGAAGATCCGCTCTACGTCGCACGACGCCTGATCCGTTTCGCAAGCGAGGATATCGGGATCGCGGACAGCCGGGCGCTGGAGATCGCCGTGGCCGCCTATCAGGCCTGCCATTTTAACGGGATGCCCGAGTGCAATGTAAACCTGACCCATGCCGTCACATATCTGACGCTGGCCCCTAAGTCCAATGCGCTGTACGTCGCCTACGAGGAGGCCAAATCAGACGCGCTGCAGATGCTGGCGGAGCCGGTGCCCCTGCAGATCCGCAACGCCCCGACGAAGCTGATGCAGGATCTGGATTACGGCAAGGGCTATCAGTACGCTCATGACACCGAAGAAAAGCTGACCTCCATGCAGTGCCTGCCGGATTCCCTGGCAGGGCGGAACTATTACCGGCCTACACGGCAGGGGGCGGAGGCCAGGGTGAAAGAGCACATGGAGCTCATCGAGGAACGCCGGAAACGGCTGTGAGAGAACTTCCCTGAACGGTTCTTTAACGGGGCCGGGGCTTTTCATAGCGGGTAAGCCAGGAGCCCATGAGGTAGTAAGCCAGCATCAGAGCAGCGCACAGAACCCAGGTGATGAGGTAGCCCAGGAATACCACCATGATGTCCTGCATGATGGGAGTCATGACCGTGAGCCAGATGACCCGGACTACACACATGGTTCCCACCATGATCAGCATGGGAATCACGGTTTGGCCGGAGCCCCGGATAATACCGCTGCATACATTGGCAAATGCTACGAAGAGGTAGAAGGGGGCCAGGGTTTTCAGCATATAACTGCCGTAGTGGATCACGTCTTGTTCGGTGGTGAAGATCCGCAGGATCACGGGCCCGAACAGATAGACGAGGATCGACAGAACCAGGGTTACGATCAGGGTAATGAGAAAACTGGCGTGAGCCGTTTTCCGGACACGGTCGTATCTTCGGGCGCCGATATTCTGGCCGACAAAGGTAGTACCGGCAAGACTCAGGCTCATAAAGGGCAGAATGACAAAGGCATCCACTTTTGTGTATGCTCCGCATCCTGCCATGGCCGCGGCACCAAAGCTGTTGATCTTGGATTGGACGATAACATTGGAAAAAGCGATGATGGACTGCTGCAGGCCCGCGGGCAGGCCTACCCGCAGAATTTTCAACAGGTAGTTTTTGTGTATTTTAAGATCCCTGGGAATCAAACGGTAGGGTTCGGCGGTCCGGATCAGTCGGATGATAATCAGAGCTGCCGATACGGTCTGGGCGATGATGGTGGCGTATGCCACGCCTGCCACTCCCATTTGAAAGCCTACGACAAAGAGCAGATCCAGAGCCACATTTACTAGGCTCGAAACGATCAGGTAGTACAGCGGCCGTTTGGAGTCACCGATCGCACGCAGGATTCCCGCTCCCATGTTGTAGATCATCAGGGACAGGATTCCTGCGAAATAGATTTTCAGATATCGGACGGATAGTTCCATCACTTCCGAGGGAGTGCCCATCATCCTCAGTATGGCCGGGGTAAAGAGTATTCCGCAGATCGTCATAAATACCCCGCTGATCAGGATCATCGCTATGGTGGTATGTACGGCATCGTGGAGCTCCTTTTTCGCGTCTGCTCCGTAATACTGGGATATGATAACCCCGGCGCCAGTGGACAGGCCCAGGAAGAAGCCGATCAGCATGTTGATGATTGACATGCTGGAGCCCACGGCCGCCAGCGCATTCTTTCCTACATAATTGCCGACTATTACGGAATCCACTGTGTTGTATAACTGCTGAAACAGATTCCCGATCAGCAGGGGCAGGGCAAAAAGAAGCAGTTGTTTCCAGATGACTCCGGTTATAATTGAATTCCCGCCATTGGTTAAACGGCCTTTTTCTGCTAGCGGCTGTTCTTCATTATCCCGGGACGGTAACGCTTTGTTGTCTCCCATTACGTTCCAGATCCTTTCTACATCTCTTGATTTTAGATACGAGTCAAGCGAAAATCCCGCTCATTCCCGGAACTCATCACCATAGCATAAAAAAAGCCCTCCCGGATCGTAAGATCCAAAGGGATGAGAGCCTGCTTAGGCCTCTTTTAATATCCGCTGTGCTGCCGCCCGCTCGTATATATGTACTTCTATTATATGCCATTTGCAGAGAGGATTGCAATGAATTTCGGCTTCGCTATGGGAGGGGACTGGCACCTTTCGGCTGTAAAGTAAAACCTTCAGGTAACTGCGTGGAGAAAGGGGCCTGTCCCCATAGGCGCGAACTTAAGAAATTAAACCGGGAAGAATAACCATATGGAATTCGTGATTTTGATTGATTCTATGTCGGTTTCGCATAGACAAA
>NZ_JAWDIY010000068.1:0-9369 GCF_032380655.1 Diplocloster hominis | reverse complement strand
CAGGATGCACGGCGGACTTCACGTCCGACGGGCAAGGGCCACTGAACCGGGAACGCATCATGCGTTCCTGGTGAATTGGCCCGGTTCCTGAATCTGCGGCCTGGATTTCACTTAGCAGCTGCCAGCGGACAGCCCTCCGCCCGCCAACGGACAGGAGCCCGCCCCGCCCCGCGTCCCAAAACAGGAGCCCCCGCCCCCCAGGTTTCTTCCCGGCCCTAAGTCAAAGTTACCCCATAGTTAGCGTTCATTTCGAATGATAAGCTTGACATGAATTTGAGATGAGCGTATTATTGTATTATTAAAATAGTACAGTGATGCTGGTACTTAGAAATGACAGGAGTTGGTCATATGAATGAATATTGGTTTGTGGCAATTGCAGTGGGAGCCGTGCTGCTGATCGTGTTCCTGAAATTATTTTATGACAGGATCAACTGGGAACGGAAAAGGGAGAGGAAGATCGCGCTCAGCTGGGGGAAACAGCCGGAGCAGGAATATACGGCGGAGGAGTTTGACAGTATATCTCATTTTTGCAGGCGCCGGCATGACGGGGTGACAGGGATCGATGACATTACCTGGAATGATCTGGATATGGATGAGGTGTTTATGCTGGTAAACCATACCTGGTCTTCGCCGGGACAGGAATGTCTCTATGATATGATGAGGACGCCTGTTTATGAGAAGTCGGTGCTGGAAGAAAGGGAGAGGCTGATCTCTTATTTCGCGTCCCACGAGAGCGAACGGCGATCCGTGGAGAAGATTTACGCGAAGATGGGCCGGGTCAAGGGGGTGTCGCTGGCGGATTATATCTATTGGCTTGCGGATCTGACCGAGATGAAGCTTGTGCCGCATATTATTATGGCAGTGCTCGCCCTGGCAGGTATCGTGTCCATTTTTGTCGCGCCGGCCCAGGGAATTATATTTTTTATTGTGGTTATGTGCGTGAATATCATGAATTATTTTTCCCGGAAGAAAGAGATTGAGCCGTATATCAGCGCTTTCGCGTTTATTATTAAAATGATGGATACGGCGAAAGAACTGGAGAAGTTAAATATCAGGGAGATTGAGAAATATCAGGCGGAGATGAAGAAAACGTCCAGACAGTTTAACAAATTCCGGAAGAATTCTTTTCTGGTGCTGGCCGGACAGGGTGGGATGAATGAGGATCCGCTGGCTATGATTCTGGATTATATCCGTATGGTTTTCCATGTGGATCTGATTAAATTTAACTGGATGCTCAAAGAAGTGAAGCTGCATTTAAAGGATGCGGAGCTGTTTATCGAGCAGATCGGAATGCTGGAAAGCATGATCGCCATCGCTAATTTCAGGGAAATGATGCCGTATGTGTGCCTGCCTGAACTTCTACAGGGAGAGAACGTCCGCCTGGAGGCGGAAAATATCTATCATCCGCTGGTGGAGCATGCGGTGGCCAGTACCATACAGGCCAAACGGGGAGTTCTTCTCACCGGCTCCAACGCATCCGGTAAATCTACATTTTTAAAAACTATCGCCATCAATGCGATTCTGGCCCAGACGATCCATACGGCGCTGGCTGACCGCTATCAGGGGAATTATTTCCGTATCTATTCTTCAATGGCGTTAAAGGATAATCTGATGGGGCAGGAGAGCTATTTTATAGTAGAAATTAAATCCCTGAAGCGGATTCTGGACGCAGTGGACAAAGAACATCCGGTTTTGTGTTTTGTGGATGAGGTGCTTAGAGGGACCAATACGGTGGAGCGGATCGCCGCATCCTCCGAGATACTGAAAAGTTTGAATGACGCGGGTGTGCTCTGCTTTGCAGCTACCCATGATATTGAGCTGACGTATATTCTGGAGAATTCCTATGATAACTATCATTTCAGAGAAGAAATTAAGGATCAGGACATTTTGTTTGATTACTGCCTCCGTGAGGGCCGGGCGACCTCAAGAAATGCAATCCGCCTGCTTGGTCTGATCGGTTACGATGAGGAGATTATCAATAAGGCGGAAAACATGGCCACCCGGTTTGCGGAGGAAGGCGTTTGGGCTTTGAGCGAGTAGGTTTTACTTTGGTAAAGCAAATAATGCAATAATAGAGAGCAAATCACAACGCAAGTTGAAATCAGGAGCCGCTTACGAGCTGATCCAGGGTTTTGAAGGTATAGCCCATCTCTTCCCATTTGGTCAGCAGTTCATCCAGGATCTCTCCGTTGGTTTTGGAAGTGCTGTGCAGTAAGACGACGGCTCCGGGATGGATGCGGCCCAGAAGCTTGTCAAAGGCCTCATCCTTCGTGGGCTGTTTATCCTGATACCAGTCTACATAGGCCAGACTCCAGAAGAAGGTCTTATAACCCAGTTCCTGCGCCATTTTTAGGTTGGCTTCACTGTATTTCCCCTGAGGCGGGCGGTAGTATTTGGTCATGGGCTGGCCGATCGTCTCCTGGTACAGGGTTTCGATATCCCCTAACTCCTTGGAAAAAGCGTCCATTGTGGAGATCTTGGACATATCCGGATGGTTGTATGTATGATTGCCCACGATATGTCCTTCCGCGACCATTCGTTTTACCAGGTCCGGGCTGGTGGACAGAAAATTGCCGACCACGAAGAACGTGGCGTGGGCATTGTGCTTCTTCAGGGCATCCAGAATAGGCGCGGTATTGCCATTTTCATATCCGCAGTCAAAGGTCAGATACAGAACTTTGTCGGTTGTATTCTCCGCATAATATGCGTCGTATTGTTTTAACTCATCGAACGTGGCGTTAGCCACCGGCGGCTGTCCTTCCTCCTGGAAGCTTAACCCCCAGCTGCCCTCGGCGGCGGTCGGTATGGCTTCCGGCTGCATGTAATCCACAACCCGCCCGGCGATCTGACCTATGAAAAAGGCAGCGGCAAACAGCAGAGTTAATTTAAATAGGTTTTTATAAGGAATTTTTTTCAGGCTTTTCAACTTATCCCCCCGAATTCCATTTGTTTAAAATATATTGATAAATCCGTTTATTTATACCTGATTCCGCCGGCCGTATCCAACAGCGGGTATATTTTCCGTATATAAACCCGGTTCATAATTCCACTGAACGTGTTTTTCCACGCACAAATGTAGAGGTGAAAAAAATTTTTCACACTTCTGTTGCCCCCAAAAGGGAAACAAGCTATAATAGTACCAAAGATTTGCGGCTGATAAAAAAGGTTGACAGGAACCTTTTATCCGTACAATGAATGGCACGGCAATTGCGCCACTGGAGGTAAAAATGGACGACAGTTTTTCAAATATAAGCAGGGAGATAAATGAAGCGGTAGAACGGGTGCTGTCATCCGGGGCTGTGCATGAGTTGAAAGATACGATCAACACCGCTATGTCCCAGGCAAATAACGGAATTCGCCAGACGATGGACGATGTACGCAGACAGACACAGCAGACCATGGATGATGTCAAAAGACAGGGATATCAGACCAAAGAGAATTTCCGCCAAACCTACCAGAACTTTGATCCGTCAGAATTTCACTCGAACTATGCAAGAACCCGTAACCGGACGAGGCCGACACACCCTTACCGGGAGGACCGCAAGACTGGAAGCGTGACCTGGTCGAAGCCGCCAACCCAGCCGGCGGTCAGGTACCGTGAGCCGAAGGGGACAGCGAATATTGTCCTTGGAATCATTGGCTGCACATTTACCGGAGTCGCCTTTTTGGGGATGGTGCTGAATCTGATTCTGAACTTCAATCCTATAGGAATTCCGGCCGCTGTGATTTTCTTTTTGCTTCTGTCCGGCTGTGTATCCCTGATTGCCAGGGGCGGCGTGCAAAAGGGCCGGTTTGAACGGTTTACCAGATACCGCGCACTGATCCACGGCAGAACTTACTGTGAAATCTCGGAGTTAGCCGCTGCCACAGGGAAGACTTCAAAGGAGATTGTCAAAGATTTGAAAAAGATGATCCGGCTGCGTTTGTTCCCGGTCGGCTATCTGGACGAAAAAGAAACCTGTCTGATTCTGGATCAGGAAACCTACCACCAATATCTGGAGACCCAGGAACATATCAGGCAGATGCAGGAGGAAGAAAAACGCCGGAAAGAGAGGGAGGAAAAAGACCCTCAGGCGGCGCGTCTTCAGGAACTGCTGGACGAGGGAAAACATTATATCCGAAAAGTCAAGGAAATAAATGTCGCCCTGCCGGAAGAAGAAATCTCTCAGAAGCTGGATGAACTGGAGGAGATCACCTCGAAGATCTTCAGCTATGTGGAGCAGCATCCGGCCAAAGTGACCCAGATCCGCAAGTTCATGTGCTATTATCTGCCGACCACCCTGAAGCTTGTGGAGGCTTACCGGGATCTGGAAGATCACGGTATCCGGAGTGAAGAAGTGATCAATACGGAAAATGAAATCAAACAGGCGCTTGGAAACATCAACCTGGCTTTTAAGAACCTGTTAAAAGACCTGATGCAGGACGATCTGATGGACCTGTCGGCGGAGATCTCCACGCTGGAAGCCATGCTGGCCCAGGAGGGCCTGACCAGCGGCCGGGATTTTGACCGCAGTCTGCTATAATGAAGAATATGCTGTAAAACCGCAGCACTGGAGGAAATAAGAATGAGCGATACATTAAAAGAAATGCCGTCATTTACCCTGGAACTGGATACGGAACCCATACCCGCGGCTCCGCCGGTGGTAAAACAGGAACAAAAAGAGGAGCCGGTGCCGGCCGGAGTGGAAGATATGCCGCTGAACGAACAGGAGCAGAAAATGGTGGAGGACTTCATACCGAAGATCGATCTGAACAACTCCAACATGATCCTGCAATACGGTTCCGGAGCCCAGAAAAAAATAGCAGATTTCTCCCAGAACGTCCTGAACAACGTGCGGACCAAAGACCTGGGAGAGATCGGGGAAATGCTCTCCGGCGTGGTAAATGAACTGAAAAGCTTCGATGTGGAAGAGGAAAAAGGCCTGTTCGGCATCTTCAAACGCAGCTCCAATAAAATGGCAGCCATGAAATCCAAATATGACAAAGCCGAGGTAAACATCAACAAAATCTGTGATGTCCTGGAGCAGCACCAGAAAAACCTGTTAAAAGACACAGCCATGCTGGACCAGATGTACGAGCTGAATACCGTATACTTCAAAGAACTAAGCCTCTATATTATAGCCGGCAAAAAGAAACTTCAGCAGGTACACGACGTGGATCTGGCCAATCTCTTAGACCAGGCCAGCCGTTCCGGACTGCCGGAGGATGCGCAGGCGGCCAACGACCTGGCGAACCTCTGTGACCGATTCGAAAAGAAACTGCATGACCTGGAGCTGACCCGGATGATATCCATCCAAATGGCGCCCCAGATCCGACTGGTCCAGAATAACGATACGCTCATGTCCGACAAGATCCAGTCCACGCTGGTCAACACGATTCCCTTATGGAAGAGCCAGATGGTTCTGGCCCTGGGTGTGGAAAATTCAAGGCAGGCTGCCGCAGCCCAGCGTGAAGTCACCGAAATGACCAACGCTCTTCTCAGAAAGAACGCGGACACCTTAAAAACCGCCACCATAGACATCGCCAAAGAGTCGGAGCGTGGTATCGTAGATATCGAGACCCTGCAGCACACCAACGAAAGCCTGATCACCACCCTGGATGAAGTCATGCGAATCCAGGAAGAAGGCCGACAGAAACGGCGCGAGGCTGAAAAAGAGCTGGCCCGTCTGGAAGGTGAGTTAAAGCAGAAACTTCTTAGTATGAGGGCTTGATTTGCTGAGGACTGGGGGACTGGGGGGCCGGAGGGCCGGAGTGGACAGGAACAAGGGGGAACTTCAGGGAGGGGGGAACAAAAGGAACGGGTGCCGAATCGCTTCGGCCCTGCCTAAGAACGGGTAACTCCGAAGAGGACGAAACCTCTTATTCGCAGGACCCGGGGCAAACTCGCCAGAAAGCGGCTCAAACAGTGCCCCGGGTCCTGCGAGGTTTCGACCTCTTCTGCGTAACCCGTTCTAAGGCACGGCCTCAAGCGATTCGGCACCCGTTCCTTTTGTTCCCCCCTCCCTGAAGTTCCCCCTTGTTCCTGTCCACTCCTACTTTGGTGATGCCCCAGATTCATGTGCTGGCTGTTATGTATCGTATGGGCACATAAATATTATGTCGGTAAAATATCATAACTTTTTACTGGGATTCTTTTAGCGAAATAGTTGGCTATATTTATATAAGTTAATAAGTACATAAGCTTATAAGTACATAAGCCAATAAGTACATAATTCTATAAGTACATAAAGCAATAAGTTTATATACCTAGAAGTTCATAGGTGTTTAAGTTCATAGGCCTTTAAGTTTATAGACTTTTAAGTTCACAGGCCTTTTAGTTTATAGGTCTATAAGTTTATAGGTCTATAAGCTTATAAGTCAATAAGCTCATAAGTATTAATGTTTCTTAAAAGTCAATAAGTCTATAAGACTTAAATCAAAAAGATTGTATACACTGTACTCAAAGTACATTGAAATCCATCCACAGTTTCAAGAAAATATATTCAGAAGAGTGAATGGAATAGTTTTAGCTTTAAAATGGCGTAGGCTTTGCACATAGTATATGAGCTCTCACCAAAGAAGGAGAGGGAATCGGCGGGGGGCGGCACCGGGAGCGGGAGCCATTCGTAGCGGGCGCCAAATCGCTTGAGACCAGGCCTTAGAACGGGTTACGCAGATGGTGGGAGAACCTCGCAGGGCCTGGAACACTGTCCGAGCCGTACTCTGGCGAGTTTGTTCCAGGCCCTGCCAATAAGAGGTTCTCCCGCCATCGGAGTTACCCGTTCTTAGGTCTGGCCGAAGCGATTAGGCGCCCGCTACGAATGGCTCCCGCTCCCGGTGCCGCCCCCCGCCGATTCCCTCTCCGGCCCCTCGCAAAACTCTCCCCCCTCGCAGAAGAAAAGGGGCTTGAGAAGTAGAAGGCTTAATGATACAATCATGAAAGACGTTGGAAGAGGTGAATGAAGGAATGCATGTGGATATTTATACGGATGGATCGGCCAGGGGGAATCCGGATGGACCGGGAGGGTATGGTACGGTGATACATTTTCAGGATTCCCAGGGGAATCTGCATAAGAGGGAGTATAGCTGCGGGTATAAGAAGACTACGAATAACCGGATGGAGCTTATGGCGGCGATCGTGGGGCTGGAGGCTCTGACGAAATCCTGTACGGTGGATCTTTATTCGGATTCCAAGTATCTGGTGGACGCTTTTAATCAGAGGTGGATCGACAGCTGGCTGAAGAAGGGCTGGAAGCGCAGCGGTAATGAGCCGGTGAAGAATGTGGATCTGTGGAAAAGGCTTCTGAAGGCGATGGAGCCGCATGTGGTAAGATATATCTGGGTGAAGGGACATGATGGACATCCGGAGAATGAACGTTGTGATTTTTTGGCTACCAGTGCGGCGGATGGAGATAATTTAATGGAGGATGAAGTCTTGTGCTGAGTGCTGCACAGGATTTGATAAATGAGGAGATCATGATGCATTTAGATGAATTTGATTTTGATTTACCACAGGAACTGATCGCGCAGGACCCGCTGGAGGACCGTGCGGGCTCCAGGCTTCTGGTGCTGGATAAGGAGACGGGCGGGGTGGAACATCGGATGTTCCGGGATATCCTTTCTTTTTTGCACCCGGGAGACTGCCTGGTGATTAATGATACGAAAGTGATTCCGGCCAGATTGATGGGAAATAAGGTCGGGACGGAGGCAGGGATCGAAGTGCTCCTCCTGAAACGCAGGGAGAATGATGTCTGGGAGACCCTGGTGAAACCTGGGAAGAAGGCCCGGGTGGGAGCTGAGATTTCTTTTGGGGATGGGATTCTGACCGGTAAAGTGATAGGGGTGGAAGAGGAAGGGAACCGATTGATTCAGTTTTCTTATGAAGGGATTTTTGAGGAGATTCTGGATCAGCTGGGACAGATGCCTTTGCCGCCTTATATTACTCATGAGCTGAAGGATAAGAACCGTTATCAGACGGTCTATGCCAGGCATGAGGGATCTGCTGCCGCGCCCACCGCAGGACTTCATTTTACTACGGAATTGCTGGAACAGATAGAACGGGCGGGGGTTTCGATCGCACATGTGACGCTTCATGTGGGGCTGGGGACTTTCCGGCCGGTAAAGGTGGATAATATTCTGGAGCATCATATGCATTCGGAATTTTATCGGATCGAACAGGAAGAAGCGGATAAGATTAATGCGGCGAAAGCCGGAGGCGGTAAGGTTATCGCTGTGGGGACTACCAGCTGCAGAACGCTGGAATCCGCTGCTGATGAAAACGGATTGCTCAAGAGCGGCAGCGGGTGGACCGACATATTTATCTATCCGGGTTACCAGTTTAAGATCCTGGATGCTCTGATCACGAATTTCCATCTTCCGAAATCAACGCTGATCATGCTGGTTTCGGCGCTGGCCGGCAGGGAGAATGTGCTGCATGCCTATGAAGAGGCGGTACAGGAGCGGTATCGGTTCTTTTCGTTCGGGGATGCCATGCTGATTGTATAGAAAGAGATCCGTGAGGTTTCCAGGCTGGATTGCTGATGATGAATCTTCTTTTGATGATTACAGCAAGTGAAACGTAAAAAGAATGAAATGTCTGTATGAGGTACAGATTGGAGAAAGAGGGGGGTTACATGAAGATTTATTATTTCACCCGTACAGGGCGCAGTAAAAATATTGCAGAAATATTGGCAGCGCGGCAGGGCGTTTCGCCTTTTGCTATCTCAGATGGTAAACATTGGGGAGGCCCGGTCGGCTGGCTGAGAGCCGGTTATTCAGGTACGCGCGGTAAAAGTTTACCCGCTATATATGAAAAACCCAAAGCAGGAGAGGTGGTAGCCGTGGTGTTTCCGGTCTGGGCCGATAATTTTCCGCCCGCAGTGCGCACTTTTGTGCAACAGGTTGGACGCCAGAATATTATTGCGGTTCCTACTTCACTGGGAAGTACGTTAAAAGACCGGAAGGGCTTTCGGAAAGTGATTGATCTTGTAGGTAAGGAAATCAATGCGCCAGATGAACTGTGATCAAAACCTTCGATGAGCCTTCATGCTGATCGGGGGTTTTTTTGCCTACCGCTTAATTTCTATTGCCAAAATGCTATGTTTTTTTGTACAAACTGCTGAAATGTCCGGGGATTCTTTCCCATAACCTGTTCAAAAACGGGAGTGACTTTCTTTGCAGTTCCTAAGCGTGTCATTATATATAGCATTCCCATAACTGTACAATATTCTTTTTCCAAACCTCTGATTTTAATCAACCTTAGCAAGAAGTACCCCTCTTCTAAAGTGGGGGATGAATTGCGTCGCACACTACTTGATCAATATATAATGATATGTTATTATACAATCAGTCGAAACAGAAAGAAGCTGATTATACATGGAGTTAGACAAT
>NZ_JAWDIY010000067.1:0-10833 GCF_032380655.1 Diplocloster hominis | reverse complement strand
TTTTTGTCTATGCGAAACCGACATAGAATCAATCAAAATCACGAATTCCATATGGTTATTCTTCCCGGTTTAATTTCTTAAGTTCGCGCCTATGGGGACAGGCCCCTTTCTCCACGCAGTTGCTGGAAGATTTGGGCGTTACTACCGAAAGGTGCCAGTCCCCTCCCAGTTGGCTTTGCCAAATATAAATTACATCAAAAAGGAAGTAAAAAAAGCTTGACTTTCAGTTAACTTTAAGTTTTATACTCAGATTAGGTGAGAAATGGTTGCCGCATTCTGCAAAGGTAAAACATTTCCCAATCATAAATCAAAGGAGTGGTCTAAATGCAGTTTCAATATTTTATTCCCACCAGAATTCTGTTTGGAAAGGGGGAGCTGTCCAATCTGCATAAGCAGCAGCTGCCGGGGAAAAAGGCGCTTATCGTAACTTCCGCCGGAAATTCAGTGAAGAAATACGGATATTTGAGCCGGCTGGAGGAACAGCTTGAGCTGGCTGGGGTATCCCATGTGCTGTTTGATAAAATCCTTCCGAATCCTATTAAGGAACATGTGATGGAAGGGGCTGCTCTGGCCAGGGAAAACGGCTGTGATTTTGTCATCGGCCTGGGAGGAGGAAGCAGCATCGATTCCGCGAAGGCGGTCGCTGTAATGGCTGCGAATGACGGGGATTACTGGGATTATATATCCGGCGGCAGCGGGAAAGGGAAAGAATTGTTAGGGAAGCCTCTGCCGATCGTGGCGATCACGACAACGGCCGGCACTGGGACAGAAGCAGACCCTTTTGCCGTGGTGACGAATGGACAGGAGAAGATCGGATTCGGCTGTGACGGCACTTTTCCGGCTCTGGCTGTGGTCGATCCGGAACTGATGATGTCGATCCCCCCGCATCTGACGGCGTATCAGGGGTTTGACGCGCTGTTCCACAGCACGGAAGGTTATATTAGCAAAGCCGCCAATGAGGTCAGTGATCTGTTCGCGTTAAGAGCCATAGAACTAATCGGCAAAAGCCTGGCCAAAGCAGTCGAAAACGGCAGTGATCCGGATGCCAGAGCGGATGTGGCGCTGGCCAATACACTGGCTGGTATGGTGGAATCCACTTCCGGCTGTATCTCTGAACATTCCATGGAACATGCCATGAGTGCTTATCATCACCAGCTGCCTCATGGAGCGGGACTGATCATGATCAGCAGGGAATATTACACATTCATGGCAGAATCAAAGTCATGTGATGAGAGGCTGGTCGCTATGGCGAAGGCTCTGGGGTTCCAAGACGCCAAAGAGCCAATGGATTTTGTCAAAGCGCTGACAGACCTGCAGAAAGCCTGCGGTGTGGATCAGCTGAAGATGAGCGACTATGGTATTACGGCGGATGAGCTGCCGCAAATGGCAGCCAACGCAAAAGAAACGATGGGCGGACTCTTTGAGGGTGATCCCGCAGTCGTGAGTGTAGAGGCGGCAGCGGAAATATACCGCCGGTCCTATCGGTAAACTTAATCGGATATCAGTTAGAAAGAGCTGGAGCGTTCCGGCTCTTTTTTGATTTCAGAGGAAAGTGCTCCTATGAAATAAAACGCTCCGCGGGGATCGTACTACGGCGGAAAGGAAGATGCCGCTTACTCGGCCCGCCGTAGGCGGAAAGTTTCGCAAGCGAAACTCTTTATCATGAAAACAAACATAACGGACAATGTATAAAACAATGGAAAGGAACAGAAACTAAGCCGGAATTTAGTAATCTTCAATCAATTGCAGCAGATCGTGATTGAGGGGAAGGACATCAGATAGGAGGACATTATGAAGGATTTTTTTGATAAGCTGCTGGACAAATTTATGCAGGCAGCCAGTACAAAATCGATAACGGCTTTGAAGGATGGATTTGTTTTGACCATGCCGATCACCCTGATCGGGTCCCTGTTTTTGTTAATCGCCAACCTGCCGTTTTCCAACTATGCGGGATTCATGGAGAGGACCTTTGGGACGCAGTGGAATGTGGGGCTGAATCAGGTATCGGCCTGTACGTTTGATATACTGGCGATTATTATAGCCATCGGGATCGGTTATGCCTACGCAAAAAATGAGGGATGTGACGGGATATCCAGCGGTATCTTATCTTTGGTTTCCTTTTTGATCGTCTCTGCGTCATCTGTCGTGAGCGAGGGCGGCGAGGTAGTAGGCAGTGTGATTCCCCGGGGCTGGACCGGCGGAAATGGAGTGATTGCGGCGATTCTTGTGGGGCTGCTGGCCAGCAAGATCTTCTGCTTTTTTGTGAAGAGGAAAATTACCATTAAGATGCCGGCCGGAGTACCGGAAGGGGTGGCCAATGCGTTTACCACGCTGATCCCGGGCTTTGTGATCATCCTGCTGTCCATGATCGTTTATCAGATTTGTATGGCATTGGCGGGGCTGTCATTAACCGAGCTGATCTTTGAAATCTTCCAGGTACCGATGCAGAATCTGAGTGATACTCTTGCGGGAGGAATCGTGATTGTGCTGCTGATCTCTCTTCTGTTCTGGGCAGGCCTGCATGGACCGAATATCGTGATGGGTGTCATGGCGCCGATCCTGACAGCCAACGCCCTGGCTAATCAGGCGTTGGTGGATTCCGGGACAGCCCTGGCGGTGGAGAACGGGGCTAAGATCATGACGCCGCAGGTGATTGATAATTTTGTAAAATTCGGAGGCACCGGGATCACGCTGGGACTATTGCTGGCTGCGTTACTGACAGCCAGATCCGGACAGATGCGGGAGATCTCCAAGCTTTCCGTTATTCCCGGGTTTTTCAATATCAATGAACCGGTGATTTTCGGGCTGCCGATCGTATTTAACCCGATCATGCTGATTCCCTTTCTGGCAGTACCGCTGGCAGCTCTTTTGATCACCTATGGTGCTACGGCGATCGGCTTTTTGCATCCGTTTAACGCCGTGCAGGTGCCCTGGACTACGCCGCCGGTGATTTCCGGATTTATTTTGAACGGCTGGAGGGGGGCGCTGGTGCAGCTGATCATCCTGATCCTTTCGGTGATTGTTTATTTACCATTTATGAGAAAGCAGGATGCTCAGTATCTGGAGTCCGAGCGGGCGGCAAAGGAACAGGAATAGATAATGATTGGTAATCATAGAAATAGCAGAAGAAATGGAGAATATACGATGAAAAGGATTATATTAATGTGCAATGCGGGTATGTCGACCAGTATGCTGGTCAGTAAAATGAGAGAAGCAGCCGAGGCGCAGGATTACGCTTGTACCATTGAAGCCTGTCCGGTTTCAGATCTGAACGCGGCAGCCGGGGCAGATGTGATATTGCTGGGACCGCAGGTGCGTTTTCAGTTATCCAAGGTACAAAAAGCATACCCGGATATCCCGGTGGACGCCATATCCCCGAT
The DNA here is from genome assembly GCF_032380655.1 of Diplocloster hominis. Taxonomy (NCBI): domain Bacteria; kingdom Bacillati; phylum Bacillota; class Clostridia; order Lachnospirales; family Lachnospiraceae; genus Diplocloster; species Diplocloster hominis. The sequence continues at coordinate 7,453 of NZ_JAWDIY010000067.1, read as the reverse complement.
GGATTATGGTATGGTGAAGGGGGATAATGTACTAAAGGCGGCTAGGAAACTGATGAAGGAGACGATATAAGTGAACGAAGAAATGGAAACCATCTGCTTTCAGATCATATCCTTTGCGGGGGATGCCAAATCCTGTTATATGGAAGCGATCCAGGAAGCCAAACAGAATAACTTTGAGCAGGCCGGTCTGCGGATGGAAGAGGGAGATAAAAGCTTCGCGCAGGGGCATCACGTGCATGCAGAGCTGATCAGAAGGGAATGCTCCGGGGAACCTGTTCCGGTAGGTCTTGTGCTGATCCACGCGGAGGATCAGATGATGAGCGCGGAGATGACGAAAATGATGGCAGAGGAGTGGATCGGCTGGTATCGGAATAGGGAGGAAGAACGGATATGAGTCTGCCGGAGAATTTTTTGTGGGGCGGCGCTGTGGCGGCCCATCAGCTGGAAGGCGCCTGGCAGGAGGACGGCAAGGGGGTCAGTATCGCGGATGTGATGACAGCGGGGGCTCACAAAGTCCCCAGACGGATCACCGACGGAGTTCTGGATACAGAATATTATCCTAACCATGATGGAATTGATTTTTATCATCATTTCCGTGAGGATATCGCCTTGTTCGCTGAGATGGGATTCCGCTGCTTCCGGACCTCCATCGCCTGGACGAGAATCTATCCGACGGGGGAAGAGGACAGACCCAATGAAGCCGGGCTGCAGTTTTATGACGAGCTTTTTGATGAACTGCGCAAAAAGGGAATCGAGCCGGTGGTCACCCTGAGCCACTTTGAAATGCCGTACCATCTGGCAAAGAAATACGGAGGTTTCCGAAGCCGGAAGCTGATCGGGTGTTTTGTAAAATTCAGTGAAACTGTCATGCGGCGTTATAAGGATAAAGTAAAATACTGGATGACCTTCAATGAGATCAACAATCAGACCGCAGTGGAAACTCCGGTCTTTGGATTTACCTGTTCCGGCGTACTCTACCGGGAGGATGAAAATAAAAGACAGACGATGTGGCAGGCGGTTCATCATGAACTGGTGGCCAGCGCGGAAGTGGTAAAGCTTGGCCATGAGATAAATCCGGATTTTCAGATCGGCTGCATGTTGGCCGTTGTTCCGGTTTATCCCTATTCTTGTAATCCGGCGGATATGATGCGTTCGGTGGAAGTGATGCACGAGAGGTTTGCGTTCGGGGATGTATTCGTAAGGGGATACTACCCGGAATATTTGAAGAAAATGTGGGAACAGAAAGGATATCAGATCCGGATAGAGCCGGGGGACGAAGAGATTCTGAAGCAGGGAACCGTGGATTACATTGGTTTCAGCTACTATATGTCCGCGGCGGTGAAAGCAGGTGAACAGCTGCCGGACGAGACGGACAGCGGATTTGCCGGAAGTGTGAGAAATCCGTACGTGAAGGCATCCGAATGGGGGTGGCAGATCGATCCCGTGGGGCTTCGCTATGCGCTGAATATTCTCTATGAGCGGTATCAGAAACCACTGTTCATTGTGGAGAACGGCTTTGGCGCGGAAGATGTGCCGGACGAGGATGGATTTATTCAGGATGACTACCGGATTCAGTATCTCAAAGCCCATATCCAGGAGATGAAAAAAGCCGTGGAGCTGGACGGAGTAGATGTCATGGGATACACAGCCTGGGGATGTATCGATGTCATTTCATTCGGCACAGGTGAGATGAAGAAGCGGTATGGATTTATCTACGTGGATAAAGATAATGAAGGGAACGGTTCTCTTAAGAGATCCCGGAAGCGTTCGTTCAACTGGTACCGGCAGGTGATTGAGAGCAATGGGGAGAAACTGTAGTTGTATCCGGCAGGCAGGCCGCCGGTATAGAAGCACGGTGTATTGTGAGTATAGGAAAGGAAAGGAGGCGGCAGTGTGCTGAGAAGAACAGCGGTTATTTATGAAGTATGCGGATTCCTGTTTGTGGCGGCAGTGGGGACTCTGCTGCATTTCGTCTATCAATGGAGCGGTAATTCAGTGATCGTGGCCGCGGTCGCGCCTGTGAATGAATCGACCTGGGAACATTTGAAAATGCTCTATCTGCCCTTTTTGGTTTATGCTGTTTTTGAGTACTTCCGGGTCGGAAAAAATTATCCCAGGTACTGGTTCGGAAAAGCAGTGGGAGCCAGCGCGGGAATCGGTACGATTCTGGTATTGTTTTATACTTACACGGGAATATTGGGCACCAATTATCTGATACTGGATATCCTGACGTTTCTGGCCGGCGTCATCACAGCCTGCCGTTTCAGCTGGAACCTTTTCCGGGATGAGAGGGAACATGAGGGATATGTGACACTGAGTTTGGCGGTCTTGCTCGCCTGGCTGCTGGCTTTTATCATATTTACGTATGCTCCGCCGGCGATCCAGCTTTTTCAGGACCCCATAACCGGCGGTTTCGGGGCCCTCTGACCGGCAGCAGTAAGATCCGGTGACCGGCAAAGCCTGTGCCCTCTGATTAAAGATATGGCAGAGGGTGCCGCTTTGCAGCGGTTAAGTATTTAAAAAGTTTTTAATATAGAAGGGACTGGCAGAAATTGTCAGTTTCTGAAGATATTTTAAGATCACTTTCCCTTGTTGACTGGAAGGATTTGTAATATAATAAAATTTGTCTAAAGTTCAGCAGGCAGAATAAGTCTGCTGAGAAGCATTAAAATAGCGAAAGAGAAATGAGACAGATAAAATGCAATAAATAAAATGCGATAGATAAAATGCTGTCAATATATTTCAAAAGATAAGAAGTGTGTAAATATACATAGATAGAGAAAGACAGTGGGAAAGCGGGGATAGATGAGGGGCTGCTGTTAGGTATCATCAGGGAAAGGAATATTATGATACATAAAACATGCAAAGTGCTGATGTCAGGGATTCTGGCGTTTGGCATTTTATTAAATAGCGCGGGGCTGGCCCTGGCAGAGGAGGGGGCGGGAATTCCCGACGACTGGCCGGAGGCTCCGCAGATCATGGGAGATGCTGCGATCCTCATGGAAGCGGGTACCGGAACGGTTCTGTACGAGAAGAACAGTTATGAGCGGCATTATCCGGCCAGCATTACGAAGATTATGACGGCTCTTCTGGCTTTGGAGAACTGTTCCATGGATGAGATGATCACTTTCTCCCACAATTCCGTATATGACATTGATCCGGGCTGCTCGATTATCGGTGATATCGATGAGGGAGATCAGCTCTCCATGGAAAAGACCATGTACGGCATGATGTTAAATTCAGGAAATGAAGCGGCATACGGCATCGCGGAGCACGTGGCGGGTGATCTGCCTTCCTTTGCGGAGATGATGAATCAAAGAGCCCGGGAACTGGGATGCCTGGACACCCATTTTGTCAATGCCAACGGGCTGCACAACGATGATCATTATACGACCGCTTACGATATGGCGCTGATATCCAGGGAAGCGCTGAAAAATGAAGAGTTCCGCAAGATTGTGCGCACGGTCCGGTATACCATTGAACCGGATGCGTATTGCGGGGAACCCAGGTATATGAAAAATCATCACAAGATGCTGCCGGGCGGAGATTATGAATATCCCGGCTGCATTGGCGGAAAGACCGGATATACGCTGCGGGCCAACCAGACTCTGGTTACGTTTGCCAAGCGTAATGGAATCGAGCTGATTTGTGTCACCTTAAATGAGACCAGCCCGAACCAGTTTTTGGATACAAAAGCTCTGCTGGACTATGGCTTTGATCAGTTTCAAAGGGTCGATGCGGCTGAGAAGGACACCCGGTATCTCGCCGGACAGGAATCCGGTCTTTTGCCGGATCAATTCATGGATGCGGCGCCGTTCCTGAAGCTGGACCCTTCCGGCTATGTGGTGCTGCCCAAATCCGCTGATTTTGCGGACACCACCTCAGAATTCCAGATGTCCGGCAACGGGGAGGACGCGGGAACGGTAAAATATTACTATGGGGGCTACCCTGTGGGCTCGGCAGACGTCGTGGTGGATGTGACGGAAGAAAAACATATTTTTCCGGTTAACGCTGCCGTAAGCGGGGGGAATCAGGCAGCAGGAGAAAACGCTGCCCATGAAACCGCAAATAACGGTTCCGATAAAAAAGGAACACGGGAGGAGAAAGAATCTCACCCGCTGCGCACATTTTTTATTGTGATCGGAGTGATACTGGGAATAGCGGCGGCTCTGTTTGCGGCGGCGGTTATCCGGGTGCGCATTTTAAGAGAGAAGCGCCGGAGGAAAAAACGCAGAAGATACAGGCGGTAGTCAAAAGGGGACATGTCCATTCCGGTCAATATCCGGGGACAGGCCCCTTTCTCTGCGCAGTTGCCGGAAGGTCTGGTTTTACTGCCGAAAGGTGCCAGTCCCCTCTCATAATAGAAACTGGAAGATTAAAAATAGGTGAGGATACTTGACAATTTACATTGTAACTGTTATAATTACAGTTACAAAACGGGAAGGGCGCGGAGGACCGAAGATGAAGAAAAAAATATGGATGATAGGTGTGATGCTTCTGTCGGCATTCTACTTATATGGCTGTGCAAAACAGGCGGAGAGCCAGGAAAGCCCTGAAAAGGCCGGCTATCAGAAAATAACGCCGGAAGAGGCAAAAGAGATGATGGATACCCAGGATGATCTGGTGGTTGTGGATGTCAGAAGGCAGGATGAATACGATGAAAAGCACATCGGGAACGCGGTCTTGATTCCGTTAGATACCATCACGGATGAGCAGCCGGAACAGCTGCCGGATCTGGATCAGCCCATTCTGGTTTACTGCAGAACCGGAGTGAGAAGTAAAGCATCTGCAGAAAAATTAGTGGACATTGGCTACACGGCGGTTTATGATATTGGTGGAATCGTGGACTGGCCCTATGATACAGTCAGTGAAAACTAGGAGGAATTGATATGACGGGAGAATTTGCGGTGGCAGTGCATTCACTTGTTTTTTTAAATCACATGAAAGAGACGGTATCCAGCGAGGTACTGGCTAAAAATGTATGCACAAATCCTGCAAGAGTGCGTAAAGTTCTGGCAAAGCTTAAGAAAAGAAATCTGGTGCTTACCAAGGAAGGCATCGACGGCGGATACTATTTTGCGCAGGATCCGAACAGGGTAAATCTGGCGGATATCTGCGAAGCCCTTGAGATCAAGGCGGTAGATTCTTCTTATCGGTCCGGGGATCCGGATGTGGAGTGCATGATCGCGTCCGGTATGGCGGGAGTGATGGATGACATTTACCAGACATTGAATCAGAATTGTATGGAATCCCTGAAAAAAATCACCATAGCGATCATCGACGAGGAATTACAAAAGAGAAAAAAACAGAAAGCCTCAGGCTGACAGGAACGGATCAGGTTCCTGTGGAAAGGAAGAGTAAATGAAGAAAAGAATAATTATGGCAACCATAGGTCTCATTCTGGCATTGTCACTGACTGCATGTGGAAGTACAAATGAGACGGAAGGCAGCAAAACGCCCTCTGCTGCCAGCACACAGGAACCAGCGGCAAGTCCCGCACAAGACCAGCAGACAAAAGAACCGGAGGAAGGATCACAAGCAGAGGTAACCCCCGGAGCCGCAGATGCGGCCAAAGAATCTGAAGATAACACGCAGACAGCCAGCTTTCAGAATTTCACCACCACTGATCTGGATGGAAATGAAGTAACTCAGGATATATTCGCCGATGCGGACCTGACCATGATGAATGTCTGGGCGACCTTCTGTGACCCCTGTATCCGGGAAATGCCGGAGCTGGGCGAACTGTCAGCCGAGTATAAAGATAAGAACGTGCAGATTATAGGAGTGGCTTTTGACACTTTGAACCAGGATATGAGTATATATCAGGAACAGGTGGATCTGGCGAAAGAAATAGCGGAAAAAACCGGAGCCAATTATCTGCACCTGATTCCCTCCGCGGATCTTCTGCAGGCAGGCCTGATGGATATCGTGGGTGTACCTACCACCTATTTCTTCGATAAGGACGGGAATCAGGTAGGGGAAGCGGTAGTGGGCTCTAAGAATAAGGAAGTCTGGGCCTCTATTATTGATGAGCGGCTGGCGATGCTTCAGTAAGACAGAAAAGCGAATACGGACCTGAAGGAGTTGTGCGGTTATTGTATAACCGGCCGAATCCTTTCAGGTCCTTTTCATTTTTAACGGGATCTCAAAACGGGATCTCAGCTTATAATGAATATCTGCGCAAACTTAATGGAATCTTCAGATATCATTAAAGATATCCTAAATTCATTCATGTATGATAAAAGAGCAGCGATTGGAAATCCGCAGGGAAGAGGGAGGTACAGAAAATGCGGCAAGATAGAAAAAGGACATTGATTTTACACGGAATGGGAAGTGTCTGTTTCCTGTTATGTGTATATGTGGTATTCAAAATAACAGGAATCTCCCCGCTCAGCGGATTCCATACGGATATTCGAATAGAGGAAATAAATGTGATACCGTTTTGGGGAATCCTGGATCTCTTTTGGACAGCGGACGGTTGGGAAGGGATCAGGTTCGCCCTGATCAATGTGATCGGCAATGTATTGTTATTCTGCCCGCTGGGCTTCTTACTGCCGTTACTGTGGGAAAAGTATGCAAAATGGTGGAAGACCCTGGCTGTAGGAGCAGGCCTGTCGGTGCTGATCGAATGTACGCAGCTGTTTTTAATCCGCGGTTCGGATGTGGATGATGTACTTTTGAATTCGCTGGGGACCCTGATCGGATACGGGGCCTGCAGACTGGCCGGCAAACTGCTGAAACAGTTCTGTCTAAGTTTTCGAATCATACCAAACAAATCATGGGAAATAAAAATAAGAAAGCTGGAGCCGTGGATTTATATTGCCCTGGCTTACGTTGGAATCATAGTGGCAGGATTCTATAAGCGGTATCTGTACCTGCAAATGTAGGTCAGACATAAAAATCCGGCCGGACTGTTATGGACATGCGAATGCAGTGAATACAAGCACTCATCCATAACAGCCCGGCCGGTTTGGCCGAATCGTTATCGCAGCCCTGTCTTATTCATCCAGAGCATCCAAATCGCCGGCCTGGATAGACCTGATACGATCCGATATTTTCTCAACAGGCCAGTCCCACCATCTTAAAGCGAGCAGCCGGTCAATGACTTCCGGTGAAAAACGCTGCCGGATCGGTTTTGCCGGAACACCTCCCACGATTGTATAGGGAGGGACATCCTTCGTGACGACAGCGCGGGTACCGATAATAGCGCCGTCCCCTATGGTAACACCTGCCAGGATCACGGCCTCATAGCCGATCCACACATCATTGCCAATTACAATATCCCCCTTATTATCCCAGGCCTTTGCCGGACTCATACCGTGCGCCCATTCATTTAAATGGGGATTTTGTGGACGAAGGTCCGGGAAGGGAGGGAGGCGGTCCGGCCTTTGGAACCGGGCGGCGAATCCCGTGGGGCCAAATCACTTCGGCCGGACCTAAGAATGGCTAACTC
>NZ_JAWDIY010000066.1:0-10858 GCF_032380655.1 Diplocloster hominis | reverse complement strand
CAGTCTTTCGGTGGCTGCTGAGCCGCGAATGCATCCGGCATTCGGGGCGAATCAGCCACGGACCGCAAACCTGCCGGACCGATTTCATTTAGATTTCACCGGGTAACAGCCTTAAGTGACGGAACGGAGCCAAACACCGCTGTGCCGGACAGGAGCCCCACCCCCCGGATTCCTCATCCCCGGCCCCATATCCCCCACCCATATATTACCTTAAAAAACTCAGAATATTTTAAAGATTTTTAGAGAAATTTCCTGTATACTGGATTTGAAGTGATCCGTCTGCTATCCGATCGGCAGACGGGAATTTTTGTGGAAGAAAGGATTGGAGGGAGAGATTTGAGAATTTTATTGATTGAAGACGATCTGGAAATCTGCCAGGCAGTCGAAGTGCAGCTGAATAAAGAGGGTTATACGACCGATGTCTGTACGAATGGGGAAGATGCCATGTTTTATGTGATACATACGAACTATGATGCCATCGTGCTGGACCGTCTGCTCCCGGGCCTGGACGGACTAACGATTATAAAGGAAATACGGCAGAATAATATCCACACTCCTGTGATTATGGCTACCGCCATGAGCCAGATCAGTGACCGGATCGATGGACTGGACGGCGGGGCGGATGATTATATAGTAAAGCCATATGATGTTCAGGAGCTGAGTGCCCGGATCCGGGCGCTCACCAGACGTCCGGCGCGGGTGGAGGACGTTAGTGCCCTGTCCTTCGCGGATCTGACTTTATTGATCAATGACCGGGAACTGATCTGCCAGGACACCAGGAACCAGCTGTCGAAGAGGGAAGCCCTGCTGTTGGAATACTTTTTACAGAATCCGGAAACCTCGCTGACCCGGGAGGCTATCTTTTCCCATGTCTGGGGGCCGGATGCGGAGGTGGAGGACGGCAACCTGGACAATTATATTCATTTTCTGCGGAAACGCTTGAAGAACCTTGGAAGCGCGGCCTGTATCCGGACGCTCCACGGTGCCGGTTACCGGCTGGAGACAAATGAATAGCGGGGATGAGCGATGTTTAAAAAACTTCAATTTCGTCTGACATTTTTGTATACGCTTACCACCGGTGTAATTCTTACGCTGGTGGTTATTTCTATTTCCATCAACAGCCAGCTTTCCCTGATCCGCCGTATCGATGAGAACTTCCAGACACAGGTTATGAATGTTACCACGAAGCTGCAGACGGACCGTTCTTTTAATATTACCTGGCTGGCCGCTACGGAGACGGAGAATGACCTGCTGATCCACATTGAGGAAAATGGGGTCGCGCTCCTGTTTAAGGGGGCCTGGGAACCGCCCAGCGGCCGGGATTACCTGCTGGAAAAAGCCGCGTCGAAAGCACGGGAGCTGGGAACGGACATATCCGTCAGACCGGTTACGACCTATTCTATAAGTCCGGTTTTCGAGATCACCGGGAACCACAGGGACCGTTATCAGTGTATTGCCATGTCCTATCCTTCTAACAAAGGATATAAAAGTGTTTTGCTTCTCTATTATATCAGCCCTTCCCTGCAGATATTGAACAGGCAGCGGCTGTTCTTTGCGTGTATGGATATCCTGGGAATCGCTGCGCTGTTCCTGGCGGCCCGCATCTTTGTCAAGCGGTCCCTTCGTCCTATTAAGCAGAGCAAACGCAGGCAGCAGGAATTTATCGCCGCCGCTTCCCATGAGCTTCGCTCGCCCCTGATGGTGATCCAGACCTCGGCCCAGGCGATCGGGGCGGATCCTGCCCGGACGGAGCTGTTTACCGCCAACATCTGCGCAGAGTGCAGGAGGATGGCCCGGCTGATCAGTGATATGCTGACTCTGGCCTCGGCGGACAGCGGGAACTGGACGGTCCGGTTTTCCGCAGTGGATCCGAATACTTTTTTGCTGGACCTGTTCGAAACCTACGAACCGGTCTGCCGGGAGAGAAAGGTTTTGTTCCGGCTGGATCTGTCGGAAGATACCCTTCCCATGATTCAGGGGGACCAGGAGCGCCTGTCCCAGCTTCTCGGTATTCTTATCGATAATGCGCTGGCCTATTGCGGTAACCAGATGCCGCTGCTGCTAAAAGCTTTTGCTTCACGAAACCAGCTTTTGATCCAGGTGATTGATCACGGCCCGGGCATACCGGACGACCAGAAGGAGCAGGTGTTTGACCGTTTTTACCGTTCGGACAAATCACGCAAGGACAAACAGCATTTTGGGCTGGGACTTAGCATTGCCAGGGAGCTGGCGATCCTGCACAAAGGGGAGCTGACCATACAGGATACGGAAGGGGGCGGCTGTACTTTCGTGCTGAGCCTGCCGGTACACGATTAAGAGCGGCCGGGTCTTAACAGAATAAAATTTCATGATCTTATATTCAGGGATCTTAAAAGATTTTTAGAGAATTCCTCTGTAAGATAGTAAAAAAGGAGGAAATACCCTATGAAGAAAAAATGGATTTCAATCATAATGGTGATCGCGCTGATCGCGGGAATGGCCGCCGGATGCGGGAAAAAATCAGAGGAGAGCAAAAGCGGCGTGACGGCCAAAGACAATCCGACACAGGATCAAAGCGGCCAGAGTGAAAATACACCGATGGGAAGATACGTCGAACAGACCGTGGCGCTTCCCGAACAGATGAAGGAGATGAATGGGGACATCACGGGGATCGCTCTTCTGAGAGATGAGCAGGGACGAAAAATCCTGTATACACTCAATATATTGTCCGGAACCTATACCGGAAATATACTTCAGGAGGATGGAACCTGGGTCCAGGAGGACGCATCCTGGCTTACGGATTCGGTTGGAAAGGCCAAAGGAAGCATAAGAAGAATAGAAAAGGGAGATGACGGTTCCCTGTTTGCCGTCTATTATGATGACGATTATACACACCATATAGTCAAGACCATGGATGGGAGGACTGCGGAGGAGGTTAACATCCCGGATCTGGCATCAGGCGGCAAGGATCGGGTATCCTGCGGCTGGAAGATCATGGAATCGGGAGATGTGCTGATCGCCTATATGTCGAATGAGCTGGTGCTCTATAGCGGTACAGACGGCAGTGAGATCCGGAAATTCGAGCAGGGAAGAGCTGACGTGGATGATGTCAATGACCTGTTGGACGTGGAGGGGAACAGGATTCTTACCCTGAATGAGGACTCCAACGGTTTCGTGGTATATGATGCGGACACCGGTAAACAGGTGGACATGATCGTGCTGGAGGAGAAAGACTATGTGGAAGGCATCATGCGGTTTTCAGGTCTGGATGCGTATCTGTATCTGGATTCCGTGGGACTGCGGCATATGCAGGCCGGCGGTACGATTCAGGAGACGGTGATTGACGGCAGCCTGTGTTCTGCAGGTATCCCCGGGATCAGGGGCGTCAGTTTTCTGGTTGGGGATAACGAGGATTATTATGTCCTCTATAGTGACGACCATGATATGCAGGTGGCCCATTATGTGTACGATGCGAATGTGGCTACGGTACCGAGTGTGAAGATGACGATATTTGGACTGGAGACGAGTGACGTGATCGCCAGAGCGGTCGGAAAATACCAGATCGCCAATCCGGATGTCCAGATCGTCTATACGACGGCGGAGGCGGAGGAAGGCGCTTCGACTACGGCCGATTATATCAGGGCGCTGAACACCGAGCTGCTGAGCGGGAAAGGCGCGGATCTGCTGGTCCTGGACGGTCTGCCGGTTGACTCTTATATAGAAAAAGGGGTTCTAACGGATCTCTCCGATATCCTGAAGCCGATGCTGGATTCCGGGGAGCTTCTGGAAAACATCATGAACAGTTACGCCGACCAGGAAGGCAGGATGTATGGCATACCGGCCAGGTTCAGTGTTCCTATCCTCTACGGTGACGGCGACGTCGTAAAAGCCATATCCGGGCTGGATACCCTGCAGCAATACGTCCAGGAGAATCCGGATTCCCCGTTTATGCTGGCAGGGGGAAAGACGTTTACCTACGATGAACTGGCAAAACTGCTTCTCAGTATTAATTATGAAGAGATCGTGGGCGACGGATCGAAACTGAATAAGGAATCTGTGGTGAAATTCCTGAATACGGTGCAGATCGCCGGCAACGCGCTGGGAGCCACAGTGGAAACGGAACCGCTTCCTCCGCTCACGGATGAAGAATTAAAGGAATGGCTGGCATCAGCAGCCCCCTATTGGGCAAAGATGAATTTTTATATGGGTGCCTACCCGGTACGGGATCATGTGGCTGCGGCAGATGAGATGAAGGGGATCGATGATCTGTGTTATCCCACCTCCATCGTATCCGAGTATGACAAGATGATTTCTACGGTTAACGGGCTTTTCATCCCCAGCGGCATGATAGGAGTGAACAGCGCGTCCGGGCAGAGCGATATGGCAAAGGATTTTGTGAAATTCCTGCTTTCTGAGGAGGAACAGAATACGGATCTGGGCAACGGGTTCCCGGTCAATGCCAAGTCCCTGGATAACTGGTGCGGGAAAGTGCTGGATTACTCCCTGGGTATGAGTATGAATATCGACGGAGAAGAGATAAAAATAGACGCGGAACCGCCGACCAGGGAAGAGATCACCCAGTTTATCGATATGGCCCGGGAGCTTCGGATACCGCTGAATATAGACCGGGTTTTCAAGGAGATGATACTGGATGAAGCCAAAGCATTTTTTGCCGGCAGTGTCACGGCGGAGAAAGCAGCCGATGCCATCTGCACGAAAGCAAACACGTATCGGGCGGAATAATCAAACGGCGGCTAAGGCGTATCTGTTCCTGGCCCCCAGCCTGCTGGGGGTAGCCGCCTTTGTACTGATCCCGTTTCTGGATGTCATCCGCAGATCCTTTTATGAAGCGATGGGCGGAAGATTTGTAGGACTTAAGAATTATCAGACCGTACTTACGAACGAGGCGTTTCATCAGGCCGCTGCCAATACCGGCAGGTTCCTGCTCACCTGTATCCCGCTGCTGCTGCTTTTGTCCTTTTTGACGGCGCTTTTGATCCAGGGCCTGTTTGGGTCGGGGGAGTGGTTTAAGACCATTTTCCTGACGCCCATGGCGATCCCGGTGGCATCCATTGTGCTGCTCTGGCAGCTGGTCTTTGACGAGAAAGGGTATTTAAATCAGATTACGGCGGTATTCCACATGGCCCCCGTGGACTGGATGAATGGCTCTACGGCTTTCTATGTGCTGGTTTTCAGCTATCTGTGGAAGAATATCGGCTATGATATTATCCTGTGGCTGGCCGGTTTAAACGGGATCTCACCGGCGCTCTATGAGGCTGCCCGGGTGGACGGGGCCGGACGCTTTCAGTGTTTCCGCTACATCACACTGCCGGAACTGCGGCCGACGGTATTCCTGATCAGTGTGCTGTCTTTTGTAAATTCTTTCAAAGTATTCCGGGAGGCATATCTGATCGCCGGTGATTACCCGGACAGCAGCATCTATATGCTGCAGCATCTGTTCAACAACTGGTTCGTATCCCTGGATATCCAGAAAATGAGCGCGGCCGCCGTACTGACCGCCCTGGTGATCACCGGATTCCTGCTGGTGGTTCAGTACCGGAATGAGAAAAATACAGAGGCTTAAAGAGGAGCAAAGTGTAAAGGAGCAGGGCATGAGAAAAAAACTTACTTTTCTATTTCTTCTTACATTATCCTCCGTGGTCTTTCTTCCATTGATTATCATGGCGGGCAGCTCCTTTATGGGGACGTCGGAGATCCTCAAGCACTATGGGGCGGTTCTGGTCGGGACCGGAAAATCCGTAGAGTTTTCTCCGATCCCCCAATTTCCCACACTGAAAGCCTATCTGGAACTTCTGTTCGACTCGCCGGGCTTCTATGTGATGTTCTGGAACTCCTGCAAGCAGGTGTTCGGAATCCTGGCCGGGGAATGCCTGGTCTCGATTCCGGCTGCCTGGGCCTTTGGCAGGTTCGATTTCCCGGGAAGAAAAGCGCTGTTTACCCTCTACATGATCCTGATGATTATGCCGTTTCAGGTGACTATGGTGTCCAGCTATCTGGTGTTAGATAAGCTTTCGATGATGGACACTCACTGGGCGATCATCATGCCGGGGATATTTTCCACCTTTCCCGTATTTATCATGACTAAGTTTTTCCGAAGCATTCCACGTTCCTTTATCGAGGCGGCAAAAATAGACGGGGCCGGGGAGATTGCCATTTTCCTGAAGATCGGGCTTCCGTTAGGGCTGCCCGGGATACTCTCGGCTATGATCCTGGGGTTTCTGGAATATTGGAACGCCATGGAACAGCCTCTGGCTTTTTTGAAAACAAAGACACTCTGGCCTATGTCCCTGTACCTGCCGAATATTACTACGGAGCAGCTGAGCGTGGCATTTTCAGCCTCCATCGTCATGATGGCTCCGGCGCTGATCCTGTTCCTGTGGGGGCAGAGCTATCTGGAACAGGGGATCGAGGCGTCAGGGCTGAAAGAATAACCGATGGAAGAGGCGTTTACAGGTGCAAAAAGACGCACACTTGGAGGATATATGGATAAAGAGAAGAAGCTTACGAAGGCGGAGAAAAAACAAAAATTAATGAAACTGCTGATCGGTTTCTTTGTGCTAATGCTGATTCTGACGATTCTCTCCCGCGCGATCGATGCCGTTATGCTTCCGAAAGTGGACATCGGGAAGAAAAAGGAAGGGAATCTGGTCTATAAAGTGAACGGGGAGGGAACGGTGCGCCCGGCCGAGGCGGTATACACCGAAGTTCCCCTGGGATACCGGGTCAATAAAGTCCTGCCGGCCGGGACAAAAGTAACGGCCGGACAGGGGATTATTTTTCTGGACACGAAGGATCTGGAGGAGCAGAAGGAAGAGCGGAGCATAGAACTGGAAAAGCTGCAGCTGGCCTATGAGCAGCAGGAGTATTCCAATCAGCCGTCCGGCAAGGTATCGGAGGAAGAACAGGCATTGTCGAATCTGGAACAGGCGCAGAAGCATTACGACCAGTCATTAAACGATGTGGACGATGCCAAGAATGTCTATGAGGCAAACATGAACGCGAAAAAAGCCGAGTGTGACCAGATCAGGGAGAACGCCAAAGCCGCACTCGATCAGGCGCTTCCGGAGGAAAAGGAACAGGCTCAAAAGGACTATGAGGCGGCGGTGGCCCAGGCGGATGCGGACTTTAAAAGTTATGAGGAGCAGCAGCGCCAGGCAGTGGAGGCGGTCGCCGACCAGCGGGACAGCTTTAAGGACGCTCTGGATCAAGCGGAAAACGCCCGGGAACTGGCCAAAAAGAATGATGAGTACTCTAAAAAGAACGAGGAAAATATAAGGAAAGCGGCGGAACTGGGGCAGAGGATAAGAAAACTGGAGATCCAGCAGAAGGAACAGGATCTGGCCAAGATCGATGAACTGATCGCAGATGGCGGGGAAGTGCAGGCGGAGGTGGACGGCGTGATCACCAGGATGGGTGTGGTACCCGGTACGAGCACCACGGGAACCGAGATCGTGGAGATCGGAACCGGAGCTTATCAGTTCGTGGGCACTCTAAGCGAAAGTGCGCTGGAGCTGGTGCAGGAAGGGGATTCCATCGACGTGGCGCTGCCGCAGCAAAAGGGGCCTGTAAAGGCACAGATTCAGACGATCCAGCCTGTGGGAGCCTCAGAGATAAACGCAGCCGGAGATACTGCCCAGGCAGATGACGACAGGACTACGTTTATCGCCGAACTGCCGGAGGGTGAATACCGGATCTCGGGCAAGGGGACTTATTCCCTGGAAAAAATGTCAGATACGGAATACCGCTGTCTGATCCCCATCGAGGCATTGCGTGAGGATCAGAGCGGGAAGTACTGCCTGATCCTGGAAAAGAAATCCACCATCCTGGGAGAGTCCGACGTGGCCGTGCGGGTCCCGATCGTCGTATTAAAGAGCAACAGCCAATATGCAGCTATTGAAGATGCCCTGACAGCCGATGACCGTATCATAACCGGAAGCAGCAAAAATGTCAGTGAAGGGGACAGAGTACGGGTGGGATCTTAATGAAAATATTACAATATGGTATGCTGGCCGGAATCCTGATCCTGGGTGCCGTGTGTGTGACCTCGGGAACCAGAGTCCTTGCGTTCGGGCCGGCGGCGACCGTACATTACAAAGACCGCGGAATGACCGGTGAACAGCTGGATGAGCTCTACGAACAACAGCGGCAGGGGAAAGAAGAGAAGGCATCCCTGCCGGGGCAGCAGAGCGCAGGGCAGGAAGGAAAAGAACTGCCCGATATCACCGGCTGGTACCGGCAGGAAGAGCAGAATGCCGAGAATCCGGAGCTGAACATCCAGACCCAGACGGACCGGATCGGTGTCTGGGGAGATATGGGAGAGGTCCTTCCGGGAGAACTCCTGTCCGGAAGTTATGTGAACAGCCTGGATGAGGAGGGGTGCGTCATCAGCAGCGCCCTGTCGGAGAAACTGTTCCGCAGCACGGATACCATTGGCTGCTCGCTTCGCGTCGACGGGAGTGGGTATGTGGTTCGTGGAATCGTAGCAGACAGCGGACAGATCCTCTTGAACCGGGCGAAGAAAACGGATCTGCTTTGTAACCTGGAGTTCCGGTATCAGGGAAAAGAGTATTCCGCATCTGAGGTCAGGAATTTTTTGGCCCGGCAGGGCCTGACCACTTATGACAGCTTCTTAGAAGGCGGTCTCTATGCGGGTATCGCCGGGATTTTCCTGGGACTGCCCGTGCTGGTATTCGCAGCGTTAGTTATACGCTGGGGCTGGAAGAGGCTTGGACCTTACCGGATCGGGCTACTTCCCCGGAACCAGAACGTCAGATTCCTGTGCCGGCTGGCGGAGGTTCTCGGTATAGGATGTCTGCTGGCGCTGTGGTTCTGGATCTTTGTACGGTTTCCTGCGGATTATGTTCCGGCCGGGGTATCGGACTTTGAATTCTGGATCGTGAAGTTTCATGAGCTGTCCGTGGATCATCAGAAGCTTCAGAATTACCAGGGCTGGTATCAGGAAGCTTACTTGTTTGGCAGCCTGAAACAGTGCGTGTTCGGGTCCCTGGGCAGCAGCCTCCTGCTGTATCTGACTGCCCGCCGGTAGTTTGGGGACATGTCCATTCCGGTTTGGGACAGGTACAAATCAGTTCGGGACAGGTACATTTCGGTCAGACGGTTTTCGTAGAAAACCATCTGACGATATGTACCTGTCCCGAACTGATTTGTACCTGTCCCAAACCGGAATGGACATGTCCCCAAATGCCTACAGGTCGTAGTACAGCCCGATCTCCGCAGGATGCGGGATTTGCTCCACCAGCTGCGCCTCCGCCCGCTTGTTTTTTATCCAGGCATGCAGCAGAGGTTCCGGAAATACTCCCTCCCGGGTGAGATATTCGTGGTCCTCTTCCAGTGCATCCAGTGCCTCGGACAGGGTCCCGGGAAGCGCCTCAAGTCCCGCCTTCTCCTTTGCGGAAAGCTGATACAGATTACAGTCAAAAGGCCCCCAGCCATGCGCATGGGGATCGGTCTGCTTTAGAATCCCGTCCAGACCGGCCATGAGGATCGCGGCATAGGCATAGTAGGGATTACAGGTGGCATCCGGGTTGCGCAGCTCGAATCGTTTTGCGTCCGGCGCCTTGGCATAAGCCGGGATACGGATCACGGCACTTCGGTTGGAGGTCGCATAGCCGATGGTGACCGGAGCTTCATAGCCGGGCACCAGACGCTTGAAGGAATTCGTGGACGGATTCGTGAGCGCACACAGGGAACGGGCGTGCATCAGCAGCCCTCCCATGAACCAATGCGCCTCTTTACTCAGCCCGGAATAACCGGTCTCATCATAAAATAACGGATGTCCGTCCTTTTTGAGCAGCATGTGCACATGCATTCCGTTGCCGGCCTCCTGGTAAATAGGCTTCGGCATAAAGGTGACAGTCTTTCCTGCCGCCACCGCGGCATTTCTGACCACATATTTGAGGATCATGGTCCGGTCGGCCATATCCGTCATACTTCCCAGCTCCACCTCGATCTCCACCTGGCCGGGGCCGCCCACCTCGTGGTGGTGATATTTGACATCGATCCCCCAGTCTGCCAGCATCAGGCAGACCTTGCTTCGGAAATCATAGGAACTGTCCAGAGGGGCACAGATGTGATATCCGCCTTCACGGGGCACATGATATCCCGAATTCGCGCCGGGCAGCCCGGAATTCCATTCCGCCTGCAAGGTATCCAGCTCGTAGGATACCTTATTCGGCCTGCAGTCATAGCTGACCCTGTCCAGCAGATGGAATTCAAACTCCGGCCCGATAATCATCTGGTCCGCGATACCGCTTCGGCGCATGAATTCCTCCGCCTTCAGCGCCACATTTCTGGGATACTGGTCAAAGGGTTCATTGCCTGAGTCCTTTAAAATGCGTACATTTCCGGACATGGAAAGCGTGGGAACCTCCGTGAACGGGTCCGGATGGGCGGTGGACAGATCGGGCAGAAATACCATGTCGCTTTTTTCCACCGGTGCGTACCCATAATTCGAACCGTCAAAACCGATTCCATAGCGCATCGTACTCTCATCCAGCCGCTCTGCGGGTATCGTCAGATGTCTCCAGCGTCCATTGATGTCCACCATTTTAAAATCGATCATCCGAATCCCCTGATTTTTACAGTAATCCTGTGCCTGTCTTACATTTTCAAACATATGTAACCCCCTGAATAGCAATTTTTGATCTTTGTATAACATTATGGAATCTTCTGTCTTTCCTGTCAACTGAAAGATCCGGCTATAGGAGGGGGAATGTTACGATTCACGGCCAACTTTGGTAAATGGGGATTTTGTGGACGAAGGTCCGGGAAGGGAGGGAGGCGGTCCGGCCTTTGGAACCGGGCGGCGAATCCCGTGGGGCCAAATCACTTCGGCCGG
>NZ_JAWDIY010000065.1:0-13850 GCF_032380655.1 Diplocloster hominis | reverse complement strand
AAAATATCTTGTAATATACTCATAAGACTATTATGCAGGAAACCGACACAAAAAGAAACCCCTAATTCCCCCATGAATGGGGGCTAGGGGGTTGAAGTGTCGAAGACACTTTTTCATCCTCTGCCACATAACAACGGAACTAAAAACGCTGTTTAAAGGAGAGAGGTAAAGAGTATGTACAACAGAGAAGAGAATGTCAGGGAAATCAACGAAGCTTTGATGGCGGGACACAGAGCACTGGAATGTCTGCAGGATGCAGAAAAATGCCTGTCCAATGCAAAAGACCTGGGACTCTGGGACATGATCGGCGGCGGCCTCCTGATCGGTCTGTTAAAACATTCCCGGCTGGATGATGCCAGCGCCAGTATCGAGGAGGCCAAGCGCCTGCTTCTGCGGTTTCAGAAGGAGCTGAAAGATGTATTTATTCCGACGGATCTGAAAATGGAAATCGACGGATTCATCACATTTGCAGATTTCTTTCTGGACGGAGTGATAGCAGACTGGTATGTACAAAGGAAAATCGACCAGGCCCTGGAAGAGGTACAGGACGCCCGTGTTCGGGTAGACGTGGTATTAAGTGAACTGGAAGATATGAAACAATGTGAAATAAAACAATGCGGATTCGGAGGATAAGAACAGGAGGTAAGAGCATATGTCATTCTTAGGTAACATCATATGGTT
Source organism: Diplocloster hominis (assembly GCF_032380655.1). Lineage (NCBI taxonomy): Bacteria > Bacillati > Bacillota > Clostridia > Lachnospirales > Lachnospiraceae > Diplocloster > Diplocloster hominis. Next base: position 13,169 of record NZ_JAWDIY010000065.1, on the reverse strand, counting down.
TCTATTCGGAGGATTGTTCAGCGGATTGAGCTGGGCACTGGCAGGATGCCTGTGGTGCATCACGATTGTGGGTATTCCCATCGGTTTACAATGCTTTAAGTTTGCTGGTTTGAGTATGTGTCCTTTCGGGAAAGAAGTGCATTATGGCGGAGGCGCAGTATCCTTTCTGGTGAATCTGATATGGCTGCTGATCTCTGGTATCCCTCTGGCGCTGGAATCAGTGATTTTTGGAATCATTTTCTGTATCACGATCGTCGGTATCCCGTTTGGACTCCAGCACTTCAAGATGGCCAAACTGGCACTGATGCCATTTGGCGCAACCGTACACTAAAGACAAAAGGGGACATGTCCAATTCGATTTGGGACATGTCCATTTTGTTATCCGATTTATATGTTGGACGTAATGCGCCAGGATTGTTGAGTTGGTTCCACTCATACGGATCGATTTTGTACTTGTATATTTCGTGTTAAGATATAAATAAATATTATAATTCTTGCGGAATTTATGATATAATCATAAAATAAATAAAAATAACATTATGTCGCTCATATACATTATATATAGAACGTTCTTAGTTTATCCTTTTCAATCCGCCCCGTTAAAAGTTAATATGAAGAAATTTTAATTTACGTGTAATTCCCGTATGGAATAAAATGAAAGAAGAAAGGGAGAATGCCATTGTATCGAACAAAACTACAAGAAAAGCTGAAAGAATCGCTGGATGCGGTACTTCCAATCATGGGTATTGTATTGCTTCTATGTTTTACCATCGTGCCCACCTCACCGAGTATCCTGATGGCCTTTATAATAGGCGCGGCATTACTGGTGGTGGGAATGACATTTTTTTCATTGGGAGCAGAGCTGGCTATGACTCCTATGGGAGAACGGGTCGGCAGCTGCATGACAAAAACGAAGCGGCTTTGGATTATGATCGTGCTGGGATTTGTTTTAGGGTTTATTATTACTGTCTCTGAACCGGATCTTCAGGTATTGGCAAACCAAGTTCCTTCCATAGCAAATGGGGTGCTGATTATTGCGGTAGCCTTTGGCGTCGGAATATTTTTGATCTTTGCACTTTTGAGGATGCTGTTTAGCATCCCACTGTCTTATATGTTATTCTTTTTCTATATTATTGTGTTTGCTCTTGCATTTTTTGTCCCAAAAGATTTTCTTGCGGTTGCCTTTGATTCCGGTGGTGTTACTACAGGGCCTATGACGGTACCTTTTATCATGGCGTTGGGTATCGGTATTTCTACGATCCGGAGCGATAAGCATGCTGCGGATGACAGCTTCGGACTTGTTGCGCTGTGCTCCATTGGACCTATTATGGCGGTTTTGTTGCTGGGCCTCGTCTTTCATCCGACCGGCGGAGAATACATACCGGTGACTATTCCGGAGATAGAGAATTCGATTGTTTTACGGCAGTTATTTTCCGGCGCGATTCCGACGTATATGATGGAGATCGCAGTTTCTCTTCTGCCGATTGTTGTATTCTTTGGAATTTTCCAGATTGTTTCCCTGCGGCTGAGTAAAAAAGCGCTGATTAAAATATTAATCGGTCTGGTCTACACCTATGTGGGCCTGGTCCTATTCCTTACAGGTGTGAATGTGGGCTTTATGCCTGCCGGTAATTATCTGGGACAGATGATCGCGGCGCTGCCCTATCGTTTTATCATTGTACCGATTGGTATGGTGATTGGTTATTTTATTGTTATGGCGGAGCCGGCTGTATATGTTTTGACCAAGCAGGTGGAAGAGCTGACGGATTCTGCGATTCCGGCCTCAGCCATGAAGCACAGTCTGTCTATCAGTGTGGCCTGCTCTGTCGGGCTCGCCATGCTTCGCGTATTGACCGGAATCTCTATCTTCTGGTTTATCATCCCAGGTTATGCAATTGCACTCGGATTATCTTTTTTCGTTCCAAAAATTTTTACGGCCATTGCGTTTGACTCCGGAGGTGTGGCTTCCGGCCCTATGACCGCCACCTTTTTACTTCCGTTTGCCATGGGGGCCTGTGTCCGTGTGGGAGGAAATATTGTTACAGATGCTTTTGGGGTTGTGGCCATGGTAGCCATGACACCTCTCATAACCATTCAGATTCTGGGACTTATTTACCGCATTAAGGAGAGAAACTCTAAAAAATATCTGGTTACGGCTCCGGCTGCCGCAGAGTTCGAATTGCTGGATGATTATGATATTATTGAACTATAGGAAAGGAGAATTCTATGAGTGAGCTTTATTTCATGGTTACGATCACAAACCGGAACATGCTGCCGAGATTTCTGACCTTTTATAAAGAGCGAAATATGACTATAGCATTGATTACTCTCGGGAAAGGGACAGCCAACAGTGAAATGCTGGATTACTTTGGCCTGGAGGATTCTGAGAAGGCAGTGATCTTCGGTGTCATAACAGATACGGTCTGGAATACTCTGAAAAAAGGGCTGCAAAGTAAGCTTCAGATCGATATACCCGGCACAGGGATCGCTTTTACTATTCCGCTCAGCAGTATTGGCGGAAAACGGGAGTTATTATTTTTAACAGAAAATCAAGGCTATGAGAAGGGAGCGGAATCCACATTGACAGGTTGCGCACATGATTTATTATTGGTTATCGCAAATCAGGGTTATAGTGATTTGATTATGGAAGCTGCGAGAAGCGCAGGGGCGGCAGGAGGAACCATTATCCATGCCAAGGGCACCGGAATGGAGCAGGCGGAGAAGTTCCTGGGTGTATCGCTGGCATCTGAAAAAGAGATGATCTTTATTATTACAAAAAGTGAAGAGAAAAATCAAATTATGCAGGCGGTTATGCGTCAGGCAGGAATGGAGAGCAAGGCGAAAGCCATCATTATCTCTCTGCCGGTGACCAGTACGGCTGGGCTTCGACTGGTGGAAGAAGAATAACCCGGTGGGCTTAACTTTGGTTTTATGTTTCCATATACGATTTGAATGAAGAAATGCGGTAGATGATAAGAAGCGTCTGCCGCGTTGTCGTCAGTCGACGATGCCGCCGTATCGCCTCCTTCCTCCGCCTTGCAGAGTGACAAATTGATTTCCAGAATTTTCCAGACGGTGCGAGTTTGACAAATAAAATAGCCAGGAATATAATAAATTCAAAAGCAATAGGGGGGATAGATTTGCCAAAATGGTATCAACCTAGAGCTTGGAGTATCAGACGGGGGATTCTAAGCAGCTATTTTATTTTAATTGTAGTAATTTGCTGCGTAATCTGCACCAGCTTACTTTTGTTCAGTAAATCTATCATTCTGGATGGCATCGGGCAGTCCCGCGTCGATGTTTTAAAACAGATTGCCGAGCGGGCACAGGCGGTTAAGAACAGTATGATTACGCTATCTAATCTCTATTCTTATGATCCCGCAGTAGCGCAGACCCTTTCCATTGTTCCGGAACTTCTTCCGGAAAGTTCTCCAGTTTTAGCCGACAAGATAAAAACGCTGTCAGTAAAATATATAGACGCTTATAAAGATATTAATTTATTTCCTTATGTGTTCCTTCAGGGAGAAAACGGTTTTGATTTTTGCTCAGATGAAACTTATTCCTACCATGGCAAAACAGTAAAAGCCGAGCTTTGGTATAAAAATGTGGTACATAATAAGGGACAGATTTTTTGGGTAAGCAGTTATAAAGATGATAAAAATCCAGAGAAAGAAAAATATGTTTTTTCCGCGGCGCGTACGATTCATAACGCTCAGGGGAATGTCTTGGGACTGCTGCTGGTCAATATAGATGAACGACAGCTGTTTGAAACTTATTCAAAATCATTGAATGGCAGTAATACCATTTTTATTGTGGATGAAAAGGGGACGATTGTATCCCACCAAAACCAGAACATGCTGGGCCTTAATTATTATGATATGGACCGGTTCGCAGAAATGTTTAAGCGGGATGGGTTTAGCCTGATAAAAAAAGGCGACGAGCAGTATTTGCTCTCGAACGCATATGATGAAATGACAGGATGGACTATCGTGGAAGAAATCCCCGTCCACGTTCTGCTGTCGCCGATGCAAAAGCTGACCTATACTACGGTTGGAATTGCGCTGATCAGTTTGTTGGTTTCTTTTTTGCTTTCCTACTGGGTGGCCTATCGCACGGCGGATCCGATCAACCGCTTGTGTCAAAAGATGCAGACCGTCCGCCAGGGAAACCTAAAGGTCACTTCAGAAGTGACGGGTTGGCGGGAAATTCGGAACCTCAATGAAGTATTTAACCAAATGATGGCGGAAACCAGCCGGTTAATGGAAAATATCAAATTGGAAGAACGTCTGAAGCGCATTGCAGAACTGGACTTTCTTCAGTCTCAAATCAATCCGCATTTCTTATACAACACCCTCTTTTCTATAAAATGTATGATTTCTATGGGGAAAAATGAAGAAGCTGAGAAGATGATGGAGCTTTTTATCAAACTGATGAAAACAGCCATATCCAGTTCGAATGAACTGATTCCGATCCATGAGGAGATCCTGTGGATCGCTCAGTTTCTCGAATTGATTCAATACCGCTACAGCGAGCCGATCGAGGTGTCTTACAAAATTCCGGAAGAGCTTCAAAATTATCAGATCCCCCGGATGCTGCTGCAGCCGATTGTGGAGAATTCAATCTATCACGGGATTGAAAGTAACGGAGGCGGCTGTATCACCATTGAGGCTGTGGAGCATGGGAACGAGATCTGGATCACTGTCTCGGACGACGGGGCTGGAATGACGCCGGAAAAGTTAGAGAAGATTGTAGAAGGTAAATGGAAAAAGAACAGTTACAACAAAGTAGGTTTGGCCAATGTTCGGGAACGAATCCAGATGAGCTTTGGTGCAAATTACGGGCTGTCGATTGTCAGTGCGCCTGGAAAAGGGACAAGCGTTACTACCAGGATACCGCAAATCGAGTGAAGGAGGGGATAGGGGAATGAAGATTTTAATTGTGGATGACGAATTACCGATTCGTGAATGGATTAAGTTTGTGATTGAACAGCTGGAGACAAATGATCAGGTCATTGGTTTAGCCTCCGACGGAGAGGAAGCGCTGAAGTTTTACCATGAGGAACATCCTGATATTATATTTGTGGATATACTAATGCCCGACATGGATGGAATGCAGTTTATTGAGGCAGTGCGTGAAGTAGACTCCGCAGTGGAGATCGTCGTTCTGACCAGCCACGACGTATTTGAATACGCCCGCAATGTGATGCGATTTGGGATAAACCAGTATATCCTGAAAACAGAGATCAGCAAAGAGTGTATTCGTAAGATATTACAAGAAACACAAAAACACTTGGATATAAAAGCGTCTATGCAGCGCCCGGATCTAGATTTTATCTCAATGGAGCGGACAGCGTTTTTTCACAGACTGGTGGACGGAGGCATGGAAGAACCAATCTCGCAGAAAAGCTTGAGCGGACATGAAATACAGATCCGGAATGCCCCATTGTTTGCGGTTGCGTTCCGACCGGAAATACATACCGACAAATTTAATTTTAGTATGCCGGAAGACGCTGGAATCGAAAACGCGGTGGGGTTTGTTTATGATAAAAACATCAATGTGCTGCTGTGCAACATTATTGTGACTCCGAGCATGCTGATACAAATCTATCAGATGAACAATTTTACCCAAAAAATCGCTACTTTAAATCAATTTCACATCGGTGTCAGTAATCTGCATCCCGGTTGGGGACAAATACGAAATGCGATTTTAGAAGCTGTATATCAACTAAAAATGGTTTTTTATGGAGGACATACGTCGCCGCTTCTTACCAACGAAATAGATGATATCCTTCGCAGACAAAAAGAACTGGAACAATCCTTAGAAGCCCGGAAGCGTGATTTGATGCAGCGTATGAAGAGTGAACAGTCTGAGGATTTGCGCAAAGATATTACACAGTATATGGAAGAAATCAAACAGCAGCGGCCGGTATCCGAAGATTTTGTAAAACGGCAGCTTTCCTCTCTCTTAAACGGAATGTTTGAACACAAGATCTCAGAACCGGCGGAATTGTCAGATGCTTTGGAAAAGATTCGGGCAGCGGAAACTTTCAGTCAGGTGTCGGATTCCGTCCTACATTTCATGAGGTCTCTTCCGGATAAAGATTTGATGTCAGGGCGGGGATACAGCCGCGCGGTTGTCATAGGGATGAATTACGTGAAGGAAAATTACAGCGCTAATTGCTCCCTGGAGATGGTGGCGGACCAGGTTCACCTGAATCCGGATTATTTTAGCCGCCTGTTCAAAAAAGAGACGGGGGTTACATTTGTCACTTATCTGACCCTTGTGCGGGTTACCCGCGCGGCGAACCTCCTTAAGACAACAGACAGTAAGGTGTACGAAGTGGCAGAACAGGTTGGCTACAGCAACATCAGCCATTTTTCCAGCGTGTTTAAAAGGCGCTTTGGGGTGAATCCTTTTGAATATCGAAATAATGTCGAAAATGAGGCAGAAATGTCAAAATAGTGGATACGGTATCAAAAAAAAGAATAAGAGGACAAAAAACCAGCAAAAAGGTATTTTTTGTTGGTTTTTTCACATTTGGTAATGAAATATAATAAACGTATCCAAAACGAATAAAAAAGGAGGAATACGAAATGAAAAAAGTACTGGCAATGATTCTTTGCATATCCATTATAGGCACGTTTGTTGGTGGATGTTCTCCGTCAGATAACACAAACGCCGATTCATCAACAAATGTGGAACAAAGCGGCGAACAATCCGAGACAGAATTACAAAAAGTCAGAATCGGTGTTATGCCGTTCATGGTTAGTATGCCTGTGGATTATATTATTGAAAAGGGCTGGGATAAAGAAGCAGGACTTGATATTGAATTGGTTAAATTTGCAACCGGTGCACCGATGAATGAAGCCCTCGGCGCCGGGGAATGGGATATGGCTGCCATTGGTATGGCGATGATATTCTCCATGGCGAATTATGAAGGCAAACTGGTAGCAGAAACAACGGATGCCACCGGCGGTCTGAATGCTTATATTCGTTCCGACAGTGAGATCGCCAAAGTAAAGGGCTATAATCCTACCTACCCAGACCTTTACGGTGATCCCGATTCTTTAAGAGGAGCGACTTTTCTGCTGCCCACCGGCACCAGTGCGCAATTAAACGCCATTAAATGGGTGGAAAAATTAGGCCTGAAGGAAACCGACATCAATATTGTTAACATGGAATACGGCCAGGCATACCAAGCGTTCCTGACAGGCCAGGGCGATGTGCTCTGTGCGGCGCCGCCCTATAATTTCCAGTGTGAAGAGCAGGGCTGGCTGGTAGGCGCTTCCATGAAGGATCTTGGGGTACAGGTCTATGACGGTGTGATCGCTGCCGATCAGTTTTATGAAGAACATCCGGACCTGGTTCAAAAGTTTGTTACCTTGATGTACAGAGCGGGGAAAGATTTTAAGGACGAGGATACTGCTGTACGGGAATTAATGAAGTTCTATAAAAATAACGGCAAAGAAAGCGCAGAATCGGATGTTCGAAATGAGGTGAGGCTTCGTCCGTATTTTACGGCGGATGAGCTTCTGAATAATCCTAATTACAAATTCGGCGCGGGCTCGGTTGAAATTGCGGAATTCTACACAGGAACCGGCCAGTTGGAAAATGAGAAGGTAAGTATTGTGGAAAGCTGCCTGATCGACAAATTCCTGAAACAAGCTAACGAAGATTTGAGATAACCGCGTATCGCGATGCGGTTATCTCTAAAAGGAGTGGTGTGTTGTGAAGGCAAAATTAAAATATATCCTGATTTCCACAATTTCCGTTCTTGTACTGCTGGGAATTTGGCAGCTTTGTACAGATATTCTTCATCTGGTGCCCGCCTATGCGTTGTCGAGTCCGGTTAAGGTCGTACAAAGCTTTCTTTATAAACTGACCAATACGGCGCCGGACGGCTCTACACTGTTTGAGCATATTTGGACCAGCCTGAAGGTAGCCCTGGTTGGATATGGAATCGGCGCTGTCGTGGGAATTCCCCTCGGTATTGCGATGGGCTGGAGCAAAAAGGCAAGTTGCTTTATCCGCCCGCTGTTTGACTTGCTTCGTCCCATGCCTCCCATCGCATGGATCCCGATTATGATTATCTTTCTGGGGATTGGCATCAAGGCGAGAGCGGCGATTATATTCCTCTCAGCTTTTGTGCCGTGCGTGATCAATTCCAGCACGGGTATCCTGCAGACGAATCCGGTTCATATCTGGGTTGCACAGACCTTTGGAGCCAGTAATATCAGGATTCTCTTTAAAGTGGCGATCCCATCGGCGCTGCCACAGATCTTTACCGGATTGACCATTTCTCTGACCAGTGCATGGTCCGCTCTGGTTGCTGCGGAACTGCTGGCTTCGTCCAGCGGACTTGGGTTTATGATCCAGGCCAACCGAATGATTGGACGGCCGGATATGATTATTGTTGGGATGCTGACTATAGGGGCCATCGGAGCAATTCTGTCGGCAATACTTCGCATTCTGCAACGGTGTGTTGTAAAAGGAGGGAACCGCTCATGATGGATGAAAAGGTTAAAAAGTGGCAGGCAGCGGTATATGGAAGCATCTCCATCACATTATTTTTGATCGCCTGGCAAGTTGTGATCACAGTTTCCCCCGCAGGGAATTTGGTTCCCGGACCGCTCAAGGTCATCCTGGATTTCTTTGCAGCTTTTGCAAAACCAATCGGTGAATATACGCTGGCTGTACATATTATGGCAAGTTTAGCCCGGGTGCTGTTCAGCAATGTCATCGCGGCAATCCTTGGCATAGCCATTGGATTGCTCATGGGATGGTACCGCGCTTTTGAGGCGGTATTCAAACCGGTATTTGAGGTTCTGCGCCCGATTCCAGCTATCGCCTGGATCCCGATTTCGATCCTTTTATTTGGGCTTGGGGAACAGTCTAAGATTTTTATCCTGTTTTTAGCCGCGTTTGTCATCGTTACCGTAAACGCTTACGACGGTTCACGCAATGTGGATCCAACTTTAGTCGGCGCAGCCCGGATGCTGGGCGCAAAAGAAACACACATTTTCAAAAGCATTGTCCTCCCGGCTTCGGTACCGCAGATTTTTGCCGGATTACAAAACGCTCTCTCTGTTTCCTGGATGACAGTGCTGGCCGCTGAAATGGTACGCTCTTCAGAAGGAATCGGCTGGATCGTGGTAGCGGGGATGGATAACGGCAATACGGATCAGATTTTAGTGGGTATGGTGGCCATTGGAATCACCGGATTCTTACTTTCCGTAATGATGAGAGGAGTGGAAAAGAAATTATGCGTATGGAACGAGAGAGGGAGATAAACTCACAACCGGTCATTCAGTGCAGGGATATTGATAAAGTCTTTTACGGAAAGGATCAAGAAAACCATGTTATCGGGGGAATCAACCTGGATGTGCGTGAAAATGAGTTTTTGGTTCTGTTTGGCCCGGGTCAGTGCGGAAAGACAACCCTTATCAATATTATGGCGGGGCTTAAAGAACCATCAAGAGGCGAAGTTCTGATGCAAGGGGAGAAACGGGAAGGTCCCAGCCCTGACCGGGGCGTTGTATATCAGACCACCGCGCTTTTTCCGTGGCTCACGGTGAGGGGGAATGTGGAATACGGCCCAAAGGCCCGCGGCTTTGGAAAGAAAGAATACAGGGAAAAGGTCCAATATTATATTAATCTGGTGGGGTTAGAAGGGTTTGAGAATACTTACCCGGCGAAGCTGTCCGGTGGCATGAAGCAGCGCGTCGGCATTGCACGTGCTTACGCCAACGAACCTTTGGTTTTACTCATGGATGAACCCTTTGGCCATTTGGACGCCCAGACCCGTTATATGATGGAAGAAGAAATCATGAAAATCTGGGAGCGTGAAAAACGCACGGTCGTGTTTGTTACCAATAATATAGAGGAAGCTCTGTATTTGGCTGACCGGATTGTAATGATCAGTAACTGTCCCGCTAAAATTCAAAAGGAATACGTGATTGATCTTCCGAGACCAAGAAGCTATGTGGATCCGGCGTTCTTAACACTGCGCAAGGAGATTTCGGAAGCAATGGACAAATCGATTTAATGAGGTGGTGAATGCCGTGGGCGAAGAAAGACAGGTACAAGTAAATCATTTGACGAAAAAATTCGGTGACCTTTTAGTGCTGGACGATATCTCGTTTGACGTGGCAAAAGGGGAATTTCTCTGTATTGTCGGTCCGACGGGGTGTGGGAAAACAACGTTTTTAAATAGTTTGACCAAATTATATTCTCTTACAGCCGGAGAGATTTTAATCCATGGGGAGCCCGTGGATTTAAAACGCCACAATATCGCTTATATTTTTCAGGAATATTCTACGATACCTTGGCTGAAGGTGGAAGAAAATATCCGTTTCGGACTGGAAACGAAAAAAACACCCAAAGCGCTGATCAAAGAGCGGACGGAGGAAGCACTTAAGATGGTTGGCCTTAGTGCTTACCGCGATTATTATCCATCCCAGCTTTCTGCCAGTATGCTGCAGCGTGTGGTAATTGCGCGGGCTTTTGCTGTACAGCCGGAACTGCTCCTCATGGACGAGCCCTACGGACAACTGGACTTGGATCTTCGATTTAAATTGGAGGACGAGCTGGTCAATCTTTGGCAAAAAACCGGAACCACGGTAATCTTTATTACACATAATATAGAAGAGGCCGTATATCTGGGAGAAAATGTACTTGTTTTAACAAACAAACCGACTAAAATTAAAAAGAAAATCGAAAATCCACTGCCCCGACCGCGGGATATTGCGAGTCCGGAGTTTATAATGCTGCGCAATAAAATTACTGATTTAATTAAATGGTGGTGATAAGGAGGTACAATGAAGCCGAATGTTTTGGTATTTATTACAGATCAGCAGCGTACCGACCAGATCGGATGCCTTGCCGATGATTCGTTAAACACACCCAATATCGATACGATTGCAGCAAACGGAACGTTGTTTCGCCATGCATACTGCAACACGCCCCTATGTATGCCATCCCGTGCGACGCTTTGGTCGGGTTTGACGCCAAGAGGTCATGGCGCCCGAACCAACGGTGTCAATACCCGTGACGGCGTGCTGATGCTGCCGCAGATCTTAAAAGATAACGGTTATGAAACTTACTCTGTGGGAAAGCTCCATCTTAAATGCTGGCATCTTACTCCAGAGAAGACGCCCAATGTGAAAGAAGCGGAATATACCCCGCAGCTGCTGCCGGAATGCGAAACAGTTTGGGAACGGGGCGATATCAAGAAATTTCCCGAACCGTATTATGGTGTAGACCATGTGGATTTTTTAGGGGGACACGGAAGTTATGCCTTTGGAGAATACTATAACTGGCTCAAGAACAAAAGTCCGAAAGCGGCGGAAACGCTGCGTTCTATCAAGGCTGCCTGGCCCAAACCGGGTGGAACGCCGTATTATAATACTGTTCCCAAGGAGTTATATTACACAGAGTGGATCACACAAAAAACCATAGAGTGTATTGAGAATCGGGATAAAGAAAAACCATTTTTTCTGTGGTGTTCCAATCCGGATCCCCATTATCCCTTCGGACCTCCGATACCTTACGATACTATGTATACGGCTGCTGATATTCACACACCTTTGGCCTTCGACGACCGGCGGGAAAGTATGCCGGACATGTTTCAAAAAGGGTATTATGAAAGGAAAGGCGTCTATCCTCCGGATGGCGGTCCACAGCTCTGTGATCTGCAAACATTGAAAGAAATGAAAGCCCGCAGCAACGGGATGGTTTCCCTGGTGGATGAAAGCGTTGGACGGATTATGGATCACCTCAGGCAAAATGGACTGGAGCATGACACAATTGTAGTGTTTGTCTCCGACCATGGAGACCTTATGGGTGATCACAATATGTACTGCAAAGGTCCATTCCATTACGAAGGATTAATCAATGTCCCCCTGATTTTTCAGTGGGAAGGCCACATACAAAAAAATGTAAAGACTGATGCGTTAGCAAGTTTGCTGGATTTTGTCCCGACCATGTTAGATTTGTTAGAAATTCCTTATCCTCTTACCGGCATTCAACCGTGGCCGGGCCCATTTTTTAATATGGATGGACACGAAGCGGAAAATATCTACGATAAAATCCCCGTTCTGCCTGGGATTTCTTTGAAGCCGATTCTGACAGGACAAGCGTCAAAGGTACAGGAAAGCGTCCTGATTGAGGATGACGACGATATTTTTGGTATGTTCCTTAGGACGCTGATTACGGAAAAGTATAAACTGACATTGTTTATCAATGAAGAGTTCGGCGTCTTATTTGATCACGAAAAGGATCCGGAAGAACGGCAGAACCTTTGGAATGATCCGGCCTATGCTGAAGTCCAGGCACAGCTCGTAAAAAAATTGCTGGATAAAATCGTGCAGACGGAACCACGCCTTAGAAGGCGCTACGGGATTGCATAAATAAACCATCATTCACCCACGTTCTACCCATGATAGTTGACGAAAATGGGTAGAACGTGGGATTTGTTACTATTCACGGCAAACTGAGAGGGGACTGGCATCTTTCGGCAGTAGAGCCGGAGCTTCCTGTAACTGCGTGGAGAAAGGGGCCTGTCCCCGGATGTTGACTAGAATAATCCCATATACGGGGATCAGGCGCTTTTTTCCTCGAATAGACCGGCATCCGGGGACAGGCCCCTTTCTCCACGCAGCTGCTGGAAGGCCGGTTCTACTGCCGAAAGGTACCAGTCCCCTCCCCAGTTGGCTGTGAATAGTAACGGGCTTTGCAAATAAATTGGAAATAAATTTAAATTAAATGTTGACAGATTCCGACAGCATATGCTAATATAAAAGTCCGCGGTCGAGAGATCAAAGAAGGCAGCAAAAAAAAGTAAAAAAATGGCTTGACACAAAAAGTTGTTTATGATACTATATCTAAGCTGCCTCGAACAAGGAAAGAACAAAGGCTGGTAAACATCGAAAGCAGTTGTTCAAAAAAACTTTTCGACAGCGAACGAACATTGATAACTAAACAGTGAAACAACCCTGAAAATTCTAAAAAAGAATTTCAGAAACGAACGCTTTCCTATATAGAAGCGACCAAATGCAAAAGGAATTTTGCAAACGAGAGCGGAAGATGGGAAGCAACCTTAAAACAGTATGACGGAAAGATAGCTAGTAGTTATCTTGACGGAATCAAACACTTAAACATGAGAGTTTGAT
>NZ_JAWDIY010000064.1:0-13895 GCF_032380655.1 Diplocloster hominis | reverse complement strand
TTTGTATAACTATCGTCGCGCACCCGCATAGCGGGTGGTTTTATGTTGAGTACATTTCCGTTCCTCTGTTGAGAAACTCCAATGCACTCAACAGGGTCTATCCGACCCTTAAAATAAAAAGGGTGTCTTACACAGACACCCCTATTATACTATATTCTTTTCAAAGAAAAAAGGACTAATTGCTTTTTTCCATCTCCACACCGGCGATCCTGATATTCACATCAATCACCTGAAGTCCTGTCATATTCTCAATCGCGGTCTTTACGCGGTCCTGAACCTTCTCGCTGGTTTCCGGAATATTATATCCGTATTTCAGATTCAGAGCCAATTCCACGCTGACATTGTTATCCACGATCTCAGCCTTGACGCCCTTACTCAAATTCTTCATCCCCAGCTTGCTGACCAGCTCATTGGTGATATTTCCCGCCATAGACGCGACCCCCTCTACTTCCGTAGCGGCAAGTCCCGCAATAATGGTAACCACTTCATCCGCGATCTGCACCTCACCCAGATTCCCATCTGCGTGTATCATATATGTGTTCCTAGTCTCTGCCATCCAACTGACCTCCTAAGCATTTCCAAAATCATAACTCCTACTCAATTATACCAGACTTCCCCATATTTGCAACAGTTTTCCGTCCAGCCCCGCCAGACCGCCGGAAGCCACCCAGCCGACCTGACCCGGCCGCCTAACTGACCTAAAGGTTTAGCTGGCCTAACAGCCGGCAAATCACCTGCTGCTAAGGGGCCGGAGCGGGCGGGCGCAGGGGCGGACTCCGGGGACGGGGACAGGTAACGGGAGCCGAATCGCTTCGGCCGGACCTAAGAACAGGTAACTCCGAAGAGGACGAAACCTCTTATTAGCAGGACCCGGAGCAAACTCGCCAAAGGGCGGCTCAAACAGTGCTCCGGGTCCTGCGAGGTTTCGTCCTCTTCTACGTAACCTGTTCTAAGGCCCGGCCTCAAGCGATTCGGCTCCCGTTACCTGTCCCCGTCCCCGGAGTCCGCCCCTGCGCCCGCTCGCTCCTACTTTGGTGATACCTTTATTTCCGAACATCAGCTATTATATAAAGTTTAAAATTATATACAGTATATTTTACCACCAACAGAACCCATTATTCACATAAAACAAAAGAATAGATTATAAAACATTTCCGCCAAAGACAGAGCCAAAGCAGGTGAGGGCTGAGGCGGGTATGCGGCGGCGGGCTTCTGGACGGCCGGACGGGTTGGGGTCGGCGGCCTCCCGGGGAGTCTTATGCTTTGCTGATATTGCTCACACGAGCTGTGGCGGGCCTTAGGGAGAAAGAGCGGGACAGGGGGAACCAAATTTTTGCTTCCTTGCAAAAATTTGAGTGCCTCTGAACCGAGAATTTCTTCAGAAATTCTTGGTGAATAGGCACGATGTTCCTCCTGTCCCGCTCTTTCTCCCTTAGGCCCGGCCAGCGAAGGGTGCGCAATATCAGCAAAGCATAAGACTCCCCGGGAGGCCGCCGACCCCAACCCGTCCGGCCGTCCAGAAGCCCGCCGCCGCATACCCGCCTCAGCCCTCACCGGCCCCAATCCGCCCCAAAGCCGGCCCCAACCTCAATTCCCCGGTAAAAGTTAAATATTCTCAATCTGCCAGTCGATAGGCTGCACCCCGTTCTTTTCGAGAAAGGCATTGGTCTGGCTGAAAGGCCTGCTCCCGAAAAACCCTCTGGATGCTGATAGAGGGCTGGGATGGGGGGCTTCCAGGATCAGATGCCTGGGGTTGTTGAGCATGGCCTTTTTGGACTGGGCCGGGCGTCCCCACAGAATAAATACGATCGGACGGTCCTGATCGTTCAGGGCCCGGATAGCTGCGTCGGTGAATTCTTCCCATCCGATTCCGCGGTGGGAATTCGCCTGATGGGCACGCACAGTCAGTACGGTATTCAGTAACAGGACACCCTGCTCGGCCCATTTTACCAGATAGCCGTTGTTGGGAATGTAGCAGCCGCAGTCATCGTGCAGCTCCTGATAGATATTGACCAGGGAAGGAGGGATCTCCACATCCGGCTTTACGGAAAAGCACAGGCCGTGGGCCTGGCCGTTTCCATGATAGGGATCCTGTCCTAAGATTACTACTTTGACATCATGAAGAGGGGTCAGGTGGAACGCGTTGAACAGGTCGTCCGCGCTGGGGTAGATTCTTCTGGTATTGTACTCGTTCAGGATCGTTTTATGTAATTGGATGTAATATGGTTTCTTGAATTCGGCCGCTAAGGGCTCCAGCCAGTCATTGCTGATCGGTGGCATAGTCTCACTCCTTTTCTTACAGGCGGACGGATACTCCGCGCTGGTTCAGGTATTCTTTTACTTCTTTGATCTCCAGTTCTTTGTAGTGGAACAGGGAGGCTGCCAGCGCGGCGTCTGCGCCGCCCTCCGTGAGCGCTTCCCGGAAGTGTTCTTTTGTACCGGCTCCTCCGGATGCGATGACCGGAACCGAGACACTGCCGGCGATCTGTCTGGTGAGCTCGATATCATAGCCGGCTTTGGTCCCGTCACAGTCCATACTGGTCAGAAGGATCTCTCCTGCTCCCAGCTGCTCGGCCATGCGGGCCCAGGCAACCGCGTCGATTCCCACATCGATCCGGCCGCCGTTTTTATAGATGTTCCAGCCGCTGTTGTCCTCTCTTCGCTTTGCATCGATCGCGACGACCACGCACTGGCTACCGAATTTGTCCGCCGCCTCCCGGATCAGATCCGGATTCTGTATCGCAGAGGAATTGATGGATATCTTATCCGCTCCTTCCCGCAGAAGAGCCCGGAAGTCGTCCACGCTTCGAATCCCGCCGCCTACCGTAAAGGGGATAAATACTTTCTCAGCCACCTTGCGCACCATATCCACTACAGTTTCTCTGGCGTCTGAGGAAGCGGTAATATCCAGAAATACCAGCTCATCCGCACCTGCTTTATCATATGCCGCCGCGATCTCTACCGGATCTCCGGCATCCCGCAGATTCACAAAATTAACGCCTTTTACCACCCGTCCATTATGTACGTCCAGGCATGGAATGATCCGTTTCGTAAACATCTAGCATTCCTCCTTATTTATAGCAGCAAAATTTTTGAGAATCTGCAGCCCCACATCACTGCTCTTCTCCGGATGGAACTGGCAGGCGAACACGTTGCCCTTTTCCACCGAAGCATGAATTCTGGCGCTATAGGCTGTCACAGCCTTTACGATTCCTTCATCCTGCGCACGCAGATAATAGGAATGCACAAAGTATACATAAGGATGTTCCGGCAGCCCCTCAAAGAGACGCCCATTATTCATAAGCTCCAGAGAATTCCAGCCCATATGGGGAATCTTCAGTCCTTCCCGCTTGGGAATCTTTACAATATCGCCCTTTAGTATTCCCAGCCCTTCCACACCCGGACTCTCCTCGCTGTGTTCAAACAACAGCTGGAGTCCCAGACAGATGCCCAGAAATGGAATGTTCCTTCCGGCCACTTCCCGGATCACCTCATCCAGTCCATAAGCCCGCAGATTCGCCATCGCATCCCCAAAGGAACCGACCCCCGGAAGAATCACCTGATCGGCCTTCAAAATGGTATTCCTGTCTCTGGTCAGTACGACCTGCTGCCCCAGGGATACCAGTGCTTTTTCCACGCTCTTAATATTACCTGCGTCATAGTCAATGATCGCTATCATCCGCACCACATCCTTATTTTTTCTGTCCACCAGTGTACCATAAAAAAAGGGACATGTCCATTCCGCCAATTTTTCAAAAGGGGACATGTCCAATTTCTTAAAAGGGGACATGCCCATTCTTCCATACCCATTCTTCCATTATCCTTTCTTCCGGTTCTAAGGTTCCTGAATGAGTACGACTCAGCAGGGACGGGCATCGGAATCTATCCCCAGCACCCATTCGCCAGGGTCCGCCTGTATGGTTTCTGAACGGGCGGCGCTCTCCCCCGGCACCTGGTAAAGTTTGGTATGAACGCGGATAAAATGGGACTTTTGATTGAAGTAGGCAGTTTTTTCAAAGGGGAAACGGATGATCTGGGGATACTGGAACCCTGCGCCCAGCTCCAGGATGAAAAGTTCATGGTTGAGGGTCTGGGACAGCCATTTCAGGTATGTGTCCCAGTCCTGTTCTCCTTTTTCCTCCTCTGTGTAGAGAGGGGTAACGATTCTGGCCTGGTCCAGCGGAGTGTCTATCATCTGGTCGTCTTCCGCCAGAGAGACGATGTAGTAATTTTTTCCGGTTAGCAGGTTATTTAGTGCCTCATAGACACGTTTTCGCATATCCTGGTCGGATTTTGCGGTAATTTCTTCTCCGATCCCGATCAGAATCCGATCTGAGTGTTGTAAATATTCTCTGATTTTTGAACTCATATTGCCTCCTGTTCTGCATATAATGAAAAGGGAAATGTCAGATTTTCCCTTTCGGTTTATGGATTATTACCTATGATCCCCTGAATTTTAACGCTTTAGCGTAGAGAATTCCACAATCTTTTTGGGGCCAATTGCATTTTACCATAAACTGTACTATATTTATACCGTAGTTTTAATCTGTGTTTCTTTAGGGAGGTATTGTGTTATGAAGTGTCAGGTGGTATTGGAATACGCCGGAAGCCGTACGTGTGACAAGGAAGTCATTGATCACGTGAAGAGCATTTGGCTGGAAGCCGGCAACAAAGTGAAAGATATCAAAACCATGGATATCTACTTAAAGCCCGAAGAAAATATGATTTATTACGTAATTAACGAGACAGAGACCGGCAGTTTTCCCATGTAATTACATAAGATCCGAAAGCGCTTCCTCTGCCTTTGGCCGGGAAATGTTCCGGATTGGGAAAGAGTTTAAACAGAATAAGAGAGGGTGCCGCACAAACACAAAGCGTCCATTTTCGGAGACTGTGTTTTCGCGGCACCCGCTTTATTTTTACATCTTTATCAGGCATAGTCTTTTTTGTATACCCTCTGATCGCTTATAGAGGCTTTTCACAGGCCTTTATCCAGGTCAAACCAGAATTCCACTCCGTTCTCATAGTTCTGCACGCCGCATTCCTTGTGGAAAGAATCCATGATGGCTTTTACAATGGACAGGCCGATTCCGCTGCCGCCGTATTCTCTTGTCCTGGCTTTATCCACTTTGTAGAATTTATCCCAGACGTGTCCGATATCCTCCGCAGGGATGGGGATCCCTGTATTGAATACGGAGATTCTTACATTCTTATCCATGGGAATCATTCGGATTTCTATGATTTTTTCGTTGGCTGCGTGATGAATCGCGTTGCTCAGGTAATTGGTAAAGACTTCTTCCACTTTGAATTCATCCGCCCAGACATAGACCGGTTCTTCTTCCTTGAATATCACTTTGATTTCGTTCTGGCGAATCAGGATATCCGTGGACATTAAGATATTCCGGATCAGGGAGGTCATGTCAAACCGCTCCATCTGCACCTTGTCATTGCCGAATTCCAACTGATTCAGGCTGAGCAGATTTTTGACCATCAGATTCATCTTGGATGCCTCATCCATGATGACCTCGCAGTAAAAGTCCCTGCTCTGGTCGTCGTCATTGATGCATTCCTTTAAGCCTTCCGCATAACCCTGGATCAGGGCGATGGGCGTCTTCAATTCATGGGAGACGTTTGAGAGAAATTCTTTTCTCATCTCATCGATCTGGATTTTCTCCTGTATGTCCTTTTGCAGCTCGTTGTTGGCCGTTTTCAGCTTGGATATGGTGTGCTCCAGCGTCTCCGACATCTGGTTCATATGGTGTCCCAGTATATCGATCTCATTTTTACAGACCCTGTGGTACTTGGCGTCAAAGTCTAACTTCGTCATTTTCTCCGATATTTGCGCCAGCTCCAGGATCGGTTCCGTGATCCGCCTGGAGATCAGCCAGATGATCAGCGCACTGACCACGATGATAACCAGCCCGATATATGCCATGAAACGATTGGATATCAGCACACTTTCCTGGATGCTGGATACCGGTGAACGAAGCAGGAACACATCCCCTCTGTCCAGCATTCCCCACATTTCCACATATTCCGTCCCCGAATCCGGATCTATGAACTTGTGAACCGCATAGGGTTCTTTCCCGTCCATGGTAATGTCCGGGTCCGTGATGTAATCATATAACTGGTCCCGCAAGGTGGATTCTTCCTCGTTGGGACAGTACTTCAGCGCACCTCCGTTGGGAGTGACCACATACATGGAAATATTGCCCTTCTGAAGCCGCACTTTTAAAAGCCCCAGACTCTCAGGTGAGGTGAAGTTATTCTCGCTGGCTGCCCGGTTTAACTGGTTGTAGGTACCTACCAGGTCATCCTGTTTCTTCAGGATATAGTAATCCTCCAGAAACACATTGTTAATTACCCAGCCGATTAACAGGGTGGACGCCATGATTATGATAAATATGACGGCCATCTGTATCTTCAATGAATGTCTTTTCATTCTTTCCTCCATGCATGCTCTTTCCCGCACATATAGGTATCCCCGGCAGGTCTTTAGAGTCCTAAGCTAAGGAGCGGGCGCATATTCCGATCACCCTTCCACCTCGAATTTATAGCCCATGCCCCATATAGTCTTGATATAATCCCCCCTGCTGCCCAGCTTGCTTCGAAGTTTCTTCACATGGGTATCGATCGTTCTGGCATCACCGAAGTAATCATAGTTCCAGACATTATTCAGTATCTTTTCCCTGGACAAAGCCAGGCCCTGGTTTTCCATAAAATAGGTAAGCAGCTCGAATTCCTTATAGCTTAATTCCACCGCGCTGCCGTCAATGGTCACGATATGGGCGGCTTTGTTCACCTCGATACCGCCGGCGCTTAAGATATCGTCGGATACGATGGCATTTGCCCTGCGCAGGATCGCCTCCACTCTGGCCACCAGGATCTTCGGACTGAACGGCTTGGTCACATATTCATCCACGCCCAGCTCAAAGCCCTGCAGCTCATCCCGCTCATCCGCTCTGGCTGTCAGCATAATGATGGGCACCCGGGAGTACTGGCGGATCTCCCGGCATACCTGCCATCCGTCCATCTTCGGCATCATCACATCCAGGATGATCAGCGCGATATCTTTCACCTCAAAAAACAGATCTATGGCCTGGGCACCGTCTTCCGCCTCCAGCACCTCATAGTTTTGTTTGGTCAGGAAATCACTGACCAGCTTGCGCATTCTGCTCTCATCATCCACAACCAGTATTTTCAGCCTTTCCATACCAAAGCCTCCTTTTTATCCATTCTGTTATAGGATGATCTCATTCTTTTACATAAGTAGTAACTTTTTCTATGATTACATCGTTTACCGGTTTATCCTTGACTCCGGGTTCCGACGTCTCTACCGCAGCGATGGCGTCTACCACATCCATCCCCTCGAACACCTGCCCGAATACCGTGTGCTTTCCGAATAACCAGGGCGTTCCGCCTTTTTCTTTATATTTATCTATGATCTCCTGAGGCCATTCCATGGACTCCATCTCGGACACCAGGGACTCATCATATTTTTCATTCTGTACTATAAAAAACTGGCTGCCATTGGTGTTACTCCCGGAGTTTGCCATACAAAGCGCCCCCCTCCAGGGATAAAGGCTGTTGGAAAACTCGTCCTCAAATGGTTCCCCCCAGATGCTCTCGCCACCGGTGCCGTCGCCTTTGGGATCGCCGCCCTGAATCATGAATTCATTAATCACCCGGTGGAAGGTCAGACCGTCAAAATATCCGTCCTTCGCATGGGTTACAAAGTTCTCTACCGCTTTGGGCGCCACATCGGGGAAAAGCTTTATCTTAATCGTCCCAAAGTCTTTCACCTGAAGCTCCGCGATCGTATCATTGGCCTTGGGTTCTTCAAACTGATATTCCACATCGATTCCCAGATCCTCCGCCGACGCGGTCTGTCCATCTTCTGCCTCACCGGATTCAGACTGGCCGGTTTTGCTATCCTGGCCTGCAGGAGTCGCTTCCGCCTCAGAGCTCTGCCCAGCGCTGTCCGCGGCGCTGTTATCTTTCGCGTCGTCGGAACCGCAGGCTGCTGCAAACATAGTCATTGCCGCCAGTATTGCGGCAACTAGTAATTTCTTTTTCATCTTTAAAGTCCTCTCTTCTCTTTCTTCTGGATTTTACTGTATCATATTTTTTTTCAAAATTCCATCCTTCTGTCCAACTGTTCAGGGAATTTTCACAAATATCGTACGATTCACGGCCAGTTCCTTTTCCGCCGGCCGTGAATCGTAACCAAATATCTCCTGTATCCGCCCTCTTGCACTTTTAAAGACCAGCTTCTATAATAAGACAAAAGCAACAATGGATCTCAAAGGAAGTGACCGATATGGAAGAATATACGCCCGCCTATTTTACAACCGGAGAATTCGCAAAACTTTGCGGTGTCACCAAACACACCCTGTTTCATTATGACAGTCTGGGCATCTTCTCTCCCGCTGTGCGGCTTGACAATGGATACCGATATTATACCGTAGCACAGATCGAAGTATTCAACGTCATCCATATGCTCAGAGAACTGGATATGCCGCTCTCTGATATCAAGGCCTACCTCGACCGGCGAAGTCCGCAGGAACTGGTCGCCCTGTTAAAAACAGAGGAAGAAAAGCTGCATAACCGCCTGAAAGCCATGCAGCGCATGGAAAAACTGATCCACAGAAAAGCGGATCTCACCTGCCAGGCCATGCAGATCGATCAGCGCTTTATCGGACCTGTGGATATGCCAAAGGCCTATCTGGTTCTGACGGAATCCGTTCCGCTGACAAGTGACCGAAATGTAGCGCTATCCATGGCTAACCATATCCGCTTCTGCGATTCCCATAATATCAGCAGCCCCTATTCCATCGGCTCCCTGATCCGCCACGAAGCCATAGCGGCCGGCAGCTTCGGAGATTACAGCTACTTTTACACACAGTTGATGGAAAAGCCAGGAAAGCTCCCCGTTTTCCAAAAGGAAGCCGGCACCTATCTGACCGCCTACCACACCGGCGGGTATGAAACGCTGTATCAGACCTACGAGCGGATGATGGCTTATGCGCAGAGTACAGGTTACCGGCTGGGAGAATATTTTTATGAGGATGTACTGTTGGATGATCTGTCCGTAAAGGGATATGAAAATTATGTACTGCAGATTTCGATCCTCATTCTGTAGTTAAACCGGACTCAGCCGCTCAGCTGATTTCTTGTACACAGTCAAAAAATCCTGTAAACAGATTGGCTATTCATTTACAGCCATCTGTCCACAGGATTTTAACCCGATCCAATAATCATAGTCTATCTTATATTTGCTGTTCAGAATGATTATAGTAATCTCATTCTAACATCATCGGTCGATATAATATAATCTAATATTGCCTAATTCTGGTCCGCCTCATCACCGGCAATGAAAACACCTGCGCCAATCACGGAAGAAGACACGGCTGAAACAACAATCACCACAACAATGACAATAAAAATAATCCCGATCAGAAAAATAGCCAGAAATGTGCTTCCCTCCGTTGACTCAGAACTTTGTGTCTGTTCGCTGCCGTCCTCCGCGGTAACCGCCTGGGCCGTCTGATCCGCTGCATAGACTTTCTTAACTCCTAACGTAAACGTCCCAATGCATACCCCGATCATCAGAATAAGAAACATCCACAATAAACAAAGAGAACTTTTATTCCTTTTCACCTGAACTGCTTCCATTGGAAAACCCCATTTCTATTTTTCTATTTTCTTTTTTCTCTTAGTCTCAATACTTCATGTACTATTGTATAGTATTTCCCCAAAAGTTTCCAGCCCAATCGAAAAGTTTTTTATTTAACAAAGTAATCACAAACAGCCCACCAGATGACCGCCCGGTACGGACTTGCCAATGGGGGGGAACCCTCCCCTGGCCTACTCTTTCTTCGGACTGCTGCTCTGGCAATGAAAAGAACACTGACTACAGCAGCCGCTGCAGCCGGATCGCCCGGGGCGGTTCTGAATTCCGCAGGATGTACATCCAGCGCATGATCCGTTACGGTACATATAGCGGATCGCCAGCGCATACAGTCCGAGAACTGCCAAACTGATGAGAATCGTAGGTAAATTCATAAGAAAACCTCCTTTTTAACCGCACCGCATGGAGACGGATAACTGAATTCTGATGCAGGATTTCAATTCCAGGAAACCAATGTGACCGCGCTAAGCCCTGACGCCGGCAGGCGTTTCAGCCCTCCTGTGTTTGGCAGCCGGCCGGAAGAGGAGATACAGGAAGCCGATCAGAACCAGAATCGCAAATACAGTACCTGCGCCAAAGCTGTAAGCTCCTAAAATCAATCCGCCCAGCTGATTGATGATCAACGCAATCGCATAGGCCAGAATGGTTTGATAGCCAATCGCGAACCAGGTCCACTTCGCGCTGGCCATTTCCCGTTTGATGGCTCCGATTGCAGCGAAACAAGGGGCGCACAACAGGTTAAAGGCCAGGAAGGACACTGCTGCCATGGCATGAGGGAACATCAGGCTGATCTGTGCCAGCAGTCCCGGATCGGTTTCGGACACTTCCCCCAGGCCAAACAGAACGCCTAAGGTCCCTACTACGTTTTCCTTTGCCACAAGTCCGGATACCGTAGCGACAGTGGCCTGCCAGTTTCCGAATCCCAGCGGTGCGAAGATCGGTGCTACGAACGAACCGATCACGGCCAGAAGGCTGGCGGACTCTTCCACCATCCCAAATCCGCCGTCCGCGAATCCAAAGTTGGACAGGAACCAGATCACGCCGCAGGCCACAAAGATTACGGTACCTGCTTTAATGATGAATGCTTTTCCTCTTTCCCACATGTGAATCAAAACGCCTTTTGCGGCGGGGATATGATACTGTGGCAGCTCCATAACAAAGGGCGCCGGATCTCCGGCGAACATCTTTGTTTTCTTTAAAATGATTCCGGATATCACGACCGTGACCACTCCCAGGAAATACAGCAGGGGACCCATCAGAGTAAACTGCGGGAACATGGCAGCGCCGATCAGTGCAATAATCGGAAGCTTTGCTCCACAGGGGATGAAGGTCGTGGTCATGATGGTCATCCGACGGTCTTTCTCGTTTTCAATAGTCTTTGTGGCCATTACACCGGGAACCCCGCAGCCGGAAGATATCAGCATGGGGATAAAGCTCTTGCCGGACAAACCGAATTTGCGGAAAATCCGGTCCATGATAAAGGCCACACGGGCCATATAACCGCAATCCTCCAGGATGGAGAGGAAGAAGAACAGGATCAGCATCTGCGGAACGAAGCCCAGCACGGCGCCCACGCCGCCGATGATACCGTCAACAATGAGGCCGACCAGCCACGACGCCGCTCCCACACTTTCCAGCCATCCTCCGACAGCCGGCTGAATCCATTCTCCAAAGAAGGTATCATTCGTCCAGTCTGTCACGATCGTCCCCAGCCAGGACACCGACACGAAATACACGATACACATCACCACAAAGAATATCGGCAGTGCCAGAAAACGGTTGGTGACCACCCGGTCTATCTTGTCGGAAGCTGTCATTCCTTTTCTTTGTTTATGTACACATTTCTTCATCAGATTCGTGATGTAGTCGTATCTCTCATTCGTGATGATACTCTCAGAATCATCATCCAGCTCTTTTTCCACCGACGAGATGATCGTCTGAAGCCGATCCTTTGCCGGCTGGTCCAGCCGTATCTCCTCCATCACCTTCTCATCCCGTTCGAACATCTTCACCGCATACCATCGGGTATGTTCCTGCTTCACGACACCTTCATTCAGATCCGCGATCGCATTTAGAGCTTCTTCCACCGGTTTGCCAAACTCATGTCTCGGAGCGGACACTGCTTTGCCAGCCGCCAGACGGATGGCTTTCTCCGCTGCTTCCATGGAGCCTTTTCCCTTCAAAGCGGAGGTCTCCACCACCTCGCAGCCAAGCGCGGCGCCCAGCTTCTTCGTATCGATCTTATCTCCGGACTTTTCTACCAGATCCATCATATTTAGAGCGATTACCACCGGAATTCCAAGTTCGATAATCTGAGTAGTCAGATACAGGTTTCTCTCCAGATTCGTTCCATCCACCAGATTAATGATCGCGTCCGGACGTTCATTGATCAGATAGTTACGGCTTACCACCTCCTCCAGCGTATAAGGGGATAGAGAATAGATTCCCGGAAGGTCCGTGATAATAACATCCTTATGTCCTTTTAACTTCCCCTCTTTTTTCTCCACCGTAACTCCCGGCCAGTTTCCCACATACTGGCTGGAGCCGGTCAGGTCGTTGAACATCGTTGTCTTGCCGCAGTTGGGATTACCTGCCAGAGCAATCTTGATACTCATATGTTTTTCCTCCTTCTGATTGACAGTATTCATGGCAGTGCCATGATCATTCACACACATCCGCTTTTGTTAGTCCCAGCTAACCTCCGCCCTGTAAAATAGAGTTTCGCTTGCGAAACTCTTCGTCTTGTCAAAGCTTTGCGGTTCCCTAAGCCACTTCAATATTTTCCGCCTCATTTTTACGGATCGTCAGCTCATATCCCCTCACATTCACTTCCACGGGGTCGCCAAGAGGCGCCACTTTACGGACATAGATCTGTGTTCCCCTGGTGATCCCCATATCCATAATCCTTCTTTTCAGTGCGCCGGTTCCGTTTAGCTTCATAACAGAAACGGTTTCTCCACATTTAACATCTTTGAGTGTTCTCATTCCCTTACCTCCAGTTCCGCAAAACTGCGGCTATATTTTTTCCGATACTTAACATGCCGTCAGAATACGGTTTGCCATAGATCGGCTGACCGCCACCCGGGTGCCCTTTACATTTACGATCACATTCCCATTCATTTCTGAAACCACCGTAGCCGATGCCCCCTCAACAAACCCCAGATTACGTAAAAACCGTTTCGTGTCGTCCTTCCCTCTGATCGATACAACCGAAACCTCAACTCCCGTCCCTGCCATGGAAAGCGGGATCTGGGCCGCGCATGTCTGCATCGCCTGATTTGTCTGAACAGATTTTCCATGTCCGGTATGTGTAGAAAGTAATGCTGCATGTTCCATACGATTCACCTCAGATTTTCTATTTGAATGTTCCAGGCCACTCCTGTTAGTTCAAGCTAACTTTTTCCGATTAAAAAAATAGAAATTTGTCTAACCATTCTATTTCATCTGCGAGCTTTAATTAGCAGTGGCTAATTCTTTTGTCGTGATAAGTTTACCTCTGCTAACTCAATTTGTCAACCCCTTATATGGAAAAATTTTCTTGTTTCGGATTCGGTTGAAAAACCAGGTTGCAAATGATACTATGTTACTATGATTATTTAGAAGTGTTAATTTCATGGGAGCGATGGTAAATTCACAATAAAGGGGTATGTATATGAAGATACAGGAATCAGGAGAAAATTATCTGGAGACAATTTTGGTTTTAAAATTAAAGCACGGGGCGGTGCGCTCCATTGATGTCGCCAACGAATTATCGTTTTCTAAGCCCAGTGTCAGCCGTGCCGTATCCGTTTTAAAAAGCGCGGGGCATATCACGGTCGATGCGAAAGGGTTGATCGAACTTACGGACACCGGACGCGAGATCGCAGAGACGATCTATGAACGGCATCAGCTTCTGACGGATTATCTGGTGAATATCGGCGTGGATGAAAAGACAGCCGCGGAAGATGCGTGCCGGATCGAACATGTGATCAGTCCCATCACTTTTGAAAAGCTGAAACAGCATGTGCAGAAAGCAAAACTCTAATAATATCGTTCACAGCCTACTGGGAGGGGACTGGCATCTTTCGGCAGTAACGCGGACTCTTCAGGCAGCTGCGTGGAGAAAGGGGCCTGTCCCCATAGGCGCGAACTTAAGAAATTAAACCGGGAAGAATAACCATATGGAATTCGTGATTTTGATTGATTCTATGTCGGTTTCGCATAG
>NZ_JAWDIY010000063.1:0-14472 GCF_032380655.1 Diplocloster hominis | reverse complement strand
CTGCAAAGGGCAGACTTTCCATGGCATTAAAGAGAAAGCCAGCGCCTTGAGGCGTCGCCAAGTAGAGCGGGCTTAGAGCCCGCATCCCGAGCCACCCGTTTAACGGGTGGCGGCGACTTGTATGGCGGTTGATGAAAGGGTGCGGGCGCAGAAGTAATTGATTAGGAGAGAAACCATGGGAAGAAGAGAATTGCGGGAACATATATTCCGGCTGTTGTTCCGAATTGAATTTCATAAGGAAGAGGAGATGCAAGAGCAGATCGCTCTTTATTTTGACAGCCTGGAAGAGGCACCACAGGACCCGGATCTGGAATATATACGGAAGAAATATATGGATGTGTCGGCCAGGGTGGAAGAGATCGACGGGAAGCTGGATGAAGTGACGGAAGGCTGGTCCGTGAAGCGTATGGGCAAGGTGGATCTGGCGATACTGAGACTGGCGGCGTATGAACTGCTGTATGATGAGGATATCCCTACCGGGGTGGCGATCAACGAGGCAGTGGAGCTGTGTAAAAAATTCGGCGGGGAGGAATCCCCTGCTTTTGTGAATGGAGTGCTTGCGAAGCTGGCGTAAGGCGGGCGAATGAGGAGTTTTCATGAGAAATGTGTATTCCGTAGGACAGGTGAACGCCTACATTAAGAATATGTTTACCCAGGATTTTGTGTTAAACCGGATCTATGTAAAAGGCGAGGTTTCCAACTGCAAATACCATACGTCCGGACATATCTATTTTTCTTTAAAGGACGCGACCGGAGCGATCGCCTGTGTCATGTTTTCCGGACAACGCAGAGGACTGGCCTTCCGGATGCAGGAAGGGCAGCAGGTAATCGTGCTGGGCGCTGTGAACGTCTATGAACGGGACGGCAAATACCAACTCTATGCCAAAGAAATAATCTTAGATGGCGCCGGACTGCTATACACAAAATATGAACAATTGAAAAAGGAACTGGAAGATATGGGCATGTTTGCGGAACAGTACAAGCAGCCTGTTCCAAAATATATCCGGAAATTGGGCGTAGTTACGGCTCCAACGGGGGCAGCGGTCCGGGATATTATGAATATCACCAGACGAAGGAACCCTTATGTGCAGATAATTCTGTATCCGGCTCTGGTGCAGGGAGAGGGAGCAGCCGCCAGTATTGTAAAAGGGATACGTACCCTGGATGCTATGGGAGTGGATACGATCATAGCCGGGCGCGGCGGAGGTTCCATCGAGGACCTTTGGGCTTTTAATGAGGAGAGCGTGGCCAGGGCGATCTTTGAATGCCGTACGCCGGTGATCAGCGCGGTGGGACATGAGACGGACACGACGATCGCGGACTATGTGGCAGACTTAAGGGCGCCGACTCCTTCCGCAGCCGCGGAGCTGGCGGTTTTTGATTATGAACTGTTCCGGGAACAGCTGGAGGGCTACTGGTATGAACTGCAGCACAGGCTTAGGCTTAAGCTTTCAGATGCCAGGAGTCTGGCGAAGCAGTATCAGATGAGGCTGTCCTATATAAGCCCTAAGAATCAGATCCGGGAGAAGCGGCTTTTGGCGGCGGAGCTTATGGAGAAGCTGTCCCAGGGGATGAACGCGAAACTGCTGGACCGCAGGCACAGGCTTTCCCTGTATATCGAGAAGTTCCACGGGCTTTCTCCGCTGGGAAAACTGAATCAGGGGTATTCCTATACGGAGAATGACAGCGGACAGGCTGTGACCGGTGTGGAGCAGGTACATACGGATGAGATGCTGCAGATTCATGTAAGAGACGGCAGGATCCGGGCGAAAGTATGCGGCACCGAGAAGATCAGGAGGATAGAGGATGAGCAATGTGAAAGATAATCAGGAAGAAAAGACACTGGAAGAAGCCTTCGGAGAGCTGAACGGTATGATAGAAAAGCTGGAGGACAGCCAGGTTTCCCTGGAAAATTCCTTTCAAATCTATCAGGAAGGTATGAAACTGTTAAAATATTGCAATGATAAAATTGATACCGTTGAGAAAAAAATGCTGGTAATCAATGAAGATGGTGGTCTGGATGAATTTTAAAGAAGAACTGCAAAAAAGGGTAAATGAGATTGAAAAGATAATCAGGGAGTATCTGCCTGCTGAGGAAGGGTTTCAGAAAACGGTCATTCAGGCTATGAATTACAGTATTCTGGCCGGTGGGAAGCGGCTGAGGCCCATGTTCATGCAGGAGACCTACCGGTTATTCGGCGGCAGTACGAAAGTGGTGGAGCCCTTTATGGCCGCAATGGAGATGATTCATACCTATTCCCTGGTCCACGACGATCTTCCGGCTATGGATAACGACGAGTACCGCAGAGGCCGTAAGACGACCCATGTGGTGTACGGGGAGGCCATGGGCATTCTGGCAGGGGACGCTCTGTTAAACTATGCGTTTGAGACAGCGACCCGGGCTTTTGAGATGGAACCCGCGAATATCCATATCGGAAGGGCACTGCGCATCCTGGCCGTCAAGGCGGGGATCTATGGAATGATCGGCGGACAGACGGTGGATGTGGAAGCAGTGGGGCAGCCTCTGACCAGAGAAAAGCTGGATTTTATCTACGAGTTAAAGACAGGTGCGCTGATTGAAGCCGCCATGATGACAGGGGCGGTGCTGGCAGGTGCCTCAAACGAGCAGGTGAAGACAGTGGAACAGATCGCGTCGGATGTGGGACTGGCGTTCCAGATCCAGGATGATATCCTGGATGTCACCAGTACAATGGAAGAACTGGGCAAGCCCATCGGCAGCGATGAGAAGAATGAAAAAACCACATATGTCACGATCAAAGGTCTGGATCAGGCCAAAGCGGATGTGGAGATGATCTCAAAGCGTGCGATGGACGCGCTGCATTCCCTGGACAGGGAAGATGCGTATCTCCAAGCCCTGATGGAATCCCTCATAAATCGTAAAAAATAGGAGCGGTGCTCATGTATCTGGAAAGAATCAACCAACCCAATGATATTAAAAAAATAGAAGAAAAGAATCTGCCGTTACTGGCGGAAGAGATCCGCAGGTTCCTGATTGACAAGATCAGTACGACCGGAGGCCATCTGGCATCCAACCTGGGGGTGGTGGAGCTGACGATGGCTCTTCACCTGGCCTTTGAGCTGCCGGAGGACAAGATCGTCTGGGATGTGGGGCATCAGGCCTACACCCATAAACTGCTGACCGGACGCCGGGAAGGCTTCGATGAGCTGCGCAAGTATGGAGGAATGAGCGGATTTCCGAAACGCCGGGAGAGTCCCTGTGACTGTTTTAACACCGGACACAGCTCTACCTCGATCTCAGCGGGGCTGGGCCTGGTACAGGCCAGGGAACTGCTGGGAGGCTATAATAAAGTGATATCGGTGATCGGGGACGGTGCTCTGACGGGCGGCATGGCCTATGAGGCTCTGAACAATGCTTCGCGTCTGGAGAGCAACTTTATCATTGTTCTCAATGACAATAATATGTCGATCTCAGAGAATGTAGGCGGAATGTCCACCTACTTAAGCGAGCTTCGGACGGCAGATGCCTACACGGGTTTAAAGACGGGGGTCTATAATTCCCTGTCAAAGATTCCGGTATACGGGGATAAGATGATCGAGCAGATCCGCAAGACCAAGAGCGGCCTGAAGCAGCTGATCATTCCGGGAATGTTCTTTGAGGAGATGGGAATCACCTATCTGGGTCCTGTGGACGGACACAATGTGGAGCAGATGGTGAAAACATTCCACGAGGCGGAAAAGCTGGAAAACGGGGTCCTGGTACATGTGATTACGAAAAAGGGGAAGGGATATGCCCCTGCTGAGCGGCATCCGGCCAGGTTTCACGGGGCGGAGCCCTTTGATATTAAGACAGGCCTCCCGACCAATAAACGCACCAAATCGAATTGGACCGATGTATTCTCCACCGTCATGCGAAAACTGGGGGACCGGGATGAGTTGGTGGTGGCGGTAACGGCAGCCATGCCGGACGGGACAGGGTTAAAGAGGTTCCGCAATATGTTCCCCGACCGTTTTTTTGACGTGGGGATCGCGGAGGAACATGCGGTTACTTTTGCGGCCGGTCTGGCCGCGGCAGGTTTAAAACCGGTGGTCGCCGTATATTCATCCTTTTTACAGCGGGCCTATGACCAGATTCTGCATGATGTATGTATCCAGAATCTTCACGTGGTCTTTGCCATCGACCGTGCGGGAGTGGTGGGCAGCGATGGGGAGACGCATCAGGGGATTTTCGATCTTTCCTATCTGTCCAGCATCCCTAATATGACTATTATGGCTCCCAAAAATAAGTGGGAGCTGTCTGATATGATGAAATTCGCGGTGAATTATGACAGGCCCATCGCGCTTCGGTATCCCCGGGGAACAGCTTATGACGGGCTTAGGGAATACCGGCATCCGATCGAATACGGAAAAAGCGAGATCCTTTTCGAGGAATCGGACATTGCGCTGCTGGCCGTCGGCAGCATGGTGGAGACGGCGCTGGCGCTCCGGGAACGGATCAAGGACATCGGTTATAATTGTTCCCTGGTCAATGCCCGTTTTGTAAAACCGCTGGATGAACAGATGATAAGGGAAATAGCAGCAGATCACAAGCTGCTGGTGACTCTGGAGGAAAACGTAAAAAGCGGAGGCTTCGGGGAACGGGTCCTGGATCTGGTCAACAGCGAGCATCTGGATACCAGCGTGCTGATTACCGCGCTTCCGGATGAATATGTGGAGCATGGCAATGTAGACATTCTGAAACGGGAATCCGGGATTGATCAGGAGACTATATTTAAGAAAATTTTGTCGGAATATGTGGGGCTATAGAGGATAAATGAAAGAGAGACTGGATGTTTTACTGGTCAGACAGAACCTGGCGGCTTCCCGCGAAAAGGCCAAAGCGGTCATCATGTCCGGAGATGTGTTTGTCAACGGGCAGAGGGAAGACAAAGCCGGAACGATGTTTGATGAGACAAAGGTAAAGATAGAAGTACGGGGGACTGCGCTGCCCTATGTGAGCAGAGGCGGCCTGAAGCTGGAGAAGGCCATGAACTGCTTTGGCGTGGAGGTAGACGGGAAGGTCTGTATGGACGTCGGTTCCTCAACGGGTGGATTTACCGACTGCATGCTTCAAAATGGAGCGGTTAAAGTCTATGCGGTGGACGTAGGACACGGGCAGCTGGACTGGAAACTCCGGCAGGATGAGCGGGTAGTCTGCATGGAAAAGACAAATATCCGCTATGTGAAGCCGGAGGAGATCGGAGAACCTGTCGGTTTTTCCTCCATCGATGTTTCTTTTATTTCTCTGACCAAAGTACTGATACCGGTCCGGGAGCTTCTCGCTAGGGATGGCTGCGTTGTCTGCCTGATCAAGCCTCAGTTTGAAGCGGGACGGGAAAAGGTTGGAAAAAAAGGTGTGGTCCGGGACGCAGCCGTGCATCTGGAAGTGATTGAAAAAGTGATCGCTTTTGCTATGGAAAATGGGTTTGACGTACGGAATCTGGACTTTTCTCCGATCAAAGGACCGGAGGGGAATATAGAATACCTGCTGTATCTGCAAAAGAGGCCGGAAGATGAGCAGGCGGCATTAAGGCAGGTAAGGCTGGAAGATGAGCAGACGGCATTAAGGCAGGTAAGGCCGGAAGATGAGCAGGCGGTATCAAACCAGGTAAGATCGGAAGATGAGCAGGAGACACATTGCCAGGTAAATCCGGCAGATGTGGTTGCGCGGGCGCATCAGCAGTTGGACATCCCGGGCGGCAAATAAAGTTATTGGCCCGGAAATGCGAGAAATAAAATTTACTTGGTCGAAGAAGCGGGATGTAAAATTTATTGGGCTGAATAATGGGGAAAATAAAATTTAGGTGGACGAAGATATGGACAAGTTTTACATATTGACGAACAGCATGAAAGACCGGGACTTAAAGGTCACCGGGCAGATACGGGATTATCTGGAGGCCAATGGAAAAGGAGCCGTCATCCGTACCGAACCGTTGACCGATGGTATGGTCCTTCCGGAAGATGTACAGTGTATGATTGTCCTGGGAGGCGACGGAACCATGATCCAGGCCGCGCGGGCGGCGGTGGAACAGGAGATTCCGCTGCTGGGGGTGAATCTGGGAACCCTGGGTTATCTGACGGAGGTGGAACAAAAGTCCCTGATCCCGTCGTTAAAACTGCTGCTGGAAGGCAATTATGAGATCGAGGAGCGCATGATGCTGCGGGGATCGGTGTATCATGGAACACACAAGGTGGGCTGCGATCTGGCGCTAAATGATATCGCCATTAACCGGACAGGGTCCCTGCGCATTTTAAGCTATCACATCTATGTGAACGGATCCTTCCTGAACTCGTACAGTGCGGACGGGATCATTGTATCCACACCCACGGGCTCCACGGGATACTCCCTGTCCGCAGGCGGTCCCATCGTCGATCCGAAAGCCTCACTGATCATGATCACTCCCATCTGTCCGCATACGCTGAATACCAGGAGTATCATCCTGTCCGCCAATGATGAGATCACCATTGAGCTGGGAGAAGGCCGGAAGAGAGATGAGGAAGCCGCGGAGGCTGCATTTGACGGGGAGAATCCGATTCATATCGTAACCGGTGACCGGATCGTTATTCATCAGGCATTGCGTAAAACAAAGATTGTAAAATTGAGCAAGCGCAGCTTTCTGGAGGTATTGCGCAGGAAGATGGGTGCGGATCAGCCAGTCAGATAGCAGGAGGAGAATACGTTGAAGACACAGCGTCATGCGAAAATCATCGAATTGATATCCAAATATACCATAGAAACCCAGGAAGAGCTGGCGGCGCGCCTGCAGGAAGCAGGTTATCAGGTCACCCAGGCCACGGTATCCAGGGACATCCGGGAACTGAAGCTGACCAAGATGGCAGCGGAGGACGGCCGGCAAAAATATATGGTCTATCAGGAACGGGATGATGTAACCAACGAAAAATATGTCCGAGTATTGAGGGATGGGTTTCTGTCCATGGATATGGCGCAGAACATACTGGTGATCAAGACCGTATCCGGGATGGCTATGGCGGTGGCGGCCGCGCTGGACGCCATGCACTGGTCGGAGATTGTCGGATGCATCGCTGGCGACGACACGATCATGTGCGCGGTCCGCAGTGTTGACGATACCCTGGTGGCCATGGAACGGATCCGTAAAATTCTGGGAAATAATTAACGGAAGCAAATGAGAAAGCAAACAATGCAAACGCGTTGAGGAGTGAATGAAAATGCTGGTTAGTCTGCATGTGAAAAATCTGGCGCTGATTGACGAGGCGGAAGTATATTTTAGCGAAGGGTTAAATATACTAACTGGTGAAACCGGTGCGGGTAAGTCGATTTTGATCGGCTCCATTAATCTGGCTTTGGGCGGGCAGGCCGCTAAGAATCTGATCCGGGATCCGGACCAGCCTGCTTTGGTGGAGCTGGTGTTCGAGGTGACCAATCCGGACAGCTTGAAAAAGCTTCAGGAACTGGATCTGTACCCGGAGGACGGCGGGCTTTTTATTTTATCCCGTAAGCTGGTGAATGGGCGCAGCATAGGTAAGGTAAACGGAGAAATCGTCTCTGCCGGCGTCTTAAAACAAATTGCGGAAATTTTGATTAATATCCACGGGCAGCACGAACATCAGTCCTTATTATATAAGAAAAAGCATCTGGAGATTCTGGATGATTATGGCAGCAAAGAAATCTCCCCGCAGAAAGTGAAAGTCCGGGAAGCGTATGCGGCATACAGTGAATTAAAAGAGACCTATGACGCCACCGGGATGGATGAGGAACAAAGGACCAGGGAAATTTCCTTCCTGAATTTTGAGATCCGGGAGATAGAGGACGCGGCATTGAAGGACGGAGAGGACGAGGAGCTGGAAAGCCGGTACCGGAAGATGGTGAATGCCAGGAAGATACTGGAGGCAGTGACCATGGCGGATGGGCTCACCGGCGCCATGGAGGAAACTGGTGCCCAGGAGACCATCGGAAGAGCGGTACGGGAGCTTCATACTGTGGCGGCTTTTGATGAAAAAATACAAAGCTTAAGTATGCAGCTTCAGGAAGTTGAAAATCTTTTGAACGATTTTCATCGGGAATTGTCGGGTTATGCGCAGGAACTTTGCTTTTCCCAGGAAGATTTCCAGAATGCGGAAGAAAGACTGGATACGATCAATCACCTGAAATCCAAATATGGCCAATCCATCCGGCAGATACTGGAATATCAGGCAGCCCAGCAGGAAAAGCTGGAAAAACTGGTGGATTATGAACAGTACCGGCAAAAGCTGGCAGAAAAGCTTCAACAGTCGGAAGCCGTTTTGAAAAAAACAACGGATCTACTGAGTGTGCTCCGGTCAAAATATGCCGGGCAATTGGGCAGACAGATTCGGTCGGCCCTAATGGACTTAAATTTTCTGGATGTCTTATTTCATATAGAGATGACCCCGCTTGGACATTTTACCGCGAACGGCGGTGATGAGGCGGAATTCATGATCTCAACGAACCCAGGTGAAAAGGAGCGGCCTTTGGCCCAGGTGGCGTCAGGAGGAGAGCTTTCCCGCATCATGCTGGCGATCAAGACGGTGATGGCGGATCAGGATGCCACGGAGACGCTGATCTTTGATGAGATCGACACGGGGATCAGCGGGCGTACCGCCCAGAAGGTATCGGAAAAACTGGCGTTCGTGGCGAAAGGCCATCAGGTGATCTGCATCACGCATCTGGCTCAGATCGCCGCCATGGCGGATGCCCATTTTGCCATCGAAAAAAATGTAAAAAATAAAGAAACGATTACCACGATACGAAAGCTGAATGATTCCGAGATGGTCCAGGAATTGGCAAGAATCCTGGGAGGCGCAGAAATTACGGAAACGGTGCTCAAAAACGCAAAGGAAATGAAAGAATTGGCAATAGGTACAAAATCATCCTAGTGTGAAACCGTCATTTCTTCACATAATAATTGAGGGATATAGCTTAGCTATATTCCTTTTGCTTTTTTTCGAAAGAAAGAGGTAAGGATGTGAAGAAAATGTCGAAAAAGGCGTCTTATCGGCGGATTTTAATTCTATGTACCATATTAGGTATCCTGCTGCTTGGTATTTTCGGATATCTGAGGATCCGCAATGCGGTTCCGGATGAAATCAAACTGGTAGCGGAATCCAATGAATCAAATATCCCGAAGGACCAGCTGCACCTGAATAAAGACTACCCTATTTCTTTTGGGGATGGAAGTTCGGGCCAGGATACCGTAAAATGTAAGTTATTCGGTCTCATAGATTTAAAGGACGTCAAAGTTTCAGTTGTAAAGGATCAAAAACTGATACCGGGAGGGACGCCGATTGGTATTTATATGGAGACCAAAGGGGTGTTAATTATAGGTACCGGAACAGTCACTGGAATGGATGGGCTGAACTATGAGCCGGCATATCACCTGGTAAAGACGGGGGATTATATCGAAGCGGTGAATGCGGAGCCGATCAGCAACAAAACGGATCTCATCGAAAAGGTAAACCAGTATGGCAATGAGGAGGTGATATTGAATATCAGGAGAGACGAAGAGGAGATACAGTTAAAAGTAAAGCCGGTTATGACAGCACCAGATGAATACCGGTTGGGCATCTGGGTCAGGGATAATACGCAGGGGATCGGAACACTGACGTTTATCGACGAAAATGGTCGATTCGGTGCGCTGGGACACGGTATTACGGATGTAGATACCAGTACTTTAATGGAGATGGATGACGGAAAGCTCTACGAGACAAAGATTCTGTCCATTATCAAGGGGGAAAAGGGAAGCCCCGGAGAGATGACAGGCTTTATTGACTACAATGATGCGAATGTGCGGGGACAGATCAAGGACAATACCGAGGCCGGAATATTCGGAATCGCCAATGACACGTTAAAACAGGAAGTGAACGCAGAACCTATGGATATCTGTATGAAACAGGATATTGAGCTTGGACCGGCAGTGATCCGGTGCTGTGCCAGCGGCGAAGTGAAGGAATATCAGGTCGAAATCAAAGAGGTAAATATGACCGGAGACGATGTGAATAAGGGAATTGTACTGGAAATCACGGACCCGGAATTATTAAATCTGACAGGCGGTATTATCCAGGGGATGAGTGGAAGCCCTATCATCCAAAATAACAAAATTATTGGTGCAGTTACCCATGTTTTCATTCAAGATTCTTCGAGGGGATTTGGCATTTTCATCGAAAATATGCTGCAAATGGAGAGTGAAAATCAGTAATCCTGTATATGAAAATAAAATGCTGTCGAAAACATGCGATAACATATTCTTGCTTATGAAATATATTGTATATATAATAAAAAACAGCTCTCACAAACTGCAAATTTTGGCGCCAAACAGTTTGTTCTGCTGCAAAAGACAATATACTTTTACATTCTTTTATCATATAACCGAATATAAACCAAGGAGGATCTTATGGACAGATTAAATATTGCAATTGCCGATGATAATGAAAGAATCGTGGAGCTGCTTGACGAAATCATCAGCCAGGATGAGGAATTGCAGGTGGTAGGGAAAGCGACGAACGGGGAAGAGGCTCTTGACATCATTAAAACCAAAGAACCGGATGTGGTACTCTTAGATATCATTATGCCTAAGATGGACGGATTAAGCGTAATGGAAAAGGTAAAAAATGATGCCAATCTCAAAAAACCTGCTTTTATTATGATCACGGCGATTGGGCAGGAGGGAATTACGGAAGATGCGTTTAATCTGGGTGCTGATTTTTATATCATGAAACCATTTGACAATGAAGTGGTAATCAATCGGATTAAAAGATTTAAGGGCGGATCGAACCGGAAGTTCGCAGAATCCAAAAGGATCACAGCGTATGAAAACAGAGGCGGTTCCATGGAACACAATCTGGAAAACGATGTTACCAATATCATTCATGAAATCGGAGTACCTGCTCATATCAAAGGCTATCAATATTTAAGAGATGCCATTATCATGTCGGTGAACGACATGGATATGCTAAATTCGATCACCAAGGTTTTGTATCCTACCATTGCCAAGAAACACCAGACAACGCCCAGCAGAGTGGAACGGGCGATCCGCCACGCCATCGAAGTGGCCTGGAGCAGAGGGAAGATGGATACGATTGACGAATTATTTGGTTATACGGTAAGTAATGGAAAAGGTAAGCCTACCAACTCAGAATTTGTAGCTTTGATCGCTGATAAAATCCGGTTGGAGTACAAAACAAGATAGAGTACATATCCTAAGCAGATATTATTTAAAGATGTACATATTTGGAAGCAAGATAACACTTTCATTAGTGGGGCCAATGCGTTATAATAGTTACATAAAGTTTTAAGATCAAGGAGGATACGCATATGAAGAAAGTGGCATTCATTGCTTCAGAAGGAGTTCCGTTTATCAAGACAGGAGGGCTGGCCGATGTCGTAGGATCCTTACCGAAGTGCTTCAATAAAGATGAATTCGATGTCAGAGTAATCCTTCCAAAATATATGTGCATGAAACAGGAGTTTAAGGACCAGTTACAGTATGTAACCCACTTTTATATGGATTTAAATTGGAGAAGCCAGTATGTAGGTGTCCTGCAGATCGAATATGACGGAATTCTGTTTTACTTTATCGACAATGAATATTACCTGGCGGGACCAAAACCCTATGGAAATATTTTTGAAGATATCGAGAAGTTCGCATTCTTCTCCAAAGCTGCATTATCGGCCCTTCCTGTAATCGGGTTTCAGCCGGACATTATCCATTGCCATGACTGGCAGACAGGTCTGGTGCCTGTTTATTTAAAAGATCGTTTCCATGATGGGGAGTTTTATCGGAATATAAAATCCGTCATAACGATACATAATTTGAAGTTCCAGGGGGTTTGGGATATTAAGACAGTTCAGGATGTGACAGGCCTGCCGAAATATTATTTTACCCCGGATAAGCTGGAAGCCTACGGTGATGCGAATTACCTGAAAGGCGGTATCGTCTATGCGGATGCGATTACTACGGTTAGTGAGACTTACGCGGAGGAAATAAAACAGCCGTTTTACGGTGAACATCTGGACGGGCTTATGCGTGCCAGAGCCAACTCTTTAAGAGGAATTGTCAACGGAATTGATTACAATGAATATAATCCTGAAACAGATACTTATATAGCGCAGCAGTATAATGCCAGGAATTTCCGCAAGGAAAAAGTAAAGAATAAAGTAGCGTTGCAGCAGGAATTGGGACTGGAAGTGGACCCAGGTAAGATGATGATCGGCATGGTATCCAGGCTGACGGATCAAAAGGGGTTTGATCTG
Organism: Diplocloster hominis; assembly: GCF_032380655.1. NCBI lineage: Bacteria > Bacillati > Bacillota > Clostridia > Lachnospirales > Lachnospiraceae > Diplocloster > Diplocloster hominis. Next base: position 2,207 of record NZ_JAWDIY010000063.1, on the reverse strand, counting down.
ATCGCTTATGTTATGGACGAACTGTGCCAGGACAATGTCCAACTGGTGATTCTGGGAACCGGGGAAGAGCGTTACGAGAATATGTTCCGTCATTATGACTGGAAATATAACGGAAAGGTATCGGCACAGATCTATTATTCGGAGCCCATGTCTCATAAGGTCTATGCATCCAGCGACGCTTTCCTGATGCCTTCCCTGTTTGAACCCTGCGGTTTAAGCCAGCTGATGAGCCTGAGATATGGAACGGTGCCCATAGTCAGGGAGACCGGCGGCTTAAAAGATACGGTAGAGCCATACAATGAGTTTGGAAATTCCGGAACAGGATTCAGCTTTACAAACTATAATGCACATGAGATGCTGTCCATAATCCGGTACGCAGAGAATATTTATTATAATAAGAAACGTGAGTGGAATAAGATGATCGACCGGGGTATGGCCAAAGATTTTTCATGGAATAATTCCGCTAAGAAATATGAGGAACTTTATCGCTGGCTTGGATAACGGTAAGGAGCGAATGAAACAGAGGGAAAACATAAGATTGGCTACTGTGAAGGAGAGGAACCTCTTTTCAGCAGGCCCGGGACATTCCCGCCATAACAGGCGCAATGTCCCGGGCCTGTTATATTTCAGCTCTTTTTCATAAGCAGCTCTTTATTTTTGCTGACTTACAAAACGATAGGGATCACGGACCCATTCAGCAGAATAAAATTTTATAATAATTGGTATAGATTACCTGAAAGAAGACATACTAAGATTGTAAAAATCTGATGTGTATCAAGGAGGAAATTTTTATGGCTGATTTATCAGAACTGGATTTACAGAATTTACGCCATCTGATCTTGGCTCATGATGTAAACCATTGCAAAATGCAGGCTTACGCAGAGCAGGCAACGGACCCGTCCGTAAAACAATTTTTTAATAAGGCCGCGCAGTCTGCTACCCAGGAAAAACAGCAGCTGATGCAGTTCTTAGGTTAAGGAGGGAATGATCATGATGGATGAAAAAACAATGGTAGCAGATGCTCTCTGGGGCATCAACGGTGATCTGGGAAAATTCGGTGAGATGATCCCTCAGACCGAGAATCCGGCTCTTAAGCAGGTTCTGAAACAGATGAGAAATATGTGCGAGCAGTCCCAGGAAGAACTGTATCAGATCGCACGCAGCAAGAGCTATTATGTTCCTGCTGAGAAGGCTACAGCTGAAGAAGTACAGCATGTGAAATCCGTTTTGACTCAGCTGTCCGGAAACGGAAAATCTTCACTTCTGTAACTTGATTCAGATTTTTAAGTTTTGAGAAATCGGCGGTAAGGCTATACTAGATAGCTTTACTGCCGATTTTGTGTGATGTGTATTGGGGTGGATCTGGGGGGCTGGGGGCTTTTGGGGGCCGGGATGAGAGGGAAGGGGCGTGACCGCTTGGAACCGGGCGGCAAATCTCGTGGGGCCAAATCACTTCGGCCGGACCTAAGAACGGATAACTCCGATGGCGGGAGAACCTCTTATTAGCAGGGCCTGGAACAAACTCGCAAAAAGCGGCTCGGACAGTGTTCCAGGCCCTGCGAGGTTCTCCCACCATCTGCGTAACCCGTTCTAAGGCCCGGCCTCAAGTGATTTGGCCCCACGAGATTTGCCGCCCGGTTCCAAGCGGTCACGCCCCTTCCCTCTCATCCCTGCTTTACAATAGGCCATGTATCAGTTCCGACAGAAAAATAAGGTTCGTAAGCAAAGAGACTTGTTTCTAGTGGTGCAGCGCTAGGGGATTTTAATTTTAGAAGATGAAAGATAACATTCATTATTTGTACGGACAACTGCTTAACCAGTACATCGTAAATTAAGTTCCTGAAGCTTTTGTTTCCAGAATGTCCTGATTTATCAATACTGCTATAGATGATTTTGAAACAAAAATTTATTATTTAATGTACTAACCAAAGGGAGGGAGAAATTCTGATCTGTTTCGTCTGTTATCCATCGCTCTTATAACTTAACCTTCACCAAGGTAGGGAAGAAACCTGGGGGGCGGGGGCTCCTGTTTTGGGACGCGGGGCGGGGCGGGCTCCTGTCCGTTGGCGGGCATAGGGCGGCTGTGCAGCTGCTTAGTGAAATCCAGGCCGCAGATTCAGGATGCACGGCGGACTTCACGTCCGACGGGCAAGGGCCACTGAACCGGGAACGCATCATGCGTTCCTGGTGAATTGGCCCGGTTCCTG
>NZ_JAWDIY010000062.1:0-15169 GCF_032380655.1 Diplocloster hominis | reverse complement strand
GGAAAACGGAGTAGTCACGGAAACAGAGGAAGGTTCGCCACAGGGAGGAAATATTTCCCCATTGCTGGCAAATATCTATCTAAATGAGTTCGACCAGGAGTATGAGAGACGGGGAGTTGCCTTCGTACGATACGCAGATGATATCGTGCTGCTGGCGAGGAGCGACAGAGCCGCAAAGAGACTTCTGGAATCAAGCACGAGGTATCTGGAAGGGACGCTGAAACTGAGAGTGAACCAAGAGAAAAGCCGTGTAGTGAGCGTGTTTGCAATCCGAAATTTTAAGTTTCTTGGCTTTACATTGGGAAAGAACGGAAAGGGCATATATGTCCGGGTTCATGGAAAGCCATGGAAGAAAATGAAGTCAAAGCTGAAAGAACTTAGTTCCCGAAGGTCTGTTCAGAGCATACGCCCTGCATTAGCAAAGATAAAAGTGTATATGCGGGGATGGCTGAATTATTATGGGATTGCGGAGATGAAGAATCGAATAGATGAACTCAATAAGTGGCTATACCATAGAATCCGAATGTGTATATGGAAACAATGGAAGAAACCGAGAACAAAGGTGAAGAACCTGCGGAAAATGGGAGTGCCGGAAGACTTGGCATGGCAGGCAGGAAACAGCCGGAGAGGTTATTGGTTTACGACGCAAACGGTAGCGGTGAATCTGGCGATGACAAAAGAAAGACTGATAAGCAGCGGCTTTTATGATTTAGCCGCCGCCTATCAGTCGGTGCACGTCAACTGTTGAAACCGCCGTGTACCGAACGGTACGCACGGTGGTGTGAGAGGACGGGAGTTAATCACTCCCTCCTACTCGATTGGTTAGGCGTGGAGAGTTTTGGGTGGGTTATGAAAATTATACCGGCTATGAAAGATTTAGGAATGTTTTTAGTTCTTCATAACAGTTGGCGGCATCTGAATATCCAGTCTCATAGAGGGCTTTTAACTTTTCTTTGTCTTTTTCGATTCTGCCGATTTTAACCGGTTCCTTGGGCTGGATGACGAAGGCTCGGCCGGCTTCTTTTTCTTTAGCGATAAAATCCAGGGTTTTGTTATAATGGATATGGCGGCGGGCCATCTGTTTTACCAGGTTCGGGTAGTCTTTGTATTTGCGGTCCAGTATGGGCAGCAGTTTATTGGGGCTTTTTCTGTAGGAGGGGTCTCTGGTAAGGATTAGTACATTTTTTTTGTGTCCATCCCGGATGGATTTACGGATGGGGATGGAATCGGCGATACCGCCATCCAGATATTCATTTTCACCGATTTTTACATTCCGGGATAAGAGAGGGAGAGAACTGGAAGCCTGGATCGCTATGATGTCTTTCCGTGAATCTTTGATCGGTATATATTCTGCTTTTCCGGTAGTTACGTTGGTGACTACGGCGTAGAAGGTTCCGTCGTATTGATCTACGGTGTCATAATCATATGGATTTAATTCATCCGGTATCAGATGATAACACATATCGGAGCCAAACATGTCCCCTGTTTGAATTAAACTTTTCAGGCTGCAGTATCTGGGGTCATCCAGATAGTCTACGCTGATCGCGAACGCGCGGCCTCTTTGCCTGGACAGATAACTGCAGGCGTGACAGGAACCCGCTGAAACTCCATAACAGTTCTTGAATTCCAGATCCTGATCTAAAAAGAAATCTAAGACTCCGGCAGTATAGACACCCCGCATACCGCCGCCTTCCAGTATCAAACCAATATCTCTCATACTATTCATCTCCATTTAGTTTAGTTTTTAAATTATTTTATTCTGACTGTTTCCTTATATTTGAGTATGTTGCCTTATGTTGTGTCTTTTGTTACAGGTCGATTTCTATTATAGGTCGGTTGTATCTGAAAATCAATAAACAAATTGATATTTAATAAAAATTTATTGTTTTTCGATAAATAAATATTGATTTTCAGAATAAACTATGATATATTCCAGATAAAGGAAGATGCATTTTCTATCAGAGGAGGATTATATATGATTTCAAAGAAATTGGTGATGTTTGTTAAGTATCTGCTTGATTTTATGTTTTATAGCGGATATCTGATCTGTTTTACTCTTCCGGTATCATTTAAAATAATAGGCCGCTGGTATCCGACTTTTCGGGATTATTATATACAGATGTGTATTTTGTTTTTCTGTTCCGGGATCGTAGCGGTATGGATTATCGGTGAACTCAGAAGGATCTTCTGGACTGTTATACAGGAGAACTGCTTTGTTCAAGAGAATGTAAAAAGCCTGATGAAAATGGGGATACTCAGCTTCATTATCTGCGGGATTACCCTGGTCCGGCTGGTTTTCGTCATAACTCCTGCAACCCTGATCATTATACTGGTATTTTTTATTGCCGGTTTGTTCAGCATTGTTCTATCCCAGGTTTTCGCTCAGGCCGTTTCTTACAAAGAAGAAAACGACCTGACCATTTAGGAGGTGCTTTATGGGAATCGTAGTGAACCTGGATGTTATGATGGCAAAGAGAAAGATCGGTTTGACAGAATTAGCCGATAAAGTGGATATTACCATGGCTAATTTAAGTATTCTCAAAAATAATAAGGCAAAGGCGATGCGTTTTACCACGCTGGAAGCGATATGCGAGGCGCTGGACTGCCAGCCTGGAGATATACTGGAATATGTGAAGGATAAGGAAAATTAAGAAAGAAAAGGATTAAAAAGGAGCCGCGAAACTGCGGCGGATTGGAGAATCGTATGAAAGAAAAATTAGAATCACGGTATGGATACTTTATGGCTGCCAGTATCATTTATGGATTCTTTTTTACCTTCTGTCTGTATCGGAATCTGCACGGGATCACACTGCCGTTCTGGGTGGCCGGAACGATCGTATATTTTATCCTGGCATTTAGGCAGCTGGAACGAAAGATAAAAAAAGATACCGTGATATATGTGGTGGCAGCGCTGCTGCTGGGCATTTCGTCTATACTGACCGATGACACATTTCTTCATTTTTTTAATATGGTGGGTATCCTGCTATTACTTGCGGTCAGTCTGCTGCATCAGATGTATGAGGAGAGAAAATGGGGATTCGGAAGATTTATCCTAAATATTTCAACCTTTTTCTGGGATATCATGGAGAGTGTGGCGCTTCCGTTCTCCCAGACCGGACGATTTTTTAAAAAGAAATCAGGACAGGAGAACAAAAAACTAAAATACGTATTGTTGGGAATTCTGATCGCCATTCCGCTGTTTCTGATTGTTGTTCTGATGTTAGTTAGCGCGGATCAGATCTTTTATGATATGGTTTCCAAGGTGTTGAGTTATATCCGGATTGATATGAATATTGTATTCATTATCTGTATGATCTTTCTGGGCATGATACTGATCTATGCTGCTGTGGCTGGTCTGGTCAATTATCAATTAAAAGAGGAACAGCCCACATGCAGAAATCAGGAACCGATCATTGCGATTACGTTCACGTCCATATTATGTGCGGTTTACCTTCTTTTTTGCGGAATCCAGATAGTATATTTATTTGCGCAGGGGGCCACAGGCCTGCCAGGGGACTTTACCTATGCGGAATATGCCAGAAGAGGATTTTTCGAGCTGCTATTTGTCAGTATTTTGAACTTTGCGATGGTGATCATCTGCAACACGTTCTTCCGGGATCACAAGGCGCTGAAGATTTTATTGACCATTATATCCGTCTGTAATTACATTCTGATCGCTTCTTCGATTTACCGGATGGTTCTCTACGTTGCAGTTTATCATCTGACCTACTTAAGGATACTGGTACTGTGGTTTTTGATCATATTGGCTTTCTTTATGGCCGGTGCCCTGATCTGTGTATACCGGAGTAAGTTCCGGCTGTTTTTTTACTGTATGATCGTGTTAACCATCGGCTATCTGGGCTTCTCCTTTGCCAGGCCGGACGTTGTGATCACGGACTACAACCTGGCTCATATGGAAGTTTTGCATATGGATGATATCCGCTATCTGATGAACAGTCTGTCAGACGATGCGGCTCCCGCTATAGCAGAACTGGACCCGGATCAAATAGAGGGCGCCAGCCGGGATTATTCAGATGCTTACAGCTTTGACGCCGGTCAGACCCGTAAGATGGAGTTCTATAACTATTTCTATCATTTAGAAGAAAAATACAAAAGCTCCTGGAGAAAATATAATGTCTCAGAGGCCAAAGCCTACGCAGCCGCAGTGCATTATATGGAAAAACATGAAGCAGACAAACAGTTATTAAAATCATATCTAAATTAAAAGAGGAGAGAATTCTAATTGAAGTCGAAAAGGAGAACCAAATTAATCATTCCGGCTATCATAGCAGCAGTTCTTATCTTCTTTATTGTGGTCATTCTTCTGGTATGGATTAACCGTGAGGATTATCAAAGGGTGATAGCAGTAAACTGGGGGATCGGGATACCGGATACCTGTAAAGAAATATATGAAAAGGAAAGCGCGGCCGGTTTTCACGGTGATAATGACAGATATCATATTTTTAAGTGTAACCAGGATCAGCAAACCACGGAATTTACAGCAAGCCTTCATACAGGAAATAATCTGCAGATTCAGGAGTATGTACAGACAATACTTAAAAACCTGGAAATTTCTGCGGAAAATTTTCCGCCATTGGATCAGGAGCTTCAATGGATGATGTATACAAAAAACGAGTGGGATAAAATAGCAATTCTATATGTTCCAACCCAACAAAAATTATATGTGATAGAACACTTCCAGTAGTATTGAATATTCAGACACACATCATAAACAAACTGGGTCTTATGAGAGTATAATTTTAAATACAGAATGAGAAACTATCCATGAAAGAAAAGCCAAATGAGAGGGGACTGGCACTTTTCGGCAGTAAAGCGGAATTTTCAGGTAACTGCGCAGAGAAAAGGGCCTGTCCCCGGATGTTGCCTCATTATATACGACAACATATCGTTCTATAGGTGAAATGATATGTTAATACGAAAGGAGGTGGTCCTGTGGACAATCATAAAAATATACCCAATAGGTTAATCAATGAAAAGTCGCCCTATCTTCTGCAGCATGCCTACAATCCGGTGCAGTGGTATCCCTGGGGTGAGGAAGCATTTGAAAAAGCAAGGCAAGAGGATAAGCCTGTTTTTCTATCTATTGGGTACAGCTGACATGTCCGCCATGATGTACTTGTCATTGGTGTCATGTAATGGAACAGGAATCATTCGAAAACGAAACGATTGCCGAGCTGCTGAACAGGGAGTATGTCTGTGTAAAAGTGGACAGGGAAGAACGGCCGGATGTGGATTCTGTATACATGTCTGTCTGCCAGATTATGAACGGGCAGGGCGGATGGCCGCTTACGATTATCATGACGCCCGGCTGCAAGCCGTTTTTCTCAGGCACATATTTACCCCCCAAAGCACGGTATGGCAGAGCAGGACTGGAAGAACTGCTTCATGCGGCTGCGAAGCAATGGAAGGAAAACAGAGAAAAACTCCTGGAACATGCAGGACAGATCGAAACGTATCTGAGGGATCAGGAGCAGATGACCGCAGCAGCAGAACCTTCCATGTCAGCAGTTCATCAGGCCTTCCGCCTGTTTGCAGACAATTTTGATCAAAAGAATGGTGGTTTTGGAGGAGCGCCCAAATTCCCTGCTCCCCATAACCTGATGTTCCTGATGGAGTATGGAATCAGGGAAAAAAATCCGCTGGCCGTGTCCATGGCGGAAACAACTCTTATACAGATGTACCGCGGCGGGATCTTCGACCACATTGGCGGAGGATTTTCCAGATACTCTACAGATGAACGTTGGCTGGTACCGCATTTTGAGAAAATGCTCTATGACAATGCGCTGCTTGTGATGGCCTATATGCAGGCCTTCGGATTAACCGGCCGGAAATTATATGCGGAGGTGGCCATAAAGGTTCTTTCCTATGTGGAGACAGAACTTACTGACCCGCAAGGTGGATTCTACTGCGGGCAGGATGCGGACAGCGATGGAGTAGAAGGAAAATATTATGTGTTCACCCCGGATGAAATCCGGAATATCCTTGGAAAAGATGCAGGGGAAACCTTTTGCAGAAGATATGGAATTACCGTCCGCGGAAATTTTGAAGGATGGAGTATACCCAATTTACTGGATAATAATGATTTTGAAAGAATTACAGACCAACAATTTGAATGTAAGGAAAGGAATAGTACTTGCAGCGGTGACATAACAAAAGAAGATATCAACAAACTATATGACTACCGCATCAGGCGGACACGGCTTCACAAGGATGATAAGATCCTGGTTTCCTGGAATGGATGGATGATTTGCGCATGTGTGAAAGCAGGAGCAATCCTAAAAGAGAAGAGATATGTAGACATGGCAATCCGGGCGGAATCATTTATCCAAAAAAACCTTCTAAAAGATGGACGCCTGCAGGTACGCTACCGGGATGGTGATGCTGCGGGTGAAGGGAAATTAGATGACTATGCCTGTTATATTCTGGCGTTACTTGAACTTTATAAAGGAACCTTCCGTACCAGTTACCTAAGCCGTGCCACCCTCCTGGCAGACACTATGCTTCAGCAGTTCTTCGATTGGGAACGAGGAGGTTTCTATCTGTATGCAAAAGACGCAGAACAGCTCCTGGTGAGGAACAAAGAAAATTATGACGGAGCGATGCCGTCCGGAAATTCTGTAGCGGCACGGGTTCTGCAGACATTGTCACAGATTACCGGTGACATCAAGTGGCAGGAAGTGCTGGAAAAACAAATATATTACTTAGCCGGTGCCATGGACCGATATCCTTCCGGCCACAGTTACGCACTTTTGGCCATGATGGATATCCTGTATCCGACAAAAGAACTGATATGTACACTTCCCAACGGTTGCGATGGAACCAAACAAAAAAAACTGCTGGAACAGCTCAGCTGTCTGTCAGAAAAAGTACCGAACCTGACCATTATAGTAAAAAGCGAAGCAGACGCGAATGAACTTGGGAAAATCGCGCCCTACACCAGAGATTATCCAATCCCCAATGGAGAAACACTGTTTTACCTGTGTTCTGGAAATAACTGCATGCCTCCGGTCACTGATCTGGAGCTCCTGCTAAATGAACTGGAGGTACGTATAGGAAGGCAGAGAAGATGTAGATGAAAATAACATCACATCTGCTTCTGGACTTGACCTGCCTCAATTTTGGTCTTATTATAAAATATAAAATATACTAAAATTCGAAGGGTAAAAAAGCATGACCGAATAGCGGTGGGAGAACCTAAAGCTGTTCATGAGGTTGCTTTTTTACCCTGAGATTCTTTTCCCGAGGGACACAGCGTGAACCCGCCATCTCCCGGACATCCTTCGGACTGGCACCCCCTTTCTTCCCCGGACCCCAAAACAAAGAATCAAAAAACAACGGAGGACCCACCCATGATCAATCCCATTCAAGTGGAAACATTAACCCGGACAATAAAAGAAATGTGTATAGAAGTAAACCATTACCTGTCAGAGGACATGGCCGCCGCCATGAAACATGCCGCTGAGACAGAAAAATCCCCTCTTGGAAAACAGATTCTCAACCAGCTGGAGGAGAACCTGGTAATTGCGGGAGAGGAGATGATCCCCATCTGTCAGGATACCGGCATGGCCGTTATCTTCATGGATGTCGGCCAGGATGTGCATTTTGAAGGCGGAAATGTGGAAGATGCCGTCAATGAAGGCGTGAGGCAGGGATATGCGGAAGGATTTCTCAGGAAATCCGTGGTTGGTGATCCGATTCTCCGGGAAAATACGAAGGACAATACTCCCGCGGTGATCCATTACAGCATCGTACCCGGCAGCCGTGTAAAGATCACATTGGCTCCCAAAGGATTCGGCAGCGAGAATATGAGCAGAGTTTACATGCTCAAGCCCGCCGATGGAATAGAAGGAGTCAGGCGCTCCATACTCCAGTCCGTCAAAGATGCCGGTCCCAATGCCTGCCCTCCCATGGTGGTTGGCGTGGGCATCGGAGGAACGTTTGAAAAATGCGCGCTGTTATCGAAAAAAGCTCTGACCAGAGAGGTGGGCAGTCATTCGTCCATTCCCTATGTAAGGGAATTGGAAGAAGGACTGTTGGCCGAAATAAATACGTTGGGAATCGGGCCCGGAGGATTGGGAGGAACGACCACAGCCCTGGCCGTCAATATTGAAACCTATGCCACACATATCGCAGGTCTGCCGGTAGCGGTGAACATCTGCTGCCATGTTAACCGGCATATTGTACGGACATTGTCATAAGAAACAGAGGAAAGGTTGAGCGAAGAGATGAACAGACAAATACAATCGCCGCTGGCGTCTGAAGAGGCGGCTTCTTTAAAAGCCGGGGATTATGTATACATAACCGGAACCATCTATACGGCCCGGGATGCTGCCCATAAAAGAATGCAGGAAGCACTGGAAAAAGGGGAGAAGCTGCCGGTTCCCCTTAAAAACCAGATAATCTATTATATGGGACCTTCTCCGGCCCGGGATGGAAGGCCGATCGGATCTGCGGGTCCCACCACTGCCGGGAGAATGGACCGCTATACCCCTTCCCTTCTGGATCTGGGTTTAAAGGGAATGATCGGTAAAGGAAAGAGAACCCGGGAGGTCACAGACGCGATCATCCGGAACAAGGCTGTATATTTTGCGGCTGTTGGAGGGGCGGGCGCTCTGCTGTCAAAGTGTATACTGCATTCCGAAATAGTGGCTTATGAAGATCTGGGAACGGAAGCCATCCGGAAATTACAGGTAAAAGATTTTCCAGTAATTGTGGTGATTGACAGTACGGGGAGAGACCTGTATGAAGAAACCGGAAGGCAGGAACAGTAATCTGTTTACATTGCACGTAAAAATGTATATACTTAAATCAAATTGTGGATAACGTTGAATTTTCGGAAAGGGATTGTGGAAAATCAAAAAAATGAGAGCGAGACCCGGTTTGATATTAAAACGAATATGGATTGGTTGTCTGCTTTTCGCATCTGTCTTAAGTACCGGCTGCAGTCAGCAAAATGCCGCCGCGGCCACGCCAAAATATGAGCAGGATTCCGAACAGGATTCCGGCACAAAGGCTTCCTCAAAAGGCACGGATTCTTCCGGGACCGCGAAAACACCTGATGCAGCCACGGCGAGGGACTCGACTCCTGTAGTATTAAAGCCTGAGGCCCCCGGTACCAAAACGATAGGAAACGAAAAAGCGACCATCGATATTTCAAATATTTCCAAAGGATATATCGTGGTGTCTTATAAGGGGAGTAATGAAAAAGTGCGTTTTCAGGTGCAATATGAGAGTGATGACCCCTACACGTACCGCCTCAATTCAACGGAAGATGCAGTATTTCCCCTTACCCAGGGAGACGGAAGCTATAAGTTTTCCGTTTTTGAAAATGTGTCCGGGGATGAGTACGCCACCGCGTTCGAAGGAAAGAGTGAAGTGTCCCTGGAAAATGAATTTCTGCCTTTTCTGTATCCCAACCAATATGTGAAATACGATCAGGATACCCAGGCGGTTGCCCTGGGAGAGGAATTGGTAAAGGAAGCATCGGACGATCTGGATGCATTAGCCAGGATCTATGATTATGTGGTTGGAAATATCGACTATGATTATGATAAGGCTGAAAATGTGGCCAGCGGCTACCTGCCGGTGATCGATCAGGTACTGGATGAAAAAAAGGGAATCTGTTTTGATTATGCGGCTGTTATGACCTGCATGCTCAGAACCCAGCGGATTCCCACACAGTTGGTGGTGGGATATTCCGGTACCGTGTATCACGCATGGATCAGTGTATATATTGATGGAGTGGGCTGGATCCACGACATTATCCGTTTTGATGGAAAAGAATGGGTCCGCATGGACCCCACATTAGCGGCGACCAATAGAAAAGCGGAAAAGACCGTGGAGAACAGCGGAAATTATCGGGCCTTATACTACTATTGACGTCATGAATCGAAAAAAATGATAAAGGAGAGCGTCATGGGAAAACAAAAAAAGAAATTGCTTTCCAATCGGGAAACAGCAGCTTTTTGCGCACAGTTGTCCCTTCTTCTGAAAGCGGGAATCTCGATACCGGAAGGGATAACCATCCTCTGTGAGGATGAGGAAGAGGGAAAGAAAAGCCTGCTGTTACAGTTGAGGGAATCCCTGGAGGACGGTAAATCCCTGTCAGCCGCCCTTGAGGAGACGGGGCATTTTCCGGACTATCTCGTACATATGATGGCGGTGGGAGAGGCCAGCGGACGGATGGAAGAGGTGCTGGATTCCCTCAGTTCTTATTATGAGAGGAATGAAGAGGTTTCCGACACGATCCGCAGCGCGGTTACTTATCCGATGATGATGATAGTCATGATGTTGGCGGTCATCCTGGTAGTGGTTATCAAAGTACTTCCTATTTTCGAGAGTGTATTCCGTGAACTGGGCGGCGAGATGTCCGGTTTTGCCAGGGGTGCCATGCATCTGGGAACGATCATCAGCCGTTATTCCGTGTGGATCGCGGCGGTTGTGGTTCTGCTTGTTCTGCTGTTTTTTATCCTTCGGGCTGTACCGAAAGGTCAGAAATTTTTATCCCTTGTATTTGAAAAATGCTTTCCTAAAATTTCCTCCGCGATGTCGGTCTGGCGTTTTTCCTCCGCGATGGCCCTGATGATGGAAAGTGGTATCGAAATGGAAAAGGCGCTGGAAATGACGGAAAACCTCACAGGTTCCGAATCCATGAAAAATAAAATCGGCTTGTTGAAAGAAGAAGTATCCCAGGGGAAAATGTTCTCTGAAGCCGTGGTACAGCATCAGGTATTTTCCGGTCTATATGGGAAAATGATTACCGTCGGAGCTTCCACCGGTATGACCGATGATGTAATGCAGCGGATTGCGGGAGAATACGAAGAAGATTTGGAGAGAAGGATCGAGCGCCTGATTTCCATCATTGAACCTACGCTGGTTATTCTCCTTTCTCTGGTAGTAGGTATGATTTTATTATCCGTCATGCTGCCGCTGATCGGGATTATGTCCGCCATCGGATAGGAGTGAAGAGATTGATTAACAAAAGCCTGTACGGTAAAAAAAAGAAACTGCCGTTTTCCATAAACACTATGATTACCGGGATCATATTTCTGGTCTTTTTGGCATGTATCCTGTACGGATTCAGTGATGTCTCCTCCTCCGCAAAAGAACAGCAGCTGGAGATTGCCCAAAAAGCAGTGGAGAGAGCGGCGATTCAGTGTTATGCTATCGAAGGGCGTTATCCTCCTGATCTGTCCTATCTGGAGAGCCATTATGGGATTATTCTGGATACCGGCCATTTTTTGTATCATTATGAGAGATTTGGATCGAACCTGATGCCGGAAATCAAAGTTTTTGAACTGGAACAGGGGGAATGATGCTTTGAAAAGAAATACGCATATTGTGGATATTATTTTCATACTGTCCCTGTTCTGTATATTTACAGCCAGTGCACTTCTGGTCGTGCTGATGGGGGCCGATGTCTATCAGGGGATAACCAAAGATATGGATCACAACTACAGCAGCAGAAGTTCGATTTCCTATGTGACAGAAAAAATTCGCCAGCATGACAGCAAGGGCCAGGTGTTTGTCGGGAACCTGGAAGGAGAGCCGGCGCTGATTCTTACGCAGAATTATAATAATGAGGTCTATGAAACCTGGATATACCGGGACGGAAACCATTTAAAAGAAATCATGGTGGCAGCAGGAACAACGGTGAATCCCGGGGACGGTCAGGAGCTGATGGAAGTCTCAGACTTCCAACTGGAAACTGCGGATCAGAGTATCCGGATCGCTGCCGCCGACGAGGATGGAAAATGGTCTGAAAGTCTGGTGTATGTCCAGTGCGGTCCGGTGGAGACGTGGAAAGGTTGAACAAAAGAATGAGAAGAAAAGCGTCGAAAACAAAGATGTTTTTATTGGAATTTATTATTATAATCCTGTTTTTTTCACTGGCGGCCACGGTGTGCGTGCGAATCTTCGTCAATGCGAAAATGGCCAGCGCGCAAAGCAGCAGACTTACGGGTGCCGTATTAAAGGCCCAGGAGGCAGCGGAAACTTTCAAAGCGGTGGATGGAGATGCCGGACGGTTAGTCGAAGAACTGAACGGCAGCATGGATGGTCAGAATGTCGTCGTGTTTTATGATACGGAATGGAATCATGCAAAAGAGCAGACCGATGGTGTTTATCGAATGGAAATCCGATTAGAGAAGGAACAAAATCTGATAACAGCCTCTATTCTTATAAACCATGGGCAGGATGAAATATACAGTTTGAAAATCCAAAAAGTTACCGATGCTTAGAACAGGAGGTTGCCATGCTTCGTAAAAGAGGTGCCGGAGGAATAGGTCTTGGGGCGGTTTCCATACTGGCGGTGTTTGTTGTATTATGTATGACTGTATTTTCAATACTATCTTTTACGTCTGCCAGAGCGGATCAAAAGCTCTCGGAAAAAAATGCGCAGGCGGTTCAGGAATACTATCAGGCGGAGTCAGAAGCAGAAGAAAAATTAGGAATACTGCTTAGAGAGAAAACTATAGAAGATTTACTGGAGGCGGCCGTTCAGGAGGGATGTGAGATCTCAAATGAGGGGCGGAATCATCTCGTAAGTTACGTGATAAAAGTGAATGAAATCCAGGACCTGTATGTGGAAATCGCCTGGAACGGGGATAATCAGGACCGGCCCCAGGGACGCTGGTCCAAACAAAGATGGGAAATACGTGTGACAGAACCGGAGCAGGCCGATGAAACATTAAATGTACTGAAAAGAGAGTGACGGAAGGCAAATTAGGAGGGAGAATAGTTATGGATGTTCATCAGATATTGGAAGCGGCAGCACGGAAAAATGCCTCAGATATTTTTATCATTGCCGGCCTTCCTGTGTCTATCAAATTAAACGGTTGTATTGAACGTACCGATATGGATAAATTAAAACCTGATGATACCAACCGGATCTTGATGGAGATTTACCAGATCAGTGGACGCAGTCCCAAGCTTATGGAGGAGACGGGGGATGACGATTTTTCCTTTTCCATTCCGGGTGTCGCCCGTTTCCGGGTCAGCGTGTATCAGCAGCGCGGTTCGCTGGCAGCGGTGATCCGTGTGGTAGCTTTTGATCTGCCTGATCCGGAGATCTTGGGAATCCCGGATATGGTAGTGGAACTGGGAATGAAAAAGAAAGGTCTGATTCTCGTTACCGGGCCAGCGGGCAGCGGAAAGTCCACCACACTGGCCTGTATGATCGACAGGATTAATCATCAGGCCAACAGACATGTCATTACACTGGAAGACCCCATTGAATATCTGCACCGACACGATAACAGTATCATCAGCCAGCGGGAGATCGCTACGGATACCAAAAGTTATACGGTAGCCTTAAGGGCTGCGCTGAGGCAGTCGCCGGACGTAATCCTATTAGGGGAAATGCGGGACTTTGAGACTATGAGTATCGCCATGACCGCGGCGGAGACGGGACATCTGATTATCTCAACACTGCATACCATGGGGGCGGTGAATACCATCGATCGAATCATTGATGAGTTTCCGCCCAGCCAGCAGCATCAGATCCGGGTCCAGCTGGCTATGGTTCTGGAAGCAGTTGTATCCCAGCAGCTGGTTCCTACGGTAGATGGCGGAGTGGTTCCGGCGGTAGAGATTATGGTGTGCAATACCGCAGTCCGGAATCTGATCCGGGAATCCAAGACACATCAGATCGATTCCGTGATCGCCACTTCAGCGCAGGAAGGCATGATTACCATGGATGCCAGTCTGCTTTCGCTGTACGCAAAAGGACTAATCGACCGTAAGCAGGCGCTGGCCTACAGCATGGCACCGGAGATGATGGAAAAAAGACTAAATCGCGTGTAAGTGTCCAAATGAAGGGCACTAAGAGCTCATAGCGAAAAAAACAAAGGTGAAAAGATAAGATGAAAAGAATAATGCTGATGGTTCTTCGGAATCTGTTATTTGCCCCTTACTGGTTTATACAGGTGTGCTGGTATGGGAGCCATTTGGAACGGTATTCGGAAGAACAGAGATTTGCGCTGTTAAAAAAAGTAACCATCCATGCCAACAAAGGCGGGAGAGTAAAGATCGAGCCTCACGGATTGGAAAACCTTCCGGAAAAAAACGGATTTATTCTATATCCGAATCATCAGGGAATGTACGATGTGCTCTCTTTCCTGGAATGCTGTCCCAGGCCCTTTTCCGTTGTGATGAAGAAAGAGCTGGTAAAAGTCCCGTTCCTGAAACAGATCTTCCGGGTTATGGAAGCAATCCCTATGGACAGGGATGACCTCAAACAATCCATGAGAGTGATCCTGCAGGTGGCCCAGGAAGTGAAGGAAGGGCGCAATTACCTGATCTTTGCTGAGGGGACCCGCTCCAGAGACGGCAATCATCTGCTCCCTTTTAAAGGCGGCAGTTTTAAAAGCGCCGTCCGGGCACAATGTCCCATCGTTCCGGTAGCTATAATGAATTCCTATCTGCCCTTTGATACGAATTCCATAAAAAAAGTGACGGTTCCTGTCTATTTTTTGCCTCCGTTATACTATGATGATTATAAAAATCTAAAAACAACAGAAATTGCTGAAATTGTAAGAGAAAAAATAGAAAAAGCCATTGACAAAGCTGGTTATAATTAGTATAATAATTTCTGCGTCACCGACGTGATGCATACAATATCATATGAAAAATACCGAATTCAGGAGAAATACTCAAGTGGCTGAAGAGGCGCCCCTGCTAAGGGTGTAGGTCGTTTGCGCGGCGCGAGGGTTCAAATCCCTCTTTCTCCGTTCCGTTTTTTCAGAAGATTATTTTTTTGCGGAAAATTGGTGTTGACAGAGAATTTCGTCGATGCTATAATATAGTTCCAACCGCGAAAAAACAATGTACAGAAATAAGTACAAAAAAACGGTTGACAGTAATTGGAAGATGTGATATTCTATCAAAGTTGCGTCTGACAAAATAAGACAAGCAACGCCCATGAACATTGATAACTAAACAGTGAAACAACCCTGAAAATTCTAAAAAAGAATTTCAGAAACGAACGCTTTCCTATATAGAAGCGACCGGATGCAAAAGGAATTTTGCAAACGAGAGCGGAAGATGGGAAGCAACCTTAAAACAGTATGACGGAAAGATAGCTAGTAGTTATCTTGACGGAATCAAACACTTAAACATGAGAGTTTGATCCTGGCTCAGGATGAACGCT
>NZ_JAWDIY010000061.1:0-16874 GCF_032380655.1 Diplocloster hominis | reverse complement strand
CCGGCCTATCCGAAAAAGGAAAGGGCCTGCTTCCCCGGATGCAGGACTCTCCCAAGTCAACATCCGGGGACAGGCCCCTTTCTCCACGGAGTCGCTGGAAAATTAAGCGTTACAGCCGAAAGATGCCAGTCCCCTCCCATAAATAATTTCTTATGATATAGTAAAAACTGTACTTATACGATTTCAACGACATGCTTATTTTTACTTGACAATGTAGGAAAATGCGTTTATGCTGATATTACAGCTACCACACCCCAGGTGGGGTGTATGGGAACAGTAGAAAAAGTCTATCACTTTCTTACTATTTATGCTGCTGCCCAACAGCGGCGGAATGGAGACTGCTATGAAACAAAAATTTGATGTCACAGGTATGACCTGTTCGGCTTGCCAGGCGCATGTGGAAAAAGCTGCCGCTAAGGTCCCCGGCGTCAGGCAGGCCACGGTAAACCTGCTGCAAAACAATATGACGGTAGAATATGACGATGCTTCGGTCACACCGCAGGGCATCATTCAGGCCGTGGAGGATGCCGGTTACGAGGCGGTCCTACACACAAATGATGCCGGGAAGGTTAAGGCCGAACCCGTGAATCCGGCCCGGGAAGAATTAAAAAATATGAAGCACCGGCTGATCCTGTCCATTATCTTCTTCCTGCCCCTCTTCTATCTTTCCATGGGCCATATGATCGGGCTTCCGCTTCCGGGCTTTTTAGCCGGTCTGGAAAATGGAATCGCCTACGCCATGACCCAGTTCCTGCTGACCCTGCCTATTATGTATGTGAACCGCAAATACTATCGGGTCGGTTTCAAGACGCTGTTCCACGGAGCACCGAATATGGATTCCCTCATTGCGATCGGTTCCACCGCAGCGGTGATCTACGGCATCGTGGCGATCTATCAGATGGGCTGGGGGCTGGCCTATCAGGACTTCGACCTGGTCGCACGCTACCATATGGATCTGTATTTTGAGTCTGCCGGGACCATACTGACACTGATCACCCTGGGAAAATATCTGGAAACCCGTTCCAAAGGTAAGACCAGCGCCGCCATCGAGAAGCTGATTAATCTGGCGCCGAAAACAGCCACCGTCATCCGGAACGGCCAGGAGGAAGAAATTCTAACTTCAGATGTACAGATAGGCGATATTGTGGCGGTACGGCCGGGCAGCAGCATTCCTGTAGACGGCGTGATCACAAAGGGAGCCTCTTCGGTGGACCAGTCCGCCCTGACAGGTGAGAGCATTCCGGTCGAAAAAAAGGAGGGCGATTCCGTCATCGCGGCCACGATCAATAAAACCGGTTATTTTGAATTCGAAGCCAGAAAGGTAGGGGACGATACCACTCTGGCACAGATCATACAGCTGGTAGAAGAGGCCGCCGGTTCCAAAGCGCCGATCGCCAAACTGGCAGATAAGATCAGCGGTGTCTTTGTTCCCGTAGTTATTGTAATCGCTGTCCTGGCCGCCGGGATCTGGCTTCTATCCGGACAGAGCATCGAATTCGCCTTATCTGTGGGAATCGGAGTCCTGGTCATCTCCTGTCCCTGCGCGCTGGGCCTGGCGACTCCGGTAGCGATCATGGTGGGAACCGGAAAAGGAGCGGAGAACGGTATCCTGTTCAAGTCAGCGGAAGCCCTTGAAACTGCCCACCTGATCAAAACGGTTGTGCTCGACAAGACAGGAACCATAACAGAAGGCAGACCAAAGGTCACAGATCTGCTTCCGGCTCCGGGCGCCAGCGAAGACCGCCTGGCCCTGCTGGCCGCATCCCTGGAAGCCCCCAGTGAGCATCCTCTGTCCGAGGCAGTGGTCGGATACGCCGCTCAGCAAGGCTGGGAGCTGCTGCCTGTGGAAAACTTCCGCGCTCTCTCAGGCTTGGGCATCGAGGGTGAGATCGACCATGCTTCCTGTCTGGCTGGTAATCTGAAGCTCATGGAGCAGAACGGGATCGATTTCTCCTCCCTGCAAAAAGACGGCGAGCGTTTTTCGGAGGATGGAAAAACCCCGTTGTATTTCGCACAAAACAAAAAACCCTTAGGTATCATAGCCGTTGCGGATACCGTGAAACCCACCAGCCGGCAGGCTATCGAAGAATTCAAAAAGATGGGCATCGACGTGGTCATGCTGACCGGGGACAACCACAGAACCGCCGAGGCGATCCGCCGTCAGCTGGGAATCGACCGGGTGGTGGCCGAAGTCATGCCGCAGGACAAAGAGCGTGAAGTCCGCGCCCTGCAGGAAAAGGGCCATAAAGTCGCCATGATCGGTGATGGGATCAATGACGCCCCTGCCCTGGCCCGGGCTGACGTAGGGGTCGCCATTGGAGCCGGAACCGATGTGGCCATCGAATCCGCCGACGTAGTGCTGATGAAGAGCGATCTGCTGGATGCGGCCGCCGCAGTTCAGTTATCCCGGTCCGTTATCCGCAACATCAAAATGAATCTGTTCTGGGCATTTTTGTACAACACGATTGGAATCCCCCTGGCCGCCGGCCTGTTCTACCTGCCCTTCGGCTTAAAGCTCAACCCCATGTTCGGAGCTGCCGCCATGAGCTTAAGCTCTTTCTGCGTGGTAACCAACGCCCTGCGGCTGCGCTTCTTCAAGCCCAGCTTCACACGGCCGGACCCCGCTTTGGAAAACGGCGGGCAGGCCGCGCTTAACACCTGTCCAATCGAGAACGAGAATAACGCAGAACAAAATGATGGTCCATACCTGAATTCACGGCGCAGCAAAAGCGCTTCTGAAATAAAAAAGGAAAAGAAAAAAGGAGACGATGAAATGAAAAAAGTATTAACGGTAAACGGAATGATGTGTGCCCACTGCAAGGCAAATGTAGAAAAAGCCCTGAACGCCCTGGACGGCGTAGCATCCGCGGAGGTAAATCTGGAGGAAAAGACCGCCACTGTCGAGTTAAACTCCCAACTCTCCGATGAGGCTTTGAGCCAGGCCGTTACCGACGCCGGCTACGAAGTGGTATCGGTTCTATGAAAGCCGACAAAGCAACTGTCACCCGACTGCTAAAAACTGCGCGGGGACAGCTGGACGGCCTTTTAAAAATGGTGGAGGAGGACCGCTACTGTATCGACATTTCCACCCAGCTGTTAGCCACACAGGCCATTCTGCGCCGGGTAAACCGGGAGATTCTCAAAGAGCACATGAAAGGCTGTGTCAAGGAAGCTTTCGCCACAGGAGACGCGGACGAAAAGATCGATGAGATCCTCTCTCTTTTGGATAAAATGGACAAATAGGCTGCTGCCGGATTAATTTGATAGGAAATTAGGCAGCTGCCGGAATTAAACTGTGAAATGTACGTAACATGCTGAAAATGATATATGAAAAAACAGATATCCTGCAAGCTGGGTTACACAAAACGCAGCTTGCTGATATCTGTTTTTTTATTGTTTCGCTTCTTTTTAATCGGTTCACAGCGAGGCGTCCGGTGCAGGGATGTCCAGGGAAGCAATCCATGTTTCAATGGCTTGTGTCAAAATAAGCTGCTGCTGCAAAACAGCCATTCCTGTCGGGGGAATCCCCGGCAAATTTTCTTTTTCCCGAATATTCTCTTCCAAATAGGCCTTCAGAATTTTCACATTTTCCTCAATGCTTTTCACACATGATTTTTGTCCTTCCGGTGAGAGACCGGCCAGATTTACAATAACCGCGTTAAAATCCAGGAAAAATCGAATAGGCTGGGCGGAAATCTGAACCATCAGTTTTTCAAATTCTTTTTCTCCGGCATCTGTCAATGAATAGACAGCTTTCTCCGGCATTTTTCCCTCTTTTACCGTATTGCTTTTGATATATCCTTTTTCCTCAAGCTGGATCACTTTTTTATAGATCGAAGGGGTACTGATTTTCACCCATCTGGATATGTTACGGTACTCGACCAATTTTTGAATATCGTAGGCGCTTAACGCTTCATTTTTTAATATTCCCAGTACGATCAAATCAATGGTTGCCATAATTCCTCCTTTTTCCGTTGACAAATACTATAAATTATAGTAGTATAGACACCGCATCGTTTTACTGTAATTTATAGTACTATATTTTATATTTCATGTCAAGAGAAAGGGGAATTATAAACATGAACACAGGCAGCAAAAGACTAGAATTACTGGGGAGCGCAGCGGTGCCAAAGGCGCTCTTGGCCTTGGGCCTTCCTACAATGCTCGGTATGATGATCAACGCGTTATATAATCTGGCGGATGCCTATTTTGTGGGAGGACTGGGAACCAGCCAAATGGGCGCCATCACGGTCGCCTTTCCCCTCGGGCAGGTTGTGGTAGGAATCGGCTTATTGTTCGGTAATGGGGCCGCCTCCTATCTTTCCCGGTTATTGGGGCGCGGGAACATAGAAACCGCGAACAAAGCGGCCAGCACCGCCATTTACAGCGGCCTTTTTGTGGGGGCGGCAGTCATTATATGCTCTGTTCTTTTTATGAAACCGATTCTGCACCTTTTAGGCGCTTCAGAGACTGTTATGCCTTATGCCCTTACTTATACCGGTATCTATATCACCTTCTCCATTTTCAATGTATTCAATGTCACTATGAATAACATCGTGTCCAGCGAGGGCGCAGCCAAAACAACTATGTGCGTATTAATGACAGGCGCTGTACTGAATGTTCTGTTGGACCCGGTCTTTATCTACCTCTTGGACCTTGGTGTGGCGGGCGCCGCTATCGCCACAGCCATCTCCCAGGGTGTGTCTGCCCTGATGTATTTAGGGTATATCCTCAGGAAAAAAAGCTTATTCCGTTTTAGCATCCGGGATTATCGTTTATCGAAAGAGATCCTGTCTGAAATTTTAAAAATCGGTATTCCCACCCTGGCGTTCCAGCTTCTGACCAGCCTATCCATGACTATGATCAATGACGGGGCGAAATCGTATGGGGATTCTGCGCTTGCCGCCATGGGGCCGGTAACAAAAATCATGTCACTGGGAAGTCTGATGGTATTTGGATTCCTGAAAGGTCTGCAGCCCATCGCCGGCTACAGCTACGGGGCAAAAAAATATGACCGCTTACGCGAAGCGGTCAAAACTTCCATCCTCTGGTCAACCATATTTTGTGTGATCTTTGGTCTGGCCACCGCTGCCTTTTCCTCCGCAATTATATCAGTATTTACGAAAAACGATATGGAAATGATACGCATCGGCGGGACTGCTCTAAGGGTCAATGGTTTATCTTTCCTTCTGTTTGGCTTTTATACGGTATATTCCTCCCTGTTCCTCGCTATGGGAAAAGCAAAGGAGGGCTGTTTCCTGGGCGCCTGCAGGCAGGGGATCTGCTTTGTCCCTGTTATCCTGGTTCTGCCGGGGATTTGGGGATTACAGGGTATTCTGTATGCACAGCCGATTGCTGATGTGCTCTCCTCTTTTATCACTATTTTTATGGCTGTACATCTTCAAAAAGAGTTAACTCCAGAAAAAAGACTTTCATAATCTTTTATTACAGCTCTGAATATTATTTTCTTTTCCATAGCAGCATTCCATCACGAAAGCATATTTCCAGCTGCCCCTTGTTTAAGAGCCAGGAAAGATAGGAGCGTACAGTGCTTCCGACAAGAGCATATTGCTCAAAATTCATCTCAAGCCCATACCCGGCAAATAGTTTCTGCAGGATAGTTTCAAAGCAAAGCGAATCGCTGCACAGACTCACGATCCTTGCCGCAATTTCCATGACCTTATCCATGTTATACTGCGCTAAGGATTCCACATTTTTTGCCGCCTCTGCATGTGCCGGGACAAACATTTCTGCATTTAACGCTTTCACCTTTTCAAGGGTGGTCATGTAAGCGGCAACGTCGTAGATGAAACTAATCTGGTATTTATCCAGCGTCTCCTTGCTGGACAGGCAATCAGCTAAAAAGACCACATTGTCTGGTGTCCGGTAGCCAACCATATGGAAGAAATGTCCGGGCAGTTCAATCACTTCCCACCCGTCGGGCAGGGCAGCTTTCGTCAGATACTCCGCGTCGCTGTCCTGGGCGAGAAGGAACTTATGCTTCAATTCTTCAGGCGGAAATCCGCCGTACAAAAATGCAGGCTCCAGAATCGGGTGCCTTGTAAAATCGCACTCAATCCCCGGCGCAAATACTTTGCACCCGGTCTGATTCTGCAGATACTTATTGCCGCCAATATGATCGGCATTGGAATGTGTGTTGAATATCGCCTTCAGCGTCCAGCCATTGGCGTCCAAAATCTGCCGGACTTTTCTGCCCGCGTCCTTATCGTTGCCGCTGTCAATCAAACAAACCTCGTGTTCGCTGGTTTTTACAAGTCCAATTTTTGCAGGACTTTGAATATAGTAGCTTTGCGCCCCGATTTGATGTAATTCAAACATATTATACCCCGCCTTTCATTCTGGAATGACTCTGGATGCGCCTGATCCTGCGTCTGTTTATTTTAACACAGAGACTACATCGTCTGATATACCAAATGCCCGTGCTGCCATCTGGATTCCTTCCTCAATCTCTTCCCTTGAATAATCATGCTCTTCCAGATATCCGTCATCCAGCTGGTTCAGCCGGGTATAAAAATCCATAGCCATCTCGAAATAACTCAGATCATCCGTATGCATCTCATCAAACAGCATATTTTCAGCCTCATTGATCCGGCCGTCCTCCAATAACTGCAAAATCCGTTTATACAGAAAATCACCTTCCGTAAACTCTCCCTCATCCGGGAACTCATACATTACTGTATCCTTTCCCAGCAGAAGCTTAGCCAGCATCCGCACCAGATCATGGATCATGCGCATAATATAATCCTGTTCAAACATACGATTCACATCTCCTTCACCATTATGATAACTGTCCGGCAGCTCCACCGAATGATAAGCTATAATATACCACTTTACACTACAAATTGCCAGACCCTGCACAGCTTTAAAATAAGTCTTAAAATAAGTCCGGGAAAAGAGAGGGAAAAGAGCAGGAATAAATTTTTTTCTGGACAGTTCCTGCTATGTCGTGTACAATAATAAATGCAAACTGTAACTCATAATTTTACACTATACATAAGGAGGTTTCTATGTCCGCTCAATGGAAGAAACGTCTGCCCGGTCTGTGTATGCTGGCCGTCGGTATCGCATTTATCTGCCTGGGTATCCTGCGTGAAGAGAATCTGGTCGTGTTTAAGAAGGCGGCGGCGATCTGCCTGGAATGCATCGGCATAGGATAGGAGGGCACGAATTGATACAATCCATAAAAAACCACCTGCGCCTGTGGGTCCAACTGGGTTTCACCGCCCTGTCCAACGGGTATCTCGCAGGCTTTATCAAAGGCAAAATCTATACGGGGCCTTCCAAGCAGCTCTGTCTGCCGGGGCTTAACTGCTATTCCTGTCCCGGCGCTCTGGGTTCCTGCCCAATCGGTTCCCTGCAGGCGGTTCTGGGAAGCCGTGATTACAAAATGTCTTACTACGTGGTCGGTTTTCTCATCGCCGTGGGCGCACTGATCGGCCGGCTGGTCTGTGGATTTCTCTGCCCTTTCGGACTGGTCCAGGATTTGCTGCATAAGATCCCGTTCCCGGTTAAGAGAAAGAATCTTCCGGGAGATAAGGTGCTCCGCTATCTGAAATACGTCATTCTGGCCGTGTTTGTCATCTGGCTGCCGCTGTTCGTGGTCAACGTCGTAGGGCAGGGTTCCCCCTGGTTCTGCAAATGGATCTGTCCCTCCGGAACCCTCCTGGGCGGAATTCCGCTGGTATCTGCCAACCCGGGACTGCAGGAAAGCATCGGCTTTTTGTTCAGCTGGAAAATGTTTCTGCTGTTCATGATCCTGCTGTTATCGGTCATCAGTTACCGGCCCTTCTGTAAATACGTCTGCCCTCTCGGCGCCATATACGGCCTGTGTAATCCATGGTCCCTATATCATTACGAGGTGGATGCGGCCAAATGTACCCGGTGCAATGTGTGCAGACACACCTGCCAGATGGATATCGCCATCTGGCAGAAACCCAACAGCCCCGAATGCATCCGGTGCGGAGAATGTAAGAAAGCCTGCCCTCATCACGCCGTCAGCAGTGGATTTGCCGTCCGGGAGAAACAGCGTGAAACCGCCGGACAGGATTAAGGGATTCAGGATTCAGGTATGGGTTGATTATTTTTACAAAGTGGCATACAATGAAAAATGGTAATTTTGAATTTGATTTTATAACCAAAAGAGGAGAATGTTATGCATTATAAATTATTTACAATCGGCCCCATCACGATATACAGCTATGGTTTCATGATTGCCCTCGGTTTCCTGGCAGCGATTCTGCTGGCCATGTACCGTTCGAAAAAATATGACGTGGACGGAAATACGGTGATTGACCTTGCGCTTTGCTGCATTGTGGGCGGGCTTCTGGGCGCTAAACTG
Organism: Diplocloster hominis; assembly: GCF_032380655.1. Lineage (NCBI taxonomy): Bacteria > Bacillati > Bacillota > Clostridia > Lachnospirales > Lachnospiraceae > Diplocloster > Diplocloster hominis. The sequence goes on along the minus strand of NZ_JAWDIY010000061.1, from coordinate 8,515 downwards.
CTCTATCTGATTACCGATCTGCCGAATCTGATCCATTCCAAGAACCTGCTTTCCGACATCACCAACGGATTCGTCGTATACGGTGGTATACTGGGCGGTGTGCTGGCCTGCTATATTTACACCCGGCGCAAAAAAATCAATTTCCTGAGATGCCTGGATCTGATCGCGCCCTCCGTAGCCATCGGCCAGTGCCTGGGGCGCATCGGTTGCCTGATGGCAGGCTGCTGTTATGGACGGGAGACGACCTGTTCCATCGGTATCGTTTTTCAGAATTCACCAATGGCCCCCAACGGTATCCGGCTTCTGCCCACCCAGATCTTCTCCAGCGTCGGAGATCTGCTGCTGGCCGTCGTCCTGATCCTGTACGCGCGCCGCAAGCCGACAGACGGCAGGGTGATCAATCTGTACCTGATCCTGTATGGAGTCGGCCGCTTTATCATCGAAATCTTCCGGAACGATCCCCGTGGTAATGTAGGGTTCCTGTCGACTTCACAGTTCATCTCCATCTTCATCGTAATCTTCGGAATGATACAGTTATTCTGCCTCAACAAGCGGGACAAGCAGATTAAGGAGTCACAAAAAACCGAGGAATGATAACTCCTCTTCTATCTTTTTTATTTTAACGCTTCCACCAGCCCGATCTGCCTGGTCTTACCGGATAACAGAAAATTCACCCCCGCTGAGACCAGCAGAGTTCCCGAGGCCGACAAAAGCATCGACGTGAAAGATACATAGGGGATCATGTCCTGTGACTCTGATAAACTGCTGCACAGCGCAGCAAGTAATCCATATCCCAGGGGGATTCCCAGCAGTATCCCGGCTGCGGTAATCCAAAGATTCTGTTTCTGCAGGATACCGCGGATTCTTCGGGTCCGAAATCCCAGGACCTTCAGTGTGGCGATTTCCCTGGTTTTCTCGATAAAGGACAGCGCTCCCAGGTTGTATAAGACTACGGTTCCCAGGATTACAGCCGCCAGAATCAGGATTCCCACCATCAGGTACATGATTTCCATCGTCTCATTCATGGAGCTTTTCATATCTTCCAGGCTCTGAACTCCCAGAATTCCCTCCTGATCCCTCAGGCCGGCCTCCGGAATCTGATTTGTCAAAACCGCCGTGGGATGGAATACAAGATCTAATTTCTCATAAGTCTTACGCGTCATAGCGATCCCCTGCCCGGCAGGCACCCGGTAAATCTGCGAAATCCTGGACCGGCGCCAGGTGCTGTCGCCGATCAGATGCCAATTTATAAATTCTCCTTCCTCGGCGTCGAGAGCCTCCGCCATCTTATAGGAAAGAGCGATTCCCCCTTCTGTAAGCTGCACCTCCTGCTGCTTCGGATTCTGGAAATGATAATAGCTTCCGTCATCCACCGCGGTCAGCTGACCGGTCTTCGTAACGCCGTCCGCTTCAAACTCCACAGCTTTCTCCGCGATCAGCTGGCCGTCATACTGATCAGCCAGCTCCTGTCCCAGGTGAGGCCCGCCATGTTCATCCAGTAATATTTTCGTACGGTTGGTCATCAGTTCCTCAAAAGACCAGTCCGCCAGTGACCGAAAGGAGTCATAACATCCGAAGGCACAGATTAAAAGCATGGTACAGCCAGCCACGCCGATGACTCCCATAAGAGACCGTATCTTATTTCTGAGAATATCCCGGAGATTCCACTGGGAAGAAAAATTCATCCGCAGCCACAGTTTGCTTTTTTCCAGCACCGTATGCCTGATATGTTTCGGAGCCGGAGGCTTCAGCGTGTCCGCCGGAGACTCTTTTAACTGCTTTTGACAGGCCAGGAAACTGACCAGGGCGGATATCACAGCCACCAGCACAAGGCCTGCCGCGGACCGTGCGGAGAGTGAGCGATCCCAGGATGGCAGCAGATACATCCGGGAGAAATTGGTGAAGATCAGCTTTGGTATCAGCCAGTATCCCAGGACAGATCCCACAACCGCGCCCAGCACACTGATAAGAATCCCGTAGGATACATAATGCCGTGTTATTTTCTTTCTGGTAAATCCCAGCGCCTTCAGTGTCCCGATCTGCGTTCTCTGATTGGCGGTCATCCGTGTCATGGTCGTAATAATCCCCAGAACCGCTATAAACAGAAAAACAGAAGGGAATAGTATGCCCATCATTTTATGCTGTTCAATTTCCGAATCCAGCGTCTGATAGCTGCTCTGTTGATTCCGCTTGGTAATCACCAGATCTTCCCGGGCAAAAGACTGTACCAGCGCCTTTTTAACCGCAGAGATATTTGCTTCCTCCTGCACGTCTGCCAATATGGAATCATAACCCGGAAAATCCCCCGGGAATTCCTCCGGGTCCAGAAACCCATATCCATAACTGCCGTAATCCGGCAGCATCTCTGCCTGGTCCTCCGTGTAATATACGTATTCCGGGTTCTTTATAATCCCCCTGACCGGTTCCTGAAAATCCACAGATTCATAACGCAGTGTCAGGATATCCCCGATCTTAATTCCCTGCCGGAACGCGAACCTGTCATCGATCCAGATTCCCGGGGCCCCGGGCTGCCAGGGCGTTCCTTCCAGCAGCAGCATCCCCGACACTTCCTGATCCGAGATAAAATTCAGCTTCACAGATGGTTCACCCGACGCCATCTGTGCTTTCGCATCCACTGTCAGTCTCAGAGACGCCTTCTCCACACCCCTGGTCCGAAGGACACTGTCCTGATCCCTGTCTGTGAACAGACTGCCCTGCAGCCACAGATCTGCCAGATTCGTCTGCTCATAGTAGGTATCCGAAGACTTCCTAAGCCCGGTGGCCTCCGCGTCCAGCCCCACAAACACCAGCATGCCCATCAAAGACATCAGGAAGATAGATAAAAACTGTGTGCGGTTTTTCAAAAAATCTCTCCAAAGCTTACGTTTCAGCATTACCAGCTTACCTCATCCGCCGATTTTGGCTCTGTGTTGACGATGATTTCCTGTATCTGCCCGTTCCTCACCCGGATCACCTTATCCGCGATCCCGGCGAATGAACTGTTATGCGTCACCATCACGACGGTGCGTTTCTTCACGCGGCTCATCCATACCAGCAGTTTTAGGACTTCCCTTCCGGTCTCTGTATCCAGCGCTCCGGTCGGTTCGTCACATAACAAAAGCTTCGGCTTCTTCGCCAGGGCACGGGCAATCGAGGTACGCTGCTGCTCTCCGCCGGACATCTGTGAGGGAAATTGATGGATATGCTCCGATAGCCCCACAGCTCCCAGCGCTTCCAACGGGTCCATGGCATCCTCTTCCAGCTCCCGCATAAGGGCTACATTTTCATAGGCGGTCAACGTGGGAATCAGATTATAAAACTGGAATACAACGCCCACATTCCTGGCCCGGTAATCCGTCAGGGCGTCATCCGTATATCCAGTGATATCCTCCCCCTGGAACAGAATAGACCCGGAGGTAACCGTATCCATCCCCCCCAGCAGATTCAGCAGGGTACTTTTACCAGCTCCGCTGGGCCCCAGGATCACCACCATCTCACCTTCCCATATGGTTAGGTCCGCATCCTTCAGGGCATAGAAACTGCGTTCCCCGCTGTGATACTCCTTCGTGACATGCCGGAATTCAATCAGCGCTTTGTCCATAGGCCCGGTCTCCTTCCTGGCTGGCTTTCACTGGGTCTGTTATCACCTGTTCCCCTGTCTCAAGCCCCTCCGTGACCTGTATATAATCCTCTCCTGTAAGGCCTGTCACCAGATTCCGCCGTTTGATCCGGCCCTGCGATATCACATAGCAATAAAAACCGTCGTCGGTGTACAACGCCTCGGCCGGTATACGAAGGGTATCCTCATCCTCACCGGTCAGAATACTGACGTCCGCCTCCAATCCTATGTATACCTTATCGTCCGGCTGGTCTATATGGATATCCACACTGATCTGCGGTTTGTCCTCATCTTTTCCCGCGATACGGCTGATCCGCTCCACGCTGCCTGTGTATTCCCGGTCCGCCAGATGAACCGCTGCCTTCTGTCCGGCCGCCAGCTTTCCAACCACATACTTTGAGACATCCAGCTGCACGATACAGTCGGATGGGTCCAACAGGGTAAACAGCCGCGTCCCCTTCATGACCATCGCGCCTTCCTCCACTGCGATATCCGCCAGTATCCCGTTAAACTCCGCGATGATCCCCTCTTCTCCCTTCTGCAGATCTTCCCCGGCCAACTGGAGCTGAAGATGGGCCGCATCACTGGCTGCCTGCAGCTGATCCTTACCGCCGCTGTTCAGCCTGTTCGCATCCGCAGCAGAATGCTCTGACTGGTACTGGGTCCAGGAAGCCATATAAAGGGACAGCTGCGTCTGATGACTGCTCATCTGGGCACTGGTTCCCGGCACATCCAGACCGTCGTATTCGCTCTGAAGTTCCGCTAACTTCTCATTGAGCGCCGCCCTTGCCTGATCATCCGCCGCCATGCTCAGAGCCGACTGCACGCTGCTGATCCCGGCAGCTTTCTCTTCCGCCTCTGCCAGTATTTCCTGCAGTCCCGCGATAAAATTCTTCTCATCCCGGATCTGCTGCTCCAGCACATCCAGGGAAGTCTCAGAGTTTTTCACAATCATGGAACTTCTGGAATCAGACTGGACAGCATTTTTATATGCCCCCTCATCCGCTTTCACTGCCAGTGCCGCCTGCTCCGCCGCATTGGCCAGATCAGAAGTATCATAGGTGATCAGCTTCTCTCCCTGCCGGACAGAAGCGCCTTCCTCCCCTGTAAACTCCTGAACGGAAGCGGATACCTGGGCATAATACGCCTTCGTCCGGCCGCTCTTAATGGTTCCTGTGCCTTCCACCTTTTCCCGGACCTGTCCGCTGCTCACTGTCTCCGTATGTACGGTTACAGCAGAAAACCGATATCCCGCTGCACCCACCGCTGCGCAGACCACAACCGCCGCGCCAATCCACATTGCTGCCTTCTGTTTTTTCGTCATCTTCTCCCTCCTTCTCATAAACATGAAATTCATTTCACATTCATGATATCTCCCTTTTTGTCAGCTGTCAACCAGAATGTGAAATATATTTCATATTCTGTTCTGAATTTTTCTGCCGCTCCACATCAAAAATTCCCTGGACACCGGTCACACTGCTGTAATCCGAAGAACAGGATTTGACAACCCACCGCGAATTGTCTAAACTACAACTAAGCACATTGGGAAAAGGGCTGAAATAAAGCGTAAAAAACAATCCCATAGATTCATAGAAAGGAGCCGTATGGAAAAACAAAAGATCCGGGAGCCCAGGCAGCAGCGCTCCATCGAAAAAAAACAGAAAATAGCGGAAGCGGGCCTGGAGTTAATCTGTCGGAAAGGCTATTATCACACCAACACCGCGGAAATCGCCAAACTGGCTGGAGTATCCACAGGTATCGTCTACAGCTACTTCCGTGATAAAAAAGACATCCTTCTGGCCGCGCTTGAGCTGTACGCAGATCAGATCACCAGTCCGATGTTCCAAACCCTCAAGGAAATCAAGACCATCGAAAACCTGCCCGAGCTTCTGAGCCAAATCATAGATTCCTTTGCCGACAGCCATCGGGAAACGAAGTCCGCACATGAAGAACTGGGCGGGCTGGCTCACACAGATCCCGATGTCTACGCTCTTTTCCTGGAAGCAGAAAATCAAATCACCGCACAATTGACCGACATCATCACCAGCCTGTCCCTGGTATCCACGAACATCCAGGAAAAAGTCCACATGTCCTACCATCTCGTGGAAGACTACTGCCACGAGATCACCTTCCACAAACACGATTACCTCAATGCCCAGGCCCTGAAGCAGGAACTGATCCGGACCCTTTTATTCCTGCTCTCCGACCATCTCGCTGCCCCGCCCGAACTCTGACAGCAAAGCAAATTTTATTTCCCGACAGCCCCTGTATTCAGATACTTAAGCCGCCGCTTTTCTCATATATCGGGCTGTGCGCTTCCCACCGCCTTTAGATCCGTCTCTTTCTTCTGTTCCGTTCTAAGGGCTCTGGCCGCATTCAGTATCGCTATGACGGACACACCTACATCCGCGAATACCGCCTCCCACATATTCGCCACTCCAAAGGCCCCCAGGATCAGGAAAAATGCCTTAACGGCCAGTGCGAACACGATATTCTGGCGTACGATACGCAGGGTTTTTCTGGCTATCCGCACAGCTACTGCGATCTTAGACGGTTCATCATCCATCAGTACGATATCCGCTGCTTCGATGGCCGCGTCTGAACCCATAGCCCCCATGGCGATACCGATATCTGCCCGGGACAGGACCGGCGCATCATTGATTCCGTCTCCCACGAAGGCCAGCTGTTCTCTGCCGCTCCTGTTCTGCAGCAGTTCTTCCACTTTCTCGACTTTATCTCCCGGCAGCAGTTCTGTATACACCTGATCCAGACCCAGTTTGGAGGCCACTTCCTCTCCGACTTCCCTCCGGTCGCCGGTCAGCATCACGGTCTTTCTCACACCCGCTGCATTGAGGGCGGCGATCGCCGCTTTTGCATCCTCCTTGACCTCATCCGCTATGACGATACTGCCCGCGAACCTGTCATCCACAGCCACATAGACCACAGTGCCGGACGCTGTACATTCCTCATAAGCGATATCCATACGTTTCATCAGCTTCAGGTTTCCGGCTAAGACCCGGTGTCCATCGACTACAGCGGATACGCCGTGCCCGGAGATCTCTTCCACCTCCCCGATCCTTTCCGCGTCCATTTTCCTTCCATAAGCTTCTTTTAAGGACAGGGATATGGGGTGGTCCGAATAAGATTCAGCCAAAGCAGCGTACTCAAGCAGCTCCTCTTCCTTCATACCCGCCGGATGCAGCTTTGTGACTTTAAATACACCCTTCGTCAATGTTCCGGTTTTATCAAATACGATCGTAGTCATGTTCGCCAGCGCTTCCAGGTAGTTGCTCCCTTTTACCAGAATACCGCATTTGGACGCGCCGCCGATTCCTCCGAAGAAGCTTAAGGGAATCGAGATCACCAGCGCACACGGGCAGGAGATCACCAGGAATATGAGTGCCCTGTTCACCCAGTCACTCCAGGACAATCCCAGAAACAGGGGCGGGATAACCGCCAGTAACAGGGCCGCGATTACAACCACAGGCGTATAATATCTGGCAAATCTGGTAATGAAATTCTCTGCCTTCGCTTTCTTACTGCTGGCGTTTTCCACCAGATCCAAAATCTTGGCAACCGTGGATTCCTGAAACTCCCTGGCGACTTCGATCCGTAAAAGGCCGCTGGTGTTGATACATCCGCTGATCACATCGCTGCCGGAAACCACTTCTCTTGGCACCGATTCCCCGGTCAGGGCCGACGTATCAAGAAGCGATGTCCCCGTCACCACCTTACCGTCCAGCGGAACCCGCTCCCCGGCTTTCACGACGATGATATCGCCGATCCTGACTTCTTCCGGGTCCACCTGCTTAAGCCCGCCGTCCTCTTCGATATTCGCGTAATCCGGCCGGATATCCATAAGCTGGGTAATGGACTGCCTGGAACGGTTCACCGCGTAACTCTGGAATAGTTCACCAACCTGATAAAACAGCATTACCGCCACGCCTTCTGAATAGTCCCCGATTACCATTGCTCCCACGGTGGCGATTGACATGAGAAAGTTTTCATCAAACACTTCACCGTGCAGGATATTCCTCACAGCCTTCCACACGACATCCCCGCCAATGAGAAGATAAGGGATCAACATGATTCCTAACTGCCACCACAGCTGCCATTCCTCAGGAATCACCGCCGGCGTTGGCATCAGCCTAAAGACTCCTAGAAGGATTGCGCTTACGATGATCCGGGTCAACGTTTTTTTCTGTTTTTTCGTCATCTTTAACCTCCATGCGTGCGTCGTCCCGCACATGTAGGGATGGGGGAACATCTTTTTGTTCAACCTTTCCCTTACCTTCTGTACCGCAGTTCCTGCAGTGTATTCATCTATGAAACAGTTGAAGCAAGTTTTACAATTGAATCGTACAGTCCGGTTCCACTTTTTTGCAAACCCTGACGACTTCCTTCATAATATCCTGAAAACGGCCGTCCTCTGCATCGATTACCAGTTTCTGGGTCATAAAGCTTACCGTCGCATTATTCACCCCATGGATTTTATTGATCGCATTCTCCATCTTTGCCGCACAATTGGCACAATCCAGATCCTTTAACTGATATCTTTTCGTCATCGCTTTCTCCTCCTTATAATATGTTTTATTTTCGCATTCATACGCTTTTCTTCTTTATATCAATTCACTTTTTCATATGAATGATTGTTCATATATTATATTATGCGACAGCACGCGAATTGTCAAGAGGGAAAATATTTATTTATAGAGGGGACGTTACGATTCACGGCCATCTTTGGTAAATGGGGATTTTGAGAGGGGACTGGCACTTTTCGGTAGAAAAGCTAAATTTTCAAGTAACTGCGTAGAGAAAAGGGCCTGTCCCCGGATGTCGGCTTATCCGGGGAAATAAAGCGAGTGCTTCCCGAGTAGGATGGACCATTCCAGCCAA
>NZ_JAWDIY010000060.1:0-18031 GCF_032380655.1 Diplocloster hominis | reverse complement strand
TAAAAATATCTTGTAATATACTCATAAGACTATTATGCAGGAAACCGACACAAAAAGAAACCCCTAATTCCCCCATGAATGGGGGCTAGGGGGTTGAAGTGTCGAAGACACTTTTTCATGAAATGAAATGTTATAAGAATAGTTGTTTCAGGATTATTTGCAAGCAATCATAAAGTATGCTAAACTATACACACTATAAGCAGTCGGTAAATTACTGACGCAGCGAAAAACGTTAGAAAATGTATACTTTGCAGTACCCCTTAATACATGCCCTTCGGGCGGGGTCGCGGCACAGCCGCTCCAAAAGGTATAGAAAGGTATAAGCCATGAACCAATCCCAGTCTCAGGAGGATCTCCTGTTATATTACAAATCTCTCAGTGAGTCCGAACAAAAGAAAGTGGAAGACTTAGAAACTCAGTTGGAAGAATCCGAAAAAGAAATAGAAGAGTTACAATTCCATCTAGACCGAATAAAGAACAGTTTTGTATGGAAACTATCAAAACCCTTCCGCGGAGCGTTACATGTATACGAGCGTACCCGGGACCGGCTACGCCGTTACGGTAATGTGCGTGGGGTTCTGCGTAAGATCCGGAGCAAGATGCGTGAAAAAAAAGCGGCATCCCGACTGCACGGAACCAAAAGCTTCCCAAGCGAGGAAGAAGCTCAAAGACAGCGGGATGAAAAGTTTTCCAGGGATATCAAGATCAGCATTTTGGTACCTCTTTATAACACTCCTGAGAATTTTCTACGGGAAATGATTGATTCGGTACTCTGGCAGACTTATCAGAACTGGGAGTTATGTCTCGCGGACGGCAGTGATGATCAACACACCTATGTGGGAGAGATCTGTCACCGGTATCAGAAGGACGCACGTATCAAGTACAAAAAAATCACGGAGAATCTGGGGATTTCCGGGAATACCAATGTCTGTCTGGAAATGGCCACCGGCAATTTTATCGGGCTTTTTGATCATGATGACATCCTGCATCCCTCCGTCTTATATGAGGCTGTAAAAGTTATCTGTGAAAAAAATGCTGATTATGTCTATACGGATGAGGCGACCTTCGAGGGAAAGAACATAAACAATATGATCGTACTCCATTTCAAGCCGGATTATTCCATTGACACACTGAGGGCAAATAATTATATTTGCCATTTCTCTGTTTTTGACGTCAAATTATTGGACAAGACCGGGTTATTCCGTAGCGCCTACGACGGAAGCCAGGACCATGACTTGATCCTGCGCCTGACGACCTCAGCCAAAAATGTGCAGCATATCCCTAAAATCCTGTACTACTGGCGGTCGCATAAGAACTCAGTCGCTTCAGACATCAATGCAAAGACCTATGCGATCGATGCGGCCAAACGGGCTGTTCAGGATCACCTTGAGCAATGCGGATTGGAAGCGAAGATCGAGAGTACCCGGGCATTTCCGACGATTTTCAGACTGAAATATAAACTCACAGCCGAACCATTGATTTCGATTCTGATACCCAACAAAAATCATAAGGATGATTTATCACGTTGTATTGATTCAATCCTCAGCAAATCGAGTTATCAAAAATTTGAAATCATTGTGATTGAAAATAACAGCACAGAAACAGAGATTTTCGATTATTATGAGGTGATAAAAAAGCATCCCCAGATCCGAGTTGTTACTTATGAAGGAAGCTTTAACTATTCAGCAATCAATAATTTTGGCGCAACTTTTGCCAATGGAGAATATTTGCTGTTCTTAAATAATGACGTGAAGGTGATTACCAGGGAGTGGTTGGAAGAAATGCTGATGTATGCGCAGCGGCCTGATGTGGGAGCGGTTGGATGTAAATTATACTACTCCGATAATACGATTCAGCACGCCGGGATCGTAATCGGTCTGGGTGCCCACCGTGCGGCCGGTCATACTCATTACAAAGAGCCCAAGGAAAATCTTGGATATATGGGCAGGTTATGCTATGCGCAGAATGTGACTGCAGTAACCGGAGCTTGTCTTATGGTAAGCAGACAGATTTATGCTGAAGTGGGTGGGCTGGATGAATCTTTTGCGGTAGCGTTAAATGATGTGGATTTTTGTTTGAAAATACGCAAAAAAGGCTACCTGAATGTATTCACTCCATTTGCCGAACTATATCACTATGAATCCAAATCCCGAGGCTTGGAGGACGATAAGGCCAAAGCCGAGCGATACAATGAAGAAACTGCCCGTTTCCGGGAGCGGTGGAAGAAGGAGCTGGAAGCAGGAGATCCTTATTATAATAGGAATTTCAGCCTGGATTACTCGGATTACTCACTGAAATTGGACTAAAAGATGCTTCAGATTATTCACTGAAATTTGATAGATAGATTCAGTGGCGCATTATAATAAAGAATTATAAAGGCAGATCCCTGATATGGATGAAAAATTAAAATATAACCGTCAACGCAGAATAATGTTTGCAGTTCTTATCGTTTTGACATTGGTCCGAATTGCGCTGATGCTTCGGATGCCTCTTTATGCAGTTGGTAACTCACAATATGATGATTATCTTTTGGCCAAATATGCGGACAGCCTGGCAAATTTTCAGTGGTTGGGTCCTTATACGAATACCACGCTGGTGAAGGGTATTTCGTTCTCGATTTTTCTGGCGTTGTGCCAAATGCTTGCTATTCCCTATCCGCTGGGATTGATACTGCTGTATATATTTTCAATAATTATATTTTTGCGGGCTATTGAGAAGCTTGTTCCTGGTTTCAGGGCCAGAGCTATAATTTATGTTTTTTTGCTGTATTCACCGGCTATGTTTCATTTTACTTATGTACAGCGGATTTACAGGATGGCGGTGGTGCCTCCTGCGGTGCTTCTGGTAATCGGATGTATCATCGGGCTTTATCAGAGCAGATATGAAAAAAACAGAACGCTTATTGCATGGGCGCTTGGGGCAGGACTTAGTATATCTTTCTTTTGGTATATAAGAGAGGATTCGGTCTGGCTCATGCCATTTATTGCAGGTGCTGTTCTGATCACCGGTATCTGCCTCTTGATACGCTATCGAGGACAGTGGAGGAAGCTGCTGTTGAAGCTGGTCATTTTGAGTCTTCCGTTTTTCTGTCTTTATGGCGTTAAGAGTTTTATTTCCTTTATGAATTATGAGCATTATGGTATTTATACTGTCAGTGACCGGACACAGGGGGGATTCGCGGAATTTATTTCGAATCTTCTGAAAGTAGATGGGGATAATGAACGGGAGGATGTCTGGATTTCCAGAGAGATGCTTAACAAAGTTATGGAGGTCAGTCCCACTCTAAATGAACTGCGGGAAGAAATGAATTATGAATATGATGTGGTCTGGGGCGTCGACGGGGAGATCCAGGGAGATTTGATCTTCTGGGCTCTGCGTGAGGCGGCTGATATCAAAGGCTGTTACGAGCAGGCTAAAACGGCTGATGAATTCTTTGCAAGAGCAGCGAGGGAGATAGGTGCCGCTTTTGAGGACGGAAGGTTGCAGAAGAAACAGGCATTTTACGTGTCTGCTTTGGGAAAAGGCCTGTTGCCAAAGGATATTCCGGAACTTGTCAAAAGGACATTAGCCGGTCTGGATGTCGTACTCGATTATGAGGCTATGGGAGCTAAAATGCCAACGGATGAGGACCCGGAGGGAACTTTCCATGAACAGATGCGTTTTTTGGAAGCAACGACAGGGTCACTGGTTGTATACCGGGATAACGATCCACTGGTTGAAAAAACAAAAGGAATTATCTGGTTGTCAAATAAAGTGATTCAGGGGTATCAGGCCACTGCTCATTTGTTGCTGATCATTGCAGGCATTGGGGCTATAACGCTGACAATATCCATGCTGAACCGGCTGAGAAAGAAGGATGGCAGCCTGGTGCCGGTATGGTTTATCCTGACTGGATGTCTTATATGTATTCTGGCGTTGGCTGTGGGTATCGCCTGGTTCACAGCTTGGATGGGAAGTGACACATCTGCCCGGGTATTTTATATGGCAGGTGCAATTCCGATGATACAGGTGGTTGAAATTCTTGCAATTTACACTTTTTACCAATTGTTAAAGGATAAACTAAGGCGAAAACCTTATGATACTGCAAAGAGGGAATTACATGAGTAAGATAGCGGTATTGATTCCGTGTTATAACGAAAGCATCACAATTAAAAAAGTGGTGGAAGATTACCGCAGGGTGCTGCCGGAAGCGGATATCTATGTATATGACAATAATTCCACAGATCAAACTGACAAGATTGCGGCACAAGCGGGTGCGATTGTCCGCTATGAGGGACGGCAGGGGAAAGGAAATGTGATCCGAAGTATGTTCCGTCAGATTGACGCGGATGCTTATCTGATGATTGACGGAGATGATACCTATCCTGCTGATCGTGCACGTGAAATGGTGCGACTGGTATTGGAAGAGGGTGTCGATATGGTGATCGGGGACCGCCTGTCTTCTACCTATTTTTCGGAAAATAAAAGGCGGTTTCATAATATGGGAAATCGAATGGTCCGTTTCCTGATCAACGGACTTTTTCGCAGTGATATCCGTGATATCATGACAGGTTATCGGGCGTTCAGCAGATTGTTTGTTAAGAATTTTCCAGTGCTTTCCCGGGGATTTGAAATTGAAACCGAGATGACGATTCATGCGTTGGACAAAAATTTCCTGATAACTGAGATCCCTGTAGCTTATCGCGACCGCCCTGCGGGGAGTCATTCCAAGCTGAATACATTAGGGGACGGAGTGAGAGTGTTAAAAACGATTGTTACCTTGTTTCGGGATTATAGACCGCTGCTCTTTTTTTCCATTTTATCTGTATTTTTGGTTACAATGGCAGCGTTATTATTTTTCCCTGTTTTAATAGAATATTTTGAAACCGGGTTGGTGAGACGGTTCCCTACGCTGATTGTATCAGGCGTTGCCGCGATTATGGGAATGCTGCTCTGGGTTTGTGGGATTGTTTTGCACGTTATGGGAAAAATGCATAGACAACTTTATGAGCTCATTCTGAACCGCTTGCCGGAAAGGTCATGATTTGATGTCTGTGCATTCAGTAAAAGAAAGAGGAGCTTCACAATGAAAAAGTTATTTGCCCAATTAGTCCGCTTTGGAATCGTCGGCGTCATCGCTTTCGTAATTGATTACGTAATCATGATCGCCCTGACTGAGTTGGTTGGCATCAACTATTTAATATCCAGCGGTATATCCTTCACCATATCGGTTGTCGTAAATTATATATTAAGTATTACCATGGTATTTCAGCTCAAAAAGGATGCCAATAAGACAAAAGAGTTTATCATATTCGTAATCTTAAGTGTCATAGGTCTGGGCCTGAACCAATTGCTTATGTATGTTCAGGTGGATCTGCTTTCCATTTACTATATGATTGCCAAAATTATAGCTACAGGTATCGTCATGGTCTATAACTTTATCTCCAGAAAAATATTCATTGAAGACCATTCAAAAGATACGATCAATCATTAATTTTGTAAGACCATGAACGATTAAAAGTCTATATAATGAAAAGCAACCAAAATCAAGAGGAACAATCCCAATGATCCAAAATATAAAAAAAACCTGGCACTACTTCCAACGAAACGGTATAGCCGCAGCTATAGCCAAAGTATCAGAACAATTATCGCAGCAGTCCGCTGAACGCAGCTATTCCAGTTGGCTGGCAGGTCATCTGCCGACAGAATCCCAACTGGAGGTTCAGCGCCGCCATATTTTTATTAACCCTATTACATTCAGTATCATAGTCCCCACCTACTGTACCGACCCCACATTCCTGCGGCAGATGGTAGAATCCGTACTGAATCAGACGTATCCGCACCTGGAACTGTGCATTGCTGACGGCAGTCCGGATGACAGCGTAGCATCCATATTGTCTGAATACCAGGACCTAAGAATCCATTACCGGCATCTTCAGGAAAACAACGGTATTGCAGGAAACACCAATGCCGCATTCGAGATGGCAACCGGTGCCTACGTAGCCTTACTGGATCATGACGACATACTGACACCGGATGCCTTATATGAAATGGCCTCTGCTGTGGAGTCTAATCCGGCCACAGATATGTTGTATTCCGATGAAGATAAAGTTACCGCCGATCTTCGGACATACTTCAATCCGCATTACAAACCGGATTACAACCCGGAACTATTGCGTACAAACAATTATATCTGTCATTTTCTTGCGGTAAAAAGGGAGCTGGCTGTCCGGGCTGGTTATTTCCAGTCTGATTATGACGGTGCCCAGGATTATGATTTTATTTTCCGATGTGCCGAATTGGCACGGCATATCCATCATATACCGAGAATTCTCTATCACTGGCGCTCCCACGCTGCGTCTACAGCGGCAAATCCTCAGAGTAAGCTCTATGCCTATGAAGCAGGAAAAAGAGCCCTGGAAAGCCATTTAAATAGAAGCAATGTACAGGCAAGTGTATCTCATACACCGCATCTGGGATTTTATCGAGTGCAATACCGGCTCCCCTCCACACACGCCTCTGATAATTGCTTCCTTCACATAAGTGAAAATACAGCAAATCCGCCGTTGATTTTAAAAGAGGTAAAACAGGAGCTCATATCAAACTGTATGCGGCCGGATGTAGGAATTGCCGGAGGCAAGACATTGTACCCAAATGGCCGCATCAAACAGGCCGGTCTGCGGCGTATGGCAGACGGAACTTATGAACCTGAATACAACGGCCTGAAAAAGCACTATTCCGGCTACATGCACCGTGCTGACTTACAGCGATGCGCCGACTCCGTTTCCTGTGATTGTTTTGCCGTAAAAATGGAACTTTTAGATCAGCTGGGAATCAGTCCTCAGGACTTGAAGACACAGAAGGATGTCAACCTTCTGTGTGAGAAAATCAGATCTGCCGGATATCTCGTGATCTTCACGCCCTATGCATGTATGAAAATGAAAGACAGCAGAACGAAACATGACAAGAAGAAACGTAGCAGAAAGAAACATGCATAAGCCGAAGCAGGTAGAAAAGCGAGGAACTAACATGAAAAAAGTATCGATTGTGATACCAAACTACAACGGAAAAACCTATCTGGATACCTGCCTGCGTGCCGTTTACCATCAAACCTTACCGGATATGGACGTAATTGTTGTCGACAACGGCTCCACAGACGGCAGCCAAAATTTTATACAGGACAACTATCCACAGACGCGACTCATCGAACTGGATGACAACTACGGTTTCTGCCGTGCGGTGAATGAAGGAATCCAGGCGTCAGACACAGACTATGTGATCCTGCTTAACAACGATACGGAAGCCGCGCCGGATTTTGCGGCTGTACTGCTGAAGACAATGGAACAGTCCCCGGACATCTTTTCCTGCGCGGCTAAAATGCTCTGCTTCCACCATCGGGACATCATTGACGACGCCGGAAATCTGTACTGCGCACTTGGCTGGGCTTTTGCGAGAGGAAAAGGAAAACCTGCAGACAAATTCAACCGGCCCCAAAGTATCTTTGCTGCCTGCGCCGGAGCAGCGATATACAGAAGAGACCTGTTCGAAAGGGTAGGACTCTTTGACGAAGCCCATTTCGCCTATCTGGAGGACGTGGATATCGGCTATCGGGCACGGATCATGGGCTTTCGCAACCAGTACCAGCCAAACGCGGTTGTATATCATATAGGCAGCGCGACAACCGGTTCCAGGTATAATGAATTCAAGGTGCGCTATGCCGCCAGAAATAGTGTTTATCTGGCTTATAAGAATATGCCGTTACTCCAGCTGCTGCTGAATCTGCCGCTTTTAATTCTGGGCTATCTGGTGAAAACAGCATTTTTTACCTCAAAAAAAATGGGGAAAGAATATCTGATCGGCATAAAAAATGGGCTTTCTATGTGCCTGAAGGGGCAAAAAGTGCGATTTTATTGGAAAAATATCCCGAACTATGTTAAAATCCAGATAGAACTGTGGGTAAATATTGTCAGAAGATTGACATCGTAACTGCCCTTTGAAAAGCAGCAAATAAAGGTACAAAGGAGAACTATAGGAACATGTCCGATTTTCAAACGAACCCAGAAGACGGTAAAAATCACAAAAAACGTATGAAACAGGATTACACTTCAGATGATAATCATAAGATCATAAACAGCGGAAACAGAACACATAAGACGGAAAATATAACGAATTATAAAACAAAATATAAAACAGGCAACAACGGCAAATTCCACAAAAAATTCCACAAATACCGGACAGCCTTAACGGTGGTCGCCGGCATAACACTGGTACTGCTGGCCGGCGTCCTGTACGTGAATTCCAAACTGGATAAACTTCAAAAAGACAAAGATTTCAAATCCAACGAGGTACAGATCAATCAGGTGCCCGTAGAAGTCCAGGAGGTTATGGAAGGCTATACGAATATCGCCATATTCGGCCTGGACGATGAAGACGGCAAGGGAAATAAGGACAAGGGAACCCACAGCGACTCGATTATCGTAGCGAGCATTAACAACCAGACGAAACAGGTGAAACTGGTTTCCGTTTACCGGGATACCTATCTGAACCAGGCGGATGCCAAGGACAGCAGCAAATACCACAAAGCCAACAACGCCTATTTCAAGGGCGGCGCAAAGCAGGCGGTGGACATGCTGAACAAGAATCTGGATCTGGATATCGAAGACTACGTGGCGATCCAATACGATGCGATCGTAGCGGTGGTGGATGCTCTGGGCGGTGTGGAGATCAATGTGGAGGAGGATGAAATCTTCCATATGAATAATTATATCATCGATGTTTCAGATGTGACAGGGAAGCGTACCCAGGAGATACTGGAGCCTGGCCTGCAGACACTGGATGGTGTACAGGCCTCCGCCTATGTCAGAGTCCGCTATACCGCCGGAAGTGATTTTAAGCGGACGCAGCGGCAGCGGTTATTGATATCCAAGATCGCGGAAAAAGCCCAGTCCGCAAACCTGTCCACTATTTTGTCCATTGTAAATAAAGTGTTTCCAATGATCAAGACAAGTCTGGATAAGGATGAAATCATCGGTATGGCCAAAGACGCGGGCGCTTACAGCATTGCGGATACCACAGGTTTTCCTTTTGAAAAGAACCCGGATGCCTATGTGGGTAAAATGTCCTGTGTACTGGTGGATAATCTGGCGCAGAATGACAAACAGCTGCATGAATATTTGTTTGAAGGTGAGAGCTATACTCCTTCCGCGGAAGTGATGAAGATCAGTGAGGATTTGATGGAAGTATATAAAAAAGACCTTGCGCAGAAATGAATTCCTGCAATGAAAATGTTTTAATACTTGCCCTTTTGGGAAAATTATTGTATTATATGAGTTACGGCAAGTTGGCAGAAGGAAAATACTGCCTTTTGAGAATGGGTGATAACCATTGATTAAGGATAATCAGAAGTATTTCAATAGATTACATGTATTGGTCGATGCGTTGGTTGTGGCCGGTTGCTATTCACTGACGTGGTTTATCCGCTTTAAAACGGCGCTCGGCCTTATGCTTTTCGGACATCCCGGAGAATACCTGCCGCCGAGCCAGTATTTTGCGGTTCTTTTAGTATTGGTACCGGGATATTTGCTGCTGTATTTTGCGTTTAATCTGTATACGTCGAAACGGGTACAGGGCCGGCGGCTGGAGTTTGGCAATATTGTGAAGGCCAATACGATCGGTCTTTTTCTGCTTGTCATGATTCTGTATTTCAACAAGCAGATGGATTTCGCACGGTCCGTCATTATCACGTTTTATTTTATCAACATCGTGGTGGAGTCGGTGGTCCGGAACCTGATCCGGGTAGGCCTGCGTAAGATCCGCAAAAAAGGATTTAATCTCCGACATATTCTGCTGGTGGGATACAGCCGGGCAGCAGAGGAATATATCGACCGCATCAAATCCAATCCCCAGTGGGGCTATGTAGTCCGGGGTATTCTGGATGACAATGTGGAACGCGGCACCATGTACAAAGGTGTGAAAGTAATCGGAAGAATCGATAATCTGTTAGTGATTCTTCCTGAAAATAAATTGGACGAGATCGCCATCACTCTGGGGCTGGATGAATATTCCAAACTGGAGAGGATCGTGGGTCTGTGTGAAAAGTCCGGTGTGCATACGAAATTTATACCGGATTATAATAATATTATTCCGACCAAACCCTATACGGAAGACCTTCTCGGGCTTCCGGTGGTCAATATCCGCCACGTGCCTCTTACGAACACGTTTAATATGATGGTGAAAAGGGCCATGGATCTGGCTGGTTCCATACTGGCCATTATCGTATTTTCACCGGTCATGCTGTTTACTATTATCGCTATCAAGGTGACTTCCCCGGGGCCTCTTGTTTTTACCCAGGAGAGGGTCGGCCTTCACAATAAAAATTTTCACATGTATAAATTCCGTTCCATGGAAGTGCAAAAGCCTAATGAAGAAAAAGGCTGCTGGACAGTGCAGAACGATCCCCGGGTGACTAAGGTGGGCCGGGTGATCCGAAAACTCAGTATCGATGAGCTGCCGCAGCTATTTAATGTATTAAAAGGTGATATGAGTCTGGTCGGTCCCCGGCCGGAACGGCCGTTTTTTGTGGAAAAATTCCGGGAAGAGATTCCCCGTTACATGGTCAAGCACCAGGTTAGGCCGGGAATGACCGGATGGGCGCAGATCCATGGTTATCGAGGTAACACTTCGATTCGAAAACGAATCGAATATGATTTATATTATATAGAAAACTGGACAGTGGGCCTGGATATTAAAATACTGTTTCTTACAATATTCAGGGGATTTGTAAACAAAAATGCGTATTGAGCCGCGCAGGGAAGGAATGGTTACTGAATAATGGCAAAGAATACAAAAGCATCACCAAAACGCAAGGGAAGCAAAAAGGCACGAAGAAGACGGAGGAGGATCCTCCTTGTAATAGAAATATTAGTTTTACTTATTTTGCTGGCCGTTCTGTTTGTGGTATCCAAGCTGGATAAAATACAGCAGGACAAAGATTTTAAAGGCGAGGATACCCAGAAAAACGAAGTGACCGATGAGGTACAGGAAACCCTGGATGGCTATACCAACATCGCTCTGTTTGGTCTGGATTCCCGGGAAAGCGGTAACCTGGACAAGGGCAGCCACAGTGATACGATCATGGTGGCCAGTATTAACAACAAAACAAAAGAAGTAAAACTGGTATCCGTATACCGTGACACCTATTTGAATCAGGCGGATGGTAAAGATACTTATCACAAAGCGAATCAGGCGTATTATACAGGCGGACCAAAACAGGCGGTTGATATGCTGAATCTGAATCTGGATTTACAGATCGAGGATTATGTGACCATCGATTGGGCGGCCCTGGTAGCTGTGATCGATGACCTGGGCGGTATCGACATTGACATTCAGGAAGATGAGATTATCCATCTGAACAACTACACGGTGAGCGTATCCGAAGAAACCGGAGTAAAAACTAATAAAATAACATCCCCCGGCCTCCAGACTCTGGACGGCGTACAGGCAACTTCATATGCCAGAATCCGTTATACCGCGGGCGATGACTTCAAACGTACGGAACGCCAGCGTCTGGTTTTGACTCTGGTGGCGGAAAAAGCGAAAAAAGCCAGCATCGGAACACTCTCTAAAATTGTTGACCATGTATTTCCTATGATCAAGACCAGTTTGACCTATTCGGAAATCATCGCCATGGCAGGGGATGCCACCGCTTACAGTATCGGTGATACCGCAGGGTTCCCCAGCGATCACAGTACCGGTCCGGTAGGCAAAATGTCCGTGGTGTTTGCGAATGGTTTGACTGAAAACGATAAAACCCTGCATGAATTCCTGTTTGACGGGGAGAATTACACACCCTCCAAAGAGGTACAGAACATCAATGATTACCTGATAAAGAAAACAGGTAAAACACCGACCAAGAGTTCCGGTTCCGGACAGAGTGAAGCGGGAGCAGAAGAATAGAAGCGTGAATCCATCGTTAATAAAGTGAACCAAACGACCAAAGGGGGCCATACAGGCTCCCTTTTATCGGTTTCGCAGATTTAACAAATCAAGTGGACAAAAAGGGAGAAGTTTGCTAGAATTATCACTATGAAAGTAGATGTAATAATACCGACTTATAAGCCGGATGAAAAATTTCGAAGATTGCTGTTTATGCTCGGCAGGCAGAGTATCTCAATTTCCCAGATTATTATTGTGAATACGGAAGAGTCATGGTGGGATCCCGGATTGTGCGAGGGCATAGACGGGGTTCAGGTATATCATGTCCCGAAAAAGGATTTTGATCACGGAGGGACCAGGAATCTGGCCGCTCACAGGTCTGACGCGGATATTATGATATTTATGACTCAAGATGCGGTGCCGGCCGATGAATATCTGCTGGAACGGCTGACAGAGCCGTTTTCGGATGAGCAGGTGGCGGCCGCTTACGCAAGGCAGCTTCCGGATGAACACTGCAGTGAGATAGAGAAATATACCAGGCAGTTTAATTATCCGGAAGAGGACCGGAAAAAGACGATTGCAGATCTGGATGAGCTGGGCATCAAGACATTTTTTTGTTCCAATGTGTGTGCCGCATACCGCAGGAGCACTTATTTTCAGCTGGGCGGTTTTGTGAAGAAAACGATATTTAACGAAGATATGATATATGCAGGTACGCTGATCCGGTCCGGTTATGCGATCGGCTATGCTTCCCGGGCGCTTGTGGTACATTCCCACAACTATGGTTGTCTGACTCAGTTTAAGAGGAATTTTGATCTGGCTGTGTCACAGCAGCAGCATCCTGAGATCTTCGCGGGGGTGCGTTCCGAATCAGAAGGGATTCGTTTGGTCAAACAGACTGCCGGGCACCTGTGGCGCATTCACAAACCGTGGCTGATCGTGTATCTGATTGTGCAAAGCGGTTTCAAATTTATGGGATACCGGTTCGGGAGAAAGTATGAGAAACTGCCGAAATGTATCATTCATCTGTTTACTATGAATAAAGCATACTGGAAATGATGAAGATTGAGAAAGGTATGCAGGGGTTTTTACAGGAATAGATATACTAAGAATCGTTAGAGGTATTATGGAAAATCGGCTTTAGAGGAGGAAGGAAACTATGTGCGGAATAGTTGGTTACACCGGAGATGAGCAGGCGGCTCCGATCCTGCTGGATGGTCTGGCAAAATTGGAATACCGGGGATATGATTCGGCCGGTATCGCGGTTTTCGACGGAGAGAAGATCAATATGGCAAAAGCGGCCGGGAGACTGAAGGTATTGAGCGAGCTGACCCATGACGGGAAGGAACTCCCTGGTTTTATCGGCATCGGACATACCAGATGGGCTACCCATGGGGCGCCCAGTGATACCAATGCCCATCCCCATTGCAATAAGGACCGGTCCATCGTGGTTGTGCACAACGGAATCATTGAGAATTATCTGAAACTGCGCAGAAAGCTGGAGGGCAAAGGCTATGTATTCCAGTCCGAGACGGACACGGAAGTGCTGGCGCATCTTCTGGACTATTATTATACCGGAGATCCTGTCTCCACGATCATTAAGGTGATGCATCGGGTGGAAGGATCTTACGCGCTGGGAATTCTCTTTGAGAAACATCCCGGTGAAATGTATGCGGTACGAAAAGACAGCCCTCTGATCGTCGGAAAAGCCCAAAACGGTAATTTGATCGCCTCTGACGTGCCGGCTGTCCTGAAATACACCCGGGAGGTCTGCTTCATAGAAAATGAAGAGATCGTTAAGCTGACCGGGAATGAGATGCATTTTTACAATGTGGATGAGGAGGAGATCACCAAGGAATTCCAGACCATAGCCTGGGATGTCAGCGCTGCGGAAAAAGGCGGATATGAGCATTTCATGTTAAAAGAGATGTATGAGCAGCCGAAAGCGGTGGGTGATACCTTAAGTCCCAGAATCAAAGGGAACCGGATCGTGATCGAGGAGTTGGGCATGTCGGACGAGGAGATCCGGGCGATTCGTAAGATCTATATTATTGCCTGTGGCTCGGCTTTTCACAGCGGTATGACGAATAAATATGTATTTGAAGGGCTGGCGCGCATCCCGGTGGAAGTGGATCTGGCCAGCGAGTTCCGGTACAGGGATCCGATCTTTGAGCCTGATACGCTGGTGATTATTGTAAGCCAGTCCGGCGAGACCGCGGATTCCCTGGCAGCGCTGCGGGAAGCCAAAGCACATGGGGTACCGGTATTGGGAATTGTCAATGTAGTGGGCAGCTCTATCGCGCGGGAGGCCGATCATGTGATGTATACCTGGGCTGGTCCTGAGATCGCGGTGGCTACGACCAAGGCCTACAGCACGCAGTTGATCGCCCAGTATCTCCTGGCACTGAAGTTCGCCCAGGCGCGTGCAACTGTTTCCGACGAAGAGTTAGAAGAAATGATACAGGATCTGAAGCAGCTGCCGGATCAGATCGAGATGCTTCTGAATAATAAAGAAAAAATCCAGCATTTTGCGAACCGCTATATTGCAGCCCGTGATGTATTCTTTATCGGAAGAGGAATTGATTACGCGATTTCCATGGAGGGTTCCCTGAAATTAAAGGAGATATCCTATATCCACTCGGAAGCTTATGCGGCCGGTGAGTTAAAGCATGGAACCATATCGCTGATCGAGGAGGGTACTTTGGTGGCGGCTGTACTGACGCAGGAAAGCCTTTATAAAAAAATGATCAGTAATATGGAAGAAGTCCGTACCCGGGGTGCCTTTGTACTTGCCGTTACAAATGTGGGAAATCATGAAGTGGAAAAGACGGCAGATTATGTGATTTATATACCGAAAACAAACCGGTATTTTACCAATTCCCTGGCGATCATTCCATTGCAGCTGTTCGGATATTATGTGGCGATCGGAAAAGGCTGCGACGTTGATAAACCCAGAAATCTGGCAAAGTCCGTTACGGTAGAGTAAGGTTGAACGAAAAGATGGAGTAGAATACGAATGATTAGAGTATATATCTGTCCAAAATGTGAAGCAATAAAAGTAGGTTCCAGAAGGAAGAAAGTGGTATGCTACTATTGCGACGAAACACCGATGCTCATCACGGAACTGGAATTTCTGAAATATTCGGAGATGCTGCCGGAGGAAAGACAGGAATATGCCAGGGAGTGGATGAAAAAATATCGGGAGAAGAAAAAAATCGTAGAGGAGAAGGAAGATGCAGATGAAGAACAAAAGGGTTAAAAAGGCAGTGATCCCGGCGGCGGGACTGGGAACCAGATTTTTGCCGGCTACCAAGGCGCTCCCTAAGGAGATGCTTCCCATCGTGGATATTCCGACCGTTCAGTATATCATTGAAGAAGCCGTAGCCAGCGGAATTGAAGAGATCCTGATCATTACCAACTCCAATAAGCACTGTATGGAGAATCATTTTGACAAATCTTATGAGCTGGAGGATCGTCTGGCTGCCTCCGGGAAAAAAGCTGAGGTCAAAATGATCAATGATATCGCGAACCTTGCGGATATCTATTATGTGCGGCAGAAGGAACCGCGGGGCCTGGGGCACGCCATCATGTGCGCCCGTTCCTTTATCGGTGATGAGCCGTTTGCGATACTTCTGGGTGATGATGTGGTGGTAAATAAAGGCGGGACACCAGCTCTGGGACAGCTGATCGACAGCTATTATAAGATCGGAGCATCCGTGGTCGGAGTCCAGA
The DNA here is from genome assembly GCF_032380655.1 of Diplocloster hominis. Taxonomy (NCBI): domain Bacteria; kingdom Bacillati; phylum Bacillota; class Clostridia; order Lachnospirales; family Lachnospiraceae; genus Diplocloster; species Diplocloster hominis. The sequence continues at coordinate 2,386 of NZ_JAWDIY010000060.1, read as the reverse complement.
CCGTTGCCGAGGATCAGGTAAGCAAGTATGGTATCGTTGCCCCGGATCCCTCCCACAAACAAAGAGGCCGCCTGTGCAAGCTGACCGATATGGTGGAAAAACCGAAGAAAGAAGAGGCGCCCAGCCAAATGGCGGTTCTGGGACGCTATGTGCTGACACCTGAAATCTTTGAACTGCTGGAGAACCAGGAAGCCGGTGCGGGCGGGGAGATCCAGCTGACCGATGCCATAAAGCGTCTCATGGACATCCAGGCCGTGTATGCCTATGATTTTGAAGGAATCCGGTATGATGTGGGCGACAAGTTCGGCTTTATCAAAGCTACCATTGACTTTGCTTTGGATCGACCGGAATTGAAGGATGATGTCATGAAATATATTATGGAAGTAGCTGAAAAAGCAAAAACAGTTAAGTAGTTTGTAATGCAGCACTTCGGAAACCTTGGACAGACAAGGGGCTGTCGGGAAATATAATTTGCATACCAGATGTTGATGCGAAACTTGCAATCATGTTTCATATCTGGTATGACGGATTTATTTCCCGGCAGCCCTTTATTTCTCCTCTGACAGTTCGGGCTTTTTCATAAAATTATGAACTGCACAAATTTTTAAAGTTTTAATCACATTTTAAACACAATTCCTTGTTACACTATAGGAAATCGAAAAGATAATATAACTAAGGAAGGAGATTTTAGTATGAGTGAAGAATATGGAAATAACGGTTATAATGGATATCCCACAACCGGTTCTGATATGAATAATACGGCGAACAATGAACATCAGGGAAGCGGGGCTTACGGCCAGCAGGAGGCGAATAGTTATACAGGGTATCAAAACAGCGCCTATACTTCCTATCACATCTCCGGGGATTCCCCGAAGAAGAAACCGGAAAAGAAGAGAAAAGGCGGAGGAAGGAAAGCGGCAAAAGTCGTTGCCAGCCTGCTGGTAATCGTACTGGTTGGCGGAATAGGATTTTATGCCGGCGGCTTGAGAGATACTTCTCAAAAACAGGAAGCCAACGCCACACCACAGCCCGATGAAAAACAACAGGAAGAACAGAAGGAACTGATACCGGCAGTGAATACCAATGACGGTTCCTCCAATGTTGTAGTCAACGATGTATCCGATGTGGTAGAAGCCGTAATGCCTTCTGTAGTATCCATCACAAACGCAGGGGTACAGGAGGTGCAGACCTTCTTCGGAACCCAGCAGTATACGACCCAGAGTTCTGGTTCCGGCATTATCATAGGTCAAAACGATGACGAGTTATTAATCGTAACCAACAACCACGTAATCGCTGATTCCCAGGAACTTAGCGTAGCATTCGCGGATAACTCCGTATATGAAGCCTATGTAAAAGGAGCGGACCCCAACGCGGATCTGGCAGTAGTAGCAGTGAAACTGGATTCGATCAGTGATGAGACGAAGTCCGGTATCAAGACAGCCGCCCTGGGTGATTCCAATGCGCTGAAAGTAGGGGAAGCCGCCATTGCTATCGGCAATGCTCTGGGCTACGGCCAGTCTGTAACCACCGGCGTCATCAGCGCCCTGGACAGACAGGTAGAAGGCTATAACAGTACATTGATCCAGACGGATGCGGCCATTAACCCCGGCAACAGCGGCGGTGCCCTTTTGAATACCAAGGGCCAGGTAATCGGCATCAATGTAATGAAACTGGCCAGTGACAAAATAGAAGGCATGGGTTACGCGATCCCCATCAGCAACGTATCCGACATCATCGATACTCTGATGAACCGTGAAACCAGATCCATAGTGGATGAAAGCGAGCGGGGATATCTGGGAATATCCGGCCTTAACGTAACGGATGAGGTATCCAACAGTTATGCAATGCCGCAGGGTGCCTTTGTAGTACAGGTATATGATGACTCCGCCGCATCAAATGCGGGAATCCACAAAGGCGACATCATTACCAAATTCGACGGTCTCCCGGTAACTTCCATGGAAAGTCTTTCCAGCACCCTGGAATACTATAAAAAAGGCGAAACTGTTGATGTGGCAGTACAATCTGCCAACAACGGGGAATATGTGGAACGCACCGTCAGTGTCACACTGGGAGAGAAGCCGGCGGAAAATAACGTGAATACAAACCGGTAATTGAATGGAATCAGGGAAATAAATATAATTTAAGCCGCGGCGGATGGGAGGGGACTGGCACCTTTCGGTAATAAAGCGAAACTTTCCGGCAGCTGCGTGGAGAAAGGGGCCTGTCCCCGGATGTTGACTAAAATAGACTCACATCCGGGGACAGACCCCCATAGGCGCGAACTTAAGCAAAAAGTCTAGGAAAAATAAAATAAAAAATAAATTCACCCTGCCTCCTCATTTTGTTGTAAAATAGTTTTGCGAAACAAATACATACAAAATGAGGA
>NZ_JAWDIY010000059.1:0-18081 GCF_032380655.1 Diplocloster hominis | reverse complement strand
TGTATTTGTTTCGCAAAACTATTTTACAACAAAATGAGGAGGCAGGGTGAATTTATTTTTTATTTTATTTTTCCTAGACTTTTTGCTTAAGTTCGCGCCTATGGGGCCTGTCCCCGGATAACGACTGAAATAGTCCCAAATCCGGGGAAGCCGCCTCATTTTTCCCCAAGCAGACTCAACATCCGGGGACAGGCACCTTCCTCGCTTTTCTTTGTCCTATGGGTCAGCCGCCGGCCGGAATGAGCCAGTCCCCTCCCATAAAGCCAGTCCCCTCTCAGTACGCGACCCTGCTGCCGTCTTTCACTTTACTGTCATAAGGATTCGTGATCACTGTCTCCCCCTCTTCCAGCCCGGACCGGATCTCCACCCGTCCGGCGCTCTGGGCGCCGGTCTCCACCGGTACTAATACCGCCTTATTCTTCCGGACCACATATACAGCGCTGCCCGTCCCATCGGGGATCAGGCATCCGACTGGTATGGACAGGACGTCTTCGGCTGCGGTAAAGGTGAACGTGACATCCACTTCGTATCCAGCCCCGATACCGTCCGGAAGATTCTCCGCGGACAATTCCACCGTACAGCGGTTTTCTGTCAATCCGACCGTAGATACCATATCAACCGCGACAGGGGAAATAAAATCCACAGACGCCTCAAACGCAGTCCCATCCGCAAGGGTACACTGCGCGGTATCCCCCGCCTTCAGGGCCAACGCGTCCTCAGCCAGCAGGGAAACCTGGATCAGCATCCCCTCTTCGTCATAGATCACTGCCACCGGCTGGTTCTCTGTGACGAAACTGCCCTCATCCGCCAGCAGATTCCACAGCACTCCCGTCTCAGGGGCGGTAACCGGCCCCCGCTCCATCTTTTCTTCCAGATCGTCAATGGTAATCTGAAGCTGCTGGGCCGCCGCATAGGAACTGTTGTCCGTATTGGAACCGCTCTTGCCCAGGGCTTTTAACTGTTCCTCGCAGGAGGCGATGGTCTCTTCATAATAAGCCCGGGTGGTATCCGAGCTGTTGTTCTGTGCAATGATTAGCTGCTCCTCAGCCGCGTTCATCTGGCTTTGCAGTGCCTGCACTTCCCCTTCTCCCGGCGTATAACTGCCCGGCATATCCTTGTAATAATCACGGGCGTTTTCATAGGACTGGACTGCCTGCTCATAGTTAATCCGGGCGATCGAGAGCTGCGCTTCCGCTGTTCCCCCTTCCCCGAACAGACTGTCATACTGCTGCCTGGCGGCCGAGAGCTGCTGCTCTAACTGGGTGCGTCTTACGGATATCTCCGCTTTCGCATTCTTATTCTCGGAGTAAATGGCCGACTGCTGAAGCTTCAGGGAATCGATCTGATTCTGAAGCTCCTTTTTCACCACCTCCGTGTCGATCTCCAGCAGAGTCTCCCCTTCCTGTACTTTCCGCCCCGCTTTCACAGGGACTGTCTTAACCGTTCCTGTCATGTTCGCATTGATGGTGACGCTGTGTCCGGGCACCAGATGTCCCTGCTCCGTAACGTTCTGCGCAAGGGGGCCGCGTACGGGATCTTCCGCCTTCACCGTCAGAGGCTGCAGCAGATAGAATGCGCCGGCGCCGGCACAGGCCACGATCAGAACGATAGCAAGCAATATTTTATATCTTTTTTTCATGATGAATCCCCCGTTATTCTCGTTCACGCAGAAGTTCCACCGGCGTGATTTTTTTCATTTTCTTTAAAATAGCCCGGTTACTCATGGCCACTGCCAGGAAGATAAGTCCCACCGATACCACTAAGGAGGCGCCGTCCACGAAATCCGGAATCGAGAACAGCTCCAGCGCCATTGTGCTGGAAATCAGCCTGCTGGCCCCCATGGTCATCGGTATCCCCAGTATCACTCCGCCCAATGTGAGCAGCCATTGGCTGACCGATACGGTATCCAGGCACTGCCGGTCAGACAGGCCCAGCATCCGCAAAGTGGCTAGCTCCCTTTTAAGCTCCTCGAAGCTGATCAAAGAGCTGGTATAGATAACCGCCAGGCCCACCAGAACCCCCATGAATGCCATGATTCCCATGATACCAGTTAAGTTCCCCATCATTCCCCGGTATTGGTCAACCCGCTGCTGCCGGTTCTGAACCGTGGTCACTGCAGCGGCGTCATTAAGCTGGTTCAGCAAATCCTGGCGCACCGGCTCCGGCGCCTTGATTAACATGGATGTATATGCATCCCTGTATTCACTGATCTGGCCGACTGCGTCCAGAGACATATAGGCATTGCTGCCCAGATATTGGGCAAACACGGCGGTTACCGGTACCAGGCTTACGCGTTTTTCCGGATAAGATACCTCCACTTCCAGCAAGTCGCCGGAGGATACCCCCAGCCGGCCGGCCATATGTACCGACAAGACCAGTCCTTCGGGCTGTACCCGGACCTCCCGCCCGTCCTCACCGTAGAGCCGGCACAGCTCGGAATCTTCCGGAATCCCCTGGATCACGGAGTCGATCTCATCTCCTATGCCCCGAAGGACCACCGGTACTTCCACGATTCCCTCGATCCGCTCGATACCTGGACTGCGCACCGCCCGCCGCGCGTCACCGGCAGCTACCGGGGCACTGAAGGATACGGTTATATCCTGCTGCTGATTCTTTTCCAGATAATCGAACAAAAAGACGTCAAACAGCGAGTTCATGGAGACCAGAGTCGCCGTGATCATATAGGCGCAGGCGATCCCGAACAGTGAGAGCGCCGACCGTCTGGGATTGCGCGCTATACTGCGCACCGCCATAGTTCCCGGCACTGTGAACAGTCCGGTAAACCCCGGGATTCTCTCCAGAAACAGCTGCCGTGCATTCTTCGGCGGGGCGGGGCGCAGCGCCTCGGCCGGCACCAGCCTGGTTGCCGATTTCACGGACAGACCTCCCACAAACGCACAAAAGAGCGTGGCTGCAATTATCCCTATCACCATATAGCGCGGCGATATCGGCGATGACACTTTCGGCAGACTGAAGTAAACCCGGTAAAAATCAGCCATCGGTCCCGCAGCCATACTCCCGCAGATCCCGCCGAACAATCCTCCGGCCAGTCCCACCGCCGCCCCATACGCGGTATAGTGCCAGGCGATGGACCGGGCTGGAATACCCAGAGCCATCAGTGTGCCGATCTGGGTCCTCTGCTGTTCGATCAGACGGTGCAGCGTTATGTACAGGATGATCGACGAAACCATCAGAAACAGGAATGGGATGGCACCAGTAGCTTTTTTCAGCTGCTCCAGTTCCATCTCCAGAACTGAGACAGACAGTTCCTCTTTATTTTCGTAGACCCGATAACAGCCGTAGGGCTTCAGGGTTTCTTCCACATCCTTTTGTACCTGTGTCCAGTCCGCGTCCGGACGGAGGGTCAGCACAAAATTATTGGCCCGTCCCTGCATTCCATATAATCTGGCCATCACGCCGTAATCCATAAAAGCGGCATCATAAGTGTCCGGCGTAGGCAGCAGTTCGTTGATATTTTTCACCAGATAGATATTCTCCGGCGATATACCGCTGCCCACAATGGTAAATGTGGTTTCCCTGCCCTCCACAGATAGTTTCAGGGAATCCCCCAAAGACAGATCCCATGCTTTACGGAAGCCGTCTCCCGGGATGATCTGCCGCTCTCCCGCCTGGGGCATCATTCCCTGTGAAAGAAGAGGCAGGTTATAGCCATCCTCTTGGATGGAGATAAGTTTCAGATCCACTTGAGCCGGCAGACCTGCCACCCTGGCTGTCTTCACCAGCCGGGCTTCGGCCTTGCTGATTCCGTCGATGCGCTCCAGTTCCTTCACTGCCGAAGCCGGAGCCTCCTGCACTTCCGCAAACGCGTCGCAGAAATTGGTCTTTTCAAAAAAATATTCCTTGGAATCTGCCAACTGATCCGCAGCGATCGACAGCACCGAGTATCCGGCAAACCCTGTCATCACAATAACCGCTGCAACAAGATAGGAGGCGGCACCTTTACGCATATCCCGAAGCATCTTCCGCAGCAGATATCCTACCATGTCATTTCCTCCGCGGATACGGGAGCCGGGTTCGTTTCCACCCGCTCGATGTGTCCGTCCCGCATATAGAACACCCGGTCGGCCACCTGGGCCATGCCCGCGTTATGAGTGATCGTGACCACCGCGCAGCCCAGGCGTTTCCGGACTTCCAGCAGCAGATTCACCACGGCGATACTGTTTTTGCTGTCCAGAGCGCCGGTAGGCTCATCGCACAGCAGCAGGCCGGGATTCTTCACTACCGCCCTGGCGATGGATACCCGCTGCTGTTCCCCGCCGGAAAGCTGGGATGGGAAATGCTTGCTCCGCTCCTTAAGCCCCACCATCGAGAGGGCTTCGTCGGGACTCATAGGGGAGGGGACGATACTGGCGGCAAGCGCCACATTTTCCCTTGCGGTCAGGGACGGGATCAGGTTAAAAAACTGGAACACAAAGCCTACGGTGTCTTTCCGGTATTCCGCCAGCTGCACATCGTTTAACCGGGTAAGCTCCCTGTCCCGGTACCAGATCTGTCCGCTGCTGGGCCTGTCCATCCCGCCCAGCATATTGAGCAGTGTGCTTTTTCCAGAGCCGGACGGCCCGAGTACTACGATAAACTCACCCTGGGCGATGTCAAAGGTCGCGTCCGCCAGGGCATTCACCTCGACTCCGGCTCCTCCGTAGGTTTTACTGAGGGTTTCCCCCCGAAGTATGGTTTCCGGCATGCTGCACCCCCTTTTCTGCAATTCCGTATGTCAGAATTTCAAAGACCTGTGTTATTTTATTGAGAGCCTCTTCCTGTCCGCCCTTGCTGTAGTATTCCTGGAGCAGTGAAGTGGCCATGGGCAGGATCATTTCGATCACCAGGTTCAGATCCACGTCTTTGCGCACCAGCCCTTTTTGCTGGTCCTGCTGAAGATACTCAAGCACCTCGCTCTGGGACTGCCCCATCTGTCCCACGATACGCCGGATGAACTCACTATCATCCTGGGCCATCAGCATTCCGATCTGATTGTACCTGGGACACTGCTCGATCCATTCCAGTATGGCCGGTATGGAGGCCAGCGCAGCCTCGAAAAATGTGACATCCCCAGGGGGTTTCGGATACTTTGAAAATATTTCCAGCTTCTCATGGCCGATCTTATTAATGATCAGCATGTAGAGGTCCTCTTTCCCCGAAAAATACTGATAAAAGCTCCCCCGGGGAATTCCCGCCGCTTTCACGATCCTATTGATGGACGCGTCTGAGTATCGGTACCTGGCAAACTCGTCGATGGCGGCTTCTATAATACGTTCTTTCTTCTGCGAAGAGAGATTTTCGAACGTGGATGTGGGCAAGAAAGATCATCTCCTTTTTGATATGACAGGGTTGTCATATCGTTTTTATCAGTATAGTACGATATCCCGAAAATAGCAATAGCAAATTGGGAGGGGACTGGCACCTTTCGGTAGGAAAGCTAAATTTTCAAGTAACTGCGTAGAGAAAGGGGCCTGTCCCCGGATGTTGGCTTATCCAGGGAAATAAAGCGAGTGCTTCCCGAGAAGGATGGACCATTCCAGTCAACATCCGGGGACAGGCCCTTTTCTCCACGCAGTTACTTGTTCACATATACAACAAATTTTCTTGTTTTGCCGGATTCCCCATGTTACAATAAAAAACAAACGGGATTATCCACACGTATTCCATCCCGCTGTATGCAGAACAGCAGCAAACTGCTTATAAATAAAAAGAGGCCGGGGGCAATGAAAAAACATACGCATTTTATTCTATTTATCCAAATAATCATACTGGTGTCCGGCATGCTCACAGGATGCGCATCGGGGCAGAACCAGAATATTATATTTGAATTTAGTCAGGAAGACACGGAATCACAGGTCCCCTTGACTTTTTTTGGGTTCAAATATGAGGCTCTCAATGTCATGGCCATCGAAAACTCCCTGCATGGTTTCATGGACAAATATCCGGATATCTCTATCTCCTATGACGGCATTAAAAGCCCCCAGTATTTTGATATTCTCGAGAAAAGGATGGCAACCGGAAACGGGGATGACGTCATTATGCTGGATCATGCCAGGGTACTGGAGCTGAGCCGCCAGGGAAAACTGACGGATCTTTCCGGCCTGTCCACACTGGAGAATTTCAGCGAATTAGCCAAAAACCAGATGTCCGCCCTCGATGGTATTTATTATCTTCCCACCTCCATCTCCGCCTTCGGCCTGTACTGTAATCTGGATCTTCTGAAGGAGCACGGGCAGGCGGTTCCGGATAATCTGGCGGAATTTGAAAAAGTATGTGACTATTACGCAGCGGAAGGTATCACGCCGATCGTAGCTAATAACGATATCTCTCTTAAAACGATAGCCCTGGCAAAATCTCTGTCCCCCTATTATCATTCGGATGATCCATCCGGTGAGATCGCGCGTTTCAATGACAACCCGGCTGATCTGGCAGAAGCTCTTTGCCCCGGCTTCCAACTCGTGGAGCGGATGCTAACGCGTCAATGGGTCGATCGGGAAGAGGCAAAGCACACGGCAAAGACAAAAGATGATCTGATTACTTTTTCCAAAGGGGAGCATCCATTCATGTTAACCGGCGCTTGGGCCGTTCCCCGGCTGCGGGAACTGGAGCCTGGTTTTGAATTTGAAGTCTATCCCTATCCCATCCTGGATGACGGAAGCGTGCTGGTGATCAATATGGACACCCGTATCGGCATCAATGCCGACACCCCCTATCCGGAAGAAGCCAAACGATTCGTGGAATACCTGACCCAGAACGATGTCATGTGGGAATTTGTCGACAGCCAGAGTTCCTTCAGCCCTCTGCAGGAGAACCGGCTGGCGCAGGACAAAGCGATCCAGCCCATCGGCCCGTACCTGACCAACGGCCGCAGTGTGATCGGTTCGGATGATAACCTGCTGTTTCCAATCTGGGATCTGTCCCGGGAATGCATAGAGGGTATGCTGGACGGTGACGATGCGGATACGGCTGTATCCCGCATGGGCAGACTGCTGACAGAATAGAACGGATGAGGCTGGAGGGACCAATTATGAAAATAAAACACAAATGGAAAACGCTTCTCCTTGTAATCCTGTCTGTGTCACTAGTGCTTGCCGGCAGTGCCTACTATCTCATGAGTGTACAGCACTCCCTATGGCTCAAATCTGTGACTGATGTACTGGAAGTGACAACTCAGGGACGTCATGCGCTGGATACATACATCGAAAAAGATATGGAGATGCTGCACTGGCTGGCCACGGATCTGTCCGGGGAAGATTCCAGCGCGGATAAGGCGATTCTGGACGAGCTGCGGCCTCTGTCCGGTGATTCGGAATCCTCCTATATTTGTATCAACCTGGATACCGGTACGCTCTACACCGCTTTGCTTGAGGAGGCGCGGGAATTGGAGCCGGAACAGGTTGAGGTCTTTTCGTCCCTGCAGGGCAGCGGAATCCGGGAACCCTATCTGGACGGCCGTACCGGCGTGTGGACGTTTGGATATTATGAGAGGTTTCACTTTCGGGATGGAGCAGAGGGGCTCATACAAAAATCGCTGCCTCTCTCTGAGATCGCGGAGCGGTTCTCCCTGTCTTTCTACGACGATACCGGATTCTCCTATGTTGTCAACCCAAAGGGTGATATAGAGATCCGTTCTCTGCACCGCAACAGCAACCGCACCTTTCAGAACCTGTATGATATCATCGATCTGCAGGGCAATGACCCGGATGAAATCCAGTCGTTCCGGACCGCATTGGAACAGGGGAAAAAGGGGGTTGCCCGTTTTAACTATCAGGAAGAGGATTATGTATTCTGTTATGTGCCTATGGAAAAGGTGCCGGGATGGTATCTGGTATCCATCGTCCCCAACCGTGTCATCATGGAACAGACTCATAATATCGTCCGGAATTCCCAGGTATTTCTGATTCTGATACTGGCCAGCGGCCTTATAATGGCTGCCTTTTACCTGGTCCACCGCAATTCCTCCCAGCAGATACTTCAGGCGGAGGAACATGCACGCCGGGCCGCGGAGAGCGCGAACATTGCCAAAAGCCGTTTTCTCTCCAATATGTCCCATGATATCCGGACTCCCATGAACGCCATAATCGGTATGACCCAATTGGCGTCCAATCATGCCGCAGAGCCGGACAAAGTCAGGGAATATCTGAAAAACATTGAACTCTCAGGGCAGCTGCTGGTGGGGCTGATCAATGATGTGCTGGATATGTCCAAAATCGAAAGCGGTAAAATGAAACTGCAAAACGTGGATACATCATTGGAAACGCTGTTCACGAACCTTGTAAAAATCATACAGCCGACGGCTGCGCAAAAAAACCAGCACTTCCACATCTATTTACATGACATTACACACGAAGTACTTTATTTTGATCCGCTGCGCCTGAACCAGGTCATCATCAACCTGCTCTCCAACGCGGTCAAATTCACTCCGGATGGCGGCACGATCCGTGCAGATATTACAGAAAGCCCTTCCGCCAGGGAAAACAGCGCCCATCTGACCATCCGTGTGGCAGATACCGGTATCGGAATGAAGCCGGAATTTCTCCAGCACATCTTTGATTCCTTCTCCAGGGAGCAGGATGACCGGGTACATCAGACCGAAGGTACCGGCCTGGGAATGTCCATTGTCAAAATGATCGTGGACATGATGGAGGGAACCATCAACGTAGCCAGCCGGCCGGGAGAAGGTTCTGTATTTACCATTGATCTGGACCTGCTCCTTCCTGTCGGTCCTCTGCCGGAAGACCTGACGCTGCCTGACATCCGCGTTCTTTTGGCGGACAGCGATTCCGACGGAAGGCGTTGCGCCGGAGCTTATCTGCAGGCTTTGGGGATCTGCCCGGACATTGTAGAGTCAGGGCAGGCCGCTGTGCGCAAAGCAGAGGACGCCCATACCCGCAGGGAAGATTACGCTCTGGTTCTGCTGGACTCGGAACTCCCGGATCTAAGTGTCATCGAGACGGCCCGGGCTATCCGGGAACGAACCGGTCTGGCGAAGCCCGTACTCATCGTCTCCGCCTATGATTCTGCCGCTATGGAGAAAGAAGCGGCAGACGCCGGAGTGAATGCCTTTCTTCAGAAGCCATTTCTGAAAACCGCTCTCTGCCGCTGTATCCGCCAAAATATCCTGCACGGCGGGCAGCCGCAGGAAAGCGGAATTATTTCCCAGGATCTGAACGGCAGACGCATTCTTCTGGCGGAGGACAATATCCTGAACCAGGAGATCGCCCAGGAATTACTGGAAGGCATGGGCGCCCGAATGGATGTGGTGCCCAATGGTCTGGCCTGTGTGGAGTCATTTGAAAAGTCAACTCCTGGGTATTATGACCTGATACTGATGGACGTGCAGATGCCTGTCATGAACGGTTATGAAGCCACACAGCGGATTCGGAGCCTGGACCGTGCGGATGCCGGTACCATCCCGATTCTGGCTATGACCGCGGATGCATTCGCGGAGGATATCGAGGCGGCCTTACATGCAGGAATGAACAGCCATCTGGCCAAGCCGCTGGATATCCCGGCGATGATGCGGGAGATCCAGCGATTTCTGAAGCCCTTATAGAATGTTATATAAAAAGGATCAAAGAATCGCCGCTTACAAGTACCCATGCGTCCGCAGATACGGATTTTTCTCATGGGATATGCTGGGGCCGGCCAGGGATTTTCGGTATTTTTGGGGCGGCTGTCCGTAAAAATACTGGAAAGCCCTGGTGAAAGACCTGCTGTCGGAGAAACCGTTGTCCAGAGCGATCTGCAGGATGGAAAAATCACTGTCCGTGAGATCCTGGTAAGCGTGGTGCATGCGGATGCTGGTCAGATATTTTTTAAATGTGGTGCCCAGACACTCTTTAAAGGTCCGGGACAGATGCTCTTTGGAGATTCCGTAATCACGGGACAGGGTATCCAGGGAAATGGGCTCCCGGTAATGCGTATCGATATAGGCGATGATATTCTGGCAGCGTTCCATGTACTTCTGGGTTTTGATGGCGGTGGGCACCTCCTTCTCCCTCCTGAACTCGGTCAGAAGAATATAGAGGATCTCATAGAAGCTGCTGTTCAGCTTCAGCTGATAATGGGGATTCGTTTTCCGGTCCTTGAACACGGGATAGATGCCCTCGAAGATCCGGCCTAACTGAGTATATCCGGCCTTCTCCTGTTCCAGCACAAAACAGATATCCTCATAGGCGGGATAGATCTGTTTTAGAAAAGCCACCGGAAAAATAATGGTGATCGCTTCCGCCGGACTGGAACCTTTCATACAGCAGCCGTGGACTTCTCCTCCGTTGATCAGGACCAGGTCGCCTACCTTCGCCACAGACCGGCGGCCGCCCACGTCAAAGAGCCAGTCCCCTTTCAGTACATAGGTCAGCTCCAGGCTTCGGTGCCAGTGCTTATCCACCTGCATGATATGGTTCTCTGAGTGCAGATACACCCAGGCGAGAAACTTTTCCGGAACCTTGATGGTCTCGTGGGGATATTCCATGGGCAGCCTCCTTCTTTGCCGTTACCGGAGCTTTTCCGCTTTTTCTTCCATTCTCTTCGTCATTTCATGATTTTTCAATCTTCGTTTTCTATCTCCATTATGGTAAATTCCGATAAAATTGTCAATATTACGTCAATAAATATCAATTTTTTGTATATTTTTCGCTAACAATCGAACTGAAACTCCCCCGAAGTGGTACTATAATGAAATCATTAAAGACAAGAATATACCCGCATACCGAGGCAAAGAGGCTGTCATGATGTAATAGAAAAGTTATTACGGATATGGCGGCCTTTCGAAAATGAAAATATGTGGGAAGGAGTTTCAAAGGAGGTAAGTTATCTGTGAAAAAGCAGAAAATGGGATTTTGGCGCCATGCGCTGTTCCTGGGGCCGGCATCCGCGGCCTTTGCACTGGCGGTAGTCGTTCCGTTTGTGATCAGTGTCCTCTATTCGTTTACGGACTGGAACGGCGTAGCCAACGATATTAAGTTTATCGGTTTGGATAACTTCGCGAGAATCTTCTCCGGGAAATCTGATTTTCTCGGTTCTTTCTGGTTTACACTGAAGATCTCGGCGGTAAATGTCATCCTGATCAACGTGTTGGGAACGCTGCTGGCGGTAGCGCTTACGTCGGCCATCCGCGGAAAAGGACTGTTCCGTGTAGCCTTTTATCTGCCAAATACGATCGGAGGCCTGATTCTGGGTTTCGTATGGCAGTTCATCTTCGTCACCGGTTTTCCTGCCATCGGTAAACTTCTTCAGTCCGGCTTTTTTGACCAGCAGTGGCTGGGTACCGAGTCCACCGCTTTTCTGGGGCTGGTGATCGTCAGCGTCTGGCAGAATGTGGGCTATGTGATGGTGATCATGACCGCGGCTCTGATGGGGGTCCCTTCTGACCTGATCGAATCTGCCCGGATCGACGGCGCGTCGTCCGTGCGCACTTTTTTCAAAGTAAAGCTGCCCCTGTGTATGCCCTACATAACCGTATGCCTGTTCTGGACGATCTCCAACGCCTTTAAGATGTTCGAGCTGAATTACTCACTGACCAAGGGCGGTCCCTATGGATCGACGAATTCCATGGCCCTGTATATTTACAACGACGCCTTTGCCAACAATAAATACGGGTTAGCCACTGCCGAGTCTTTAGTGTTCTTCGTAATCATCATGGTCATAACCGGCATCCAGATGTACTTTACCGGTAAGAAAGAGAGGGAGTACCAATGAAAAAAGGTAAAATCGGATCTGTCCTCCTGTTCTTTGTCATGATCCTGGCGGTCCTTGTGTTCCTCTATCCTCTGTTCGTGGTGGTGATGAACTCCTTTAAGCCGCTGGGCGACATCATCGCAAGGCCCCTTGAGATTCCCGATATCCTGCATCTGGAGAATTATATCAATGCCTGGAAAACGGTAGAGATCCCCAGGGTCATGTTAAATACCTCCGTGGTAACTGTCCTCTCTGTAACCGGGATCGTACTGCTGAGCGCTATGAGCGCATACTGGTCAGAACGTCATCCCACCGTATATTCCCGCATATTATCCAAACTGCTGGTCCTGTCCATGCTAATCCCTTTCGCGTCCCTGATGATCCCCCTGGTGCAGGTGATGCGGGTATTCCGCCTGAACAATTCCCTGGCCGGCGCCATCGTCACCTACTGGGGGATCGGGCTGGCCTTCGCCTTCTTTATGACACAGGGAGCGGTAAAAGCTCTTCCTTATGAGCTTGAGGAGGCGGCCAGAGTGGACGGCTGCGGCCCGGTGCGTATCTTCTGGCAGATCATTCTGCCCCTGCTGCAGCCCACCATGGTAACCATATTCGTGATGGATATCTTCTGGATCTGGAACGACTTTATCGTGCCGCTGATTCTGCTGGACAGCAGCCAGTTAAGCACGATCCAGCTGGCGATCAAGAAGTTGTTCAGCCAGTATTCCAGCCAGTGGGATCTGGCGCTTCCTGCGCTGGTGATCTCCATCGTCCCCATATTAGTGGTATTCGTCCTGTTACAGAAAAAAATCGTCGGCGGTATCATGGCCGGAGCTGTAAAAGGATAAATATAGAAACCAAAACCGTTGTCACAGAAGGAGGAAACGTATATGAAAGAGAGAAAAAGAATTTTGGCGCTGCTGTTGTCAGGAGTGATGGCCCTGGGTCTGTTTGGCTGCGGAGTCACGACCGGTTCGAAAGAGGCTGCCCCGGAAAATACCCCGGCACCCGCTTCAGATGCCGGTACAGCCGCTGAGAATAAGGGGACCGACACGGCCGACGCAGGAAATGCAAAGAAAAAGACGATCTACATTTACCAATTAAAGATACAGATCGACGAGGCATTAAAAAATGTATGCAAGCAGTATTCCGAACTGCATCCGGAGGTGGAATTCGTGGTGGAATCCGAGGCGGATAACTATTTTACCTCGTTAAAGACCAAATTTACCGGCGGACAGGCTCCGGACGTGTTTACCATCGTAGGTAACGCTGACGCGAAACTGTGGCAGTCCCATCTGGAGGATTTAAGCGACCAGCCCTGGGTGGCGGATATGATCGACCTGGCCAAGCAGGATATCACCATCGACGGCGGCGTATACGGACTTCCTGTATCCGTCGAGGGATATGGTTATATGTATAACAAGAAACTGTTTGAAAAGGCAGGAATCACCGGTGTGCCCACCACCTTATCTGAAATGAAGGACGCCGTGGCTAAGCTGGAAGCAGCCGGTATCTCTCCTATTACCGAACCCTATATGGACTGGTACCAGGCAGGGAATTTTATGGTAAATGTCGGTATGGCGAGGCAGGAAGATCCCATGGCTTTTCTCCAGGGCTTAAACGACGGCAGCACCACCTTCGTGGATAACCCCGAATTCCTGACGCTGGCGGATTATCTGCTCTACGATGTATCCAAGTGCACCAACCCGATGAATACGGACTTTAACACACAGACTTCCCAGTTCAGCAACCAGGAAGTAGCCATAACCCTGGGCGGTAACTGGAACCAGCCCACGCTGGACGAAGCCGGAGGGGATCTGTCCGCAGGCTTAATGCCTTTCCCCATCGACGACGACAAGGAATCCAATGACATGCTCTTTGCCGGAGTAACCGGATACTGGGGCATCAACAAGGATTCTGAAGCAAAAGACGAGATCAAAGAATTCTTTACCTGGCTTTCCACCACCCCGGAGGGACAGAAATGTATGACCACGGACCTGCAGATGATACCTGCCTTCCAGTCCTTTGAAGCGGACCCTGACAGCATCGGCGAACTGGGAACCGATCTCTCTTCCTACATCAGCCAGGGCAAAGTGTACGGCATGTACCACTCCTACTATCCGGACGGATTCGCCCAGGCAGCCGGGGAAGCCGTACAGAAGCTGGTGGCCGGCAACATCGACGGGGCTGCTTTCACCCGTGAGCTTCAGAACGGCTGGGATAACTTAAAGACGGAGTAAACGGAGGTTTCTTTGTGAATATTGAGGATATTATTAAAAAAATGACCCTTCATGAGAAGGTAATGCTCTGCACCGGTAAAAATTCCTGGAGAACACGGGACTACCCCCACCTGGGGGTGCCGTCCATCCTGATGAGTGACGGAACCAGCGGAGTGCGGTTCCAGACCGGCTCCGATGATCCTGGGCCCTCCACCTTTTATGACAGTTTGAGCGGCCGTTTTGACGACGAGAAGGCGCTGAATCATACCTGCGAGGCCACGGCATTTCCCTCCGGCTCGGCCATCGCCTGTTCCTGGAACAAAGACCTGATCCGCCGGGTCGGCCGGGCCATTGCCGCTGAATGCCAAAGCATCGGCATTCAGCTGCTGCTGGGACCGGGTATCAATATCCGCCGGCATCCTCTGACAGCCCGGAACTTCGAATACTATTCCGAAGATCCCTGTCTGGCCGGAGATCTGGCGGCCGCCCTGGTAGAGGGCGTACAGAGCCGGGGCGTGGGCACCTGCATGAAGCACTTCGCCTGCCATAACTCCGACACCCGCAGGACCCGGGTCAATGTAAAGGTGGAGGAACGGGCTCTGCGCGAAATCTATCTGGCCCCTTATGAGCGGGTGGTAAAACAAGCGGACCCCACCTGCGTCATGTCCGCCTATAATCAGATCAACGGGCAGGAATGCAGCGGCGATAACCGCTATGTCCGCGACATTCTGAAAAAGGAGTGGGGATTCGACGGCTGTGTCATCTGTGATTGGGGCGCCGTCAAAGATTCCGTCGAGGCGTCCAGAGGCGGCATCGACCTGCAGATGCCCTTAAGCCCGGCCTCCGCCAAATATCTGGAGGAAGCGGTGCAAAGCGGCCGTCTCGATGAGGCGCTGTTAGATGAGCGGGTCCGCAATATCCTGAAGCTGGTACAGCGCCTGACCGAATCCGCCCCTGCCGGTACAGACACCGAAGCGGACTTCCCACGGCATCATCAGCTGGCCCGGGAAGCTGCAGCGGAGAGCATGGTGCTTTTAAAAAATGACCGGGTGCTGCCTATCCTGCCCGGATCGGCTAAGAAGCTGGCCGTAGTGGGTCTGCTGGCGGAGCAGCCGCTGTACCAGGGTACCGGCTGCGCCATCGTCCGCGCCAGGGAGGTGGATATTCCCCTGACAGCCATAAGACAATATGCCGCTATGATGAACATGGATGTCACCTATATTCCCGGTTACAGCGCGGATGGCAGCATCGACCGGGACCAACTGGCAAAAGCGGAACTTGCAGCGCGGGAAGCTGACCTGGTGCTGGTATTCGCCGGTTCCTTCCTCCCCGAGGAGGATGACGACTATAACCGAAAGAGCATGGCGATCCAGGAAGGGCACGAGGCGTTAATCCATGCGGTATCCAAGGCCAATGAGAATACGGTGGTAATCCTGGCAAACGGGGATGTATGCGAGATCCCCTGGGAGGCAGAAGTTAAAGCGATACTGGACGTATGGTACAGCGGCGAAGGCATGGGACAGGCCGCAGCGGATATCCTGTTCGGAAAAAGTAATCCCTCCGGCCGCCTCTCTGCCACCATTCCCTTCCGGCTCTGCGACACCCCCGCCTATCTGGAGTTTCCAGGCAATACGTTTGACCTGGCTTATAATGAAGGGATCTACGTCGGTTACCGGTATTATGACAAAAAAAATG
The DNA here is from genome assembly GCF_032380655.1 of Diplocloster hominis. Lineage (NCBI taxonomy): Bacteria > Bacillati > Bacillota > Clostridia > Lachnospirales > Lachnospiraceae > Diplocloster > Diplocloster hominis. The sequence goes on along the minus strand of NZ_JAWDIY010000059.1, from coordinate 2,488 downwards.
TGACGCCCCGCTATCCTTTCGGTTACGGGCTGTCCTACACCAATTTCCACTATTCCGGCCTGAAGGCCGGCGATGATTACCGTGTTCCCGGGACATACCGGGTCACCGTGGATATCACGAACCAGGGTGCGTACAGCGGCAAAGAAGTTGTGCAGCTATACATATCCCAGGCCGCTCCAGAACTGCCCCGCCCTGTCCGGGAATTAAAAGCCTTTGAGAAGGTGTACCTGGAACCGGGAGAGACAAAAACCGTCTCCTTTGATCTGTCTGAGAGGGACTTTGCCTATTATGACCCGGAATCTGCAGACTGGATCGTGGACTCCGATACCTTTATGATAGAGATCGGAGCTTCCAGCAGGGACATCCGGGAAAGCCATAAAGTTCAGGTAACCAGCGAACGAAAGCCTGTGCGCAGACTGCGGAAGGACTGTGGGTTTGCAGAGCTCCTTTCCTCCGAACAGGGCAGAAAAATATTTTATGATTTCCTGGTGGAACGAAAGCTGCTCACAAGGGAACAGCTCACTCCGGAGACAGAAAAATCATTCCTGTGGGCATTCTGGCCAGTCCGGTGTTTTCTCGATATGGGGGCCGGCGGCACGATCACTTACGAAATGGTCGATGATCTCATCGACCGGATCAATCAGGCACTGGAAAATTGTTGATCCTATTGTTCCACAGGAGGAATTTCGATGGACAGAATATTATTAAAAAATGCGTCGGCAATCGTAACATGCGACCCGGCGGATCATGTGTTCTATGACTGCGATATCTTGATCGAAGGACCGAAGATCCTCCGGATAGGTAAAAATCTGGACATAAAGAGCCAGCATAGTACAGAAAAGCAAAACCAGTATGAAGCAGCGGAACCGAACAGGTCAAAGGACTGGAGTGCGGCGGACGCGCAGATCATAAACGCCAGGGGAAAATTCGTATATCCCGGGCTGATTAACACCCATCACCATTTCTTTCAGACTTTTGTCAGAAACCTGACCGCTATTGACTATCCCAACCTGATGGTGATGGACTGGATCGAAAAAATATATCAGATATTCCAGATCATAGATTCCGAAGTCATCTACTACTCCACCCTGGCCGCCTTCGCGGATCTGATCAAGCACGGCTGTACCTGCGCCTTCGACCACCAGTACTGTTATACGAAAAAAACGGGCAAATTGCCGGCAGACAGGCAGATGGAAGCCGCAGAACTGCTGGGCATCCGCTATCACGCCGGAAGGGGAACCAACACCCTTTCCATGACCGACGGCAGTTCGATCCCCGATAATATGCTGGAAACCACCGATGAGTTCTTAAAGGACTGTGACCGTCTGATCGGCCAATATCACGATCCGCGCCCGTATTCCATGAGACAGATCGTCATGGCACCCTGCCAGCCGCTTAACTGCCGTCCGGAAACCTTCCGTGAGACCGTGCGCATGGCACGGGATAAGAAGGTGCGTATGCACACCCACCTGGGTGAAGGTGAAAATGAGGGCATGCTGGCCCGCTACGGCAAGCGGACTATGGATTGGTGTCAGGAAATGGGTTTCATCGGACCGGATGTATGGTATGCCCATGACTGGGAAGTGCTGCCGGAAGAGTATCAGGTGCTGGCCGGAACGGGTACGGGTATATCCCACTGTCCGGCGCCCGCTGTATTAGGAGGGTTCCCGATTCTGAACCTGCAGGAAATGGACCGGGCCGGGGTACTGTTAAGCCTGGGCTGCGACGGTTCCGCCACCAACGACAGTTCCAATCTGCTGGATTCCCTGCGTATGGCATATCTGATGCAGGCCTACCACGCCAAGAAGCGCGGAGGCTGTGTATCTGCCTACGACATGTTGAAAATAGCTACGGTGAACGGGGCAAAGACACTGGGACGGACGGATCTGGGAAGTCTGGAGCCTGAAAAAGGAGCCGATCTGTTTTTGATTGACACGGAGAACCTGGAGCTTGCAGGCGCTCTGCACGACCCGAAGAACCTCCTGGCCCGGGTAGGCCAGACCGGCCCCGTATGGATGACCATGATCAATGGAAAAGTCGTCTATAAAGACGGGGTCCTGAACGGTGTGGACGAGAAGCGTCTGGCCGCTGAGGGTGAGGCAGTCTGCAGCAGAGTCATCCGTGCCGGCAGCAGTGCCTTTCCGCGCTTTCAATAAAATTCATAATCAACACTATTCTCGTAACGGAACAAGTTAGGATCGGAGAACTGGGAAGAAGGCATTCAGCTTTCCGCTTCTTCCCTGTCTCTGACCCGTATGTCTCTTAATCCAGCTTACCGATTATTTTCTGTTCTATCGTATCTCTCGGTCCCCAAAACCTGCCGATCCAGTATTTTTCCCGGTATATCTATAAAATCCTGTACAAAATCCGCTTGAGTGAAAAAGTAAATTCCGCATGTAAACTTAAATTCCACACGGAAGACTAAATTCGGTATTAAAGGGTTTGACGAAATGCGTCAAACCCTTTAAAGTGGAATTTAACCGGATAA
>NZ_JAWDIY010000058.1:0-20946 GCF_032380655.1 Diplocloster hominis | reverse complement strand
ACTGCTACTAATAGGTCGAGGGCTTGACCAGAATGGTCTGAAGGTTCAAGATAAGAGGCTTTGAAAAGAGCCGAACGGATGGTAATGATTTTTACAGTGTGTAGTTTTGAAGGTATATGACTGCGAGTGACTAGAGATAGTCACTTTTTTTGTGCGGATAGATACGTGATAGACATCATCCATTTTCCCTGATCAGCGGTAACGCATTCTACACTTCCCCCTCCCCATACTCCAAAGGAATCATCAGCGATACCTGAAAGATATGATCCTGAGGTTCAAAGGAAATCAAACCGTGATGACGCTCGACAATAGATTTCACCGAACGGATCCCAATCCCAATGCCCATTCCGTTTTGCTTTGAGGAATAGAAATTATCATATGAATACCGGATATCACCGTTATAACTGTTATCGAGAATAATTCCCAGCTTGCTGTCTGCTATCTGCCCCCGCAGATAGATAAAGCGTTTTCCTGTCTCCTGGCGGTTACAGGCTTCCACAGCGTTCTCCAGAAGATTACCCAACAGCACGCACAGTTCATCGGTGGGAAAGTTCAGGGTGGGCGGAAGCCGCAGCAGGGCATTGAAAGAGATGGAATTTTCTTTTGCCGTGGACGCATAGTAAGATACTACGGCGTCGGCAGCGGAGTTTGCGGAATAAGTTTGGACCTCGCTTAAGGATACGGCGGGTTCATAGGTATCCAGATATTTCCTGATTTCATCCAGCTGATTCTTCTTAGCCAGATTACGAAGCGTTCGCATATGATGTCTCAGATCATGGGATGCCTGGCGGGAGGCGGCGACCTGCCTGGATAACTGATGATAGTGTTCTGTCTGCAGGGCGATCTGGTATTTTAACTGCTGTTGTGACTGCTCAAAGGACAGGCAGAAATTATAAGCATGGGAGAGATCCTTCCACAATACTACCGCGAGACCGAATACCAGGATGGTTCCGCCGACCTCTACAAACCATCCGCCTATGATCGGTTCATACAGAGGCATCAGGCGGTCAGCCAGCAGGGAAACGGCAAAAATAAGGGTAATTACCAGAGTGCGGGGACAGTGCTTTGATCTTAAACTGGTAATGACAGCCAGGATCAGCAGGTACAGGGCGGTGCCGTATTTGAGAAATGAAGTCAGGTGGGAGAGCAGATTCCCCGCAGGGAAATGAAAACAGGTAATCATCAGTATGAGAACCAGGATCAGTATGGTTCCCGTCCCGCTTATAATACAGGACAGCAGGGCTGTCCTTTTTGAAACGGACAGGGTACTGTTTTGTAATAAGACAACCAAAAAGAGCATGGCATAAAAACATAAAATCTCCAGCGGATACCAGGGATTTACGTTTGTGGCCAGGATCGTATGCAGTAAGGAATGAGAGGTATAACCCATAAAGCAGATACACAGCAGCGCGAACAGCAGACCGCGGCGCCATTTTGAGCGGACACTCATATAGAATGAGAGCGCAGTTCCCAGAAACGCCAGGAGAAAAACAGCCAAATGAAGCATATTTTGAATGTAGTGCAGACCTAATACACTGTTAGTAAATCCGAAAACCGGAGGATAGGTAAGCCCGCTGTATATCCCGGACTGATCCGTGACTGTCAAAAGGAGTTGTACGATACCGCTGCCGTCGAAGGTTACGATACGGCTCCGGATCTCAGGATCATAGCTTGCTGGCTCCGGGTCCCCCATTTCCAACGCCAGCCGGTCATTGATATACAGGCGGTAGGAGGAATAGATCTCAGGGAGTTCCAGAGTATAGGACTGTGTCTGTGAAGGAAGGCTTAGAGTCATACGGTAAGTAGCGCTGCCGTGGAAAGGCAGAAACGGGTTACCGCCGTTTAAGCCGCTGTATTGTCCGATCGCAGCATATTGGCGGTAGGCATCAGGGGTTTTCTGGTGGAAATCATCAGGCGACAGGAGAATGCCGGGATAGAATTCCCACTGTTGTATCAGAAAACGTACCGGATGTTCCTGAAGATCCTGCTGGTCCAGCAGCAAAACGCCTGCTATGGGCTGCGAGGTCCGATACTGGTATTTATTATTAAATCGGTAAAGTAAGCCGAACAGGGCGAATGACACAGATATGATCACCAGGATCAGCAGACCTAAACGGATTTGGGGATTAAGTTTCTTCATGCTTGCTCCTTTTATATCTGTAGTAACAAAAGAGAACGGTAGAGAGAATAAACAGACCTAAGATCCCGGCGGCGGGTAACCACAGGTTCCGTGAACTTTTCTGTACGGCACGCTCTTTTTTTCCCTCTTCCAGGGAATAGGTACCGGGTACCTGGATCTCACCGCGGATGATACTGGAATCACTCAGGTATTCTGCGCTGGTGCGCGTATCCGTTTCCTGACAGTATAGATACAGCTGACCGATACCGGTTGGATCAGCTGGCTGATAAGGGAAACGGATCACCGTGTCCGGAATCTTTGTCACGGGTGTCCCGTCAATCTCGAGACAGATCTGGAAAGTAAGGTCATCCATTTTGTGAACGGTAATGCGGATCATGGAATCGTCATCCAGAGGCAGTTCTTTTAGAAAAGCTGCGGATAACTCCACGGATATTTTATTTTTTTCGATCAGGATATACCCGGAATTAATTTTCAATAATTCTTTGCAGCGCTTACCGGAGAGGACAGTCTGTGTATCTGTCACCTCTTCCGAAACCGGGGGAACAGGTGTATTCACCAATGGATTCGGATAATCCGGTTCCGGCAGATCTTCTTGCGCAGTGCCGGTTCCGGACACAGGCGGGGCTGTCTGTTCAGGGGTCCTGGGATTGGAAGTATTCTCCTCCGAAGTGGGGGTGGAGTTGGAATCTGAATCGGAGCCCGGATGTTGGGAAGGGGCCGGAAGCGGCGGCGTATCCTGCGGTTCCTGGGTAGGCTCTGGGGTAATGGAGGGAATATCCTGTTCCTGCGTGTCACCGCCGTCCCTGTCGCCGCCGCCGAAATTATCATCTTCCTGGGAGGCGGAAGAAAAATACAGGATATTCGAACAGCCTTCCAGCGGTCCGCCGATTACTTCCAACCGGAACCAGTAATCACGGAAGGGAATGCTGCTGAGAACGGCGTGATGGGAATCCATATAGACAGAAAAATCCCGGGAGGCATCCCGCCAGGTTTTTGCTCCGTCCGTGGAATAGCAAAGAATCATCTGATCCGCTCCTGTAAGCTCATTCAGAAAATCCAGATGGATCTCACCCTGGAACAGATAAGCGCCTTCCAAGAAGGGCTGGTCGGGGGCAACCACGTGGAGCATCATCGGAAATGCTGGAAGCTCCACTGGAAACCAGGCTTGTACTATAGGTGTACACATAACCGGATAGTCACCCGGAGCAGACATATCCGGACATTCTTCCCAGTCTACGGGGATGGAAAGATACAGTTGATCCGAGGGCTCCTCCTTGTTTATAAAACGGTAGTTTAAAGATTTGGGTAACATGGACGGAAGGGACGTACCCTGTGGATAACAGAGGCCGTTCTGTTCAAGACGGTCTGCCAGGACGGGATACCGTTCAATGACAAGGGAAGCAGCGGCCGCCGGAGTGACAAGGGAGGTGTCCAGGATCAGTTCGTTACCGCCATTTATGATGGAGGCTCCATCCGATTCCAGCCGGCTAAACTCCAAACGCAATGGTGCATTGGTGTGGATGCCCACCGCATCCGGCCCTTTGGCATAGATTACGCTTTGGACAATGCGGCAGGGATGTTGGGATTTGATCCTTACTGCGGACGCCGAAGGCCCCTCTGCGAGGATCGCTGCGCAGGATGCTGACCAGCTTCCGCTTTCGCTTACTTCGATCGCAGTGGAACTGTCCCCATATGCGGATACGGCTGCATGACTGAAGAAAGAAAGAGTGCCATCTGCCAGGAAGGCCGGTTTTGGGGCATCCATACTCTTGAAATGGACAGGCCCATCGATAGATAAGGAGGAACCTTCCGCGATATGAATGCTGTATGGGCCCATTTCAACCGTTCTGCCGAATGGGACTACTATATGTAATTTTTCATTTATTTCAATATCCCGTGTCAGGACAATATTTCCGGTGGTATCCTGGGACAACAGCCGGACCAGCTCTTCGGGGGAGGAACAGTCTGCCGCGGGCGCTGTGCTTTCTTCCGGTGAGGCCCCCGCTTGGCCGGCGGCATCTGCAGTCCGGGCCCCGGCTATGGCATGTACAGGAAATATATGGACAAATAAAAGACAAGCCGTCAGTATGGCGAAAAGATACCGTCCGCTACAGTTCATAGGGTCCCTCCTTCCGCAGGTTTTTGAGTGTATAGTTGAGATACATTTTTTTTGCCGCACTTATTCCGCGTTGGCGGATCGGGATACGGTCTTTATTTTTCATAAGGAAATAATCATCCAATATGCATTCCACATATTCCATATTAATTATGAGATTGCGGTTACAGCACAGAAACCGCTCATCCTCCATAAGGATGGCCGTTATGCTGCTGATGGAATCTTTGATCACTAAGTCCCTGTCTTTCAGGTGGATATGGGCATTGCGGGATACGCTGTATACGTACCAGATGTCCCGGAACAATAACTTATACTGTGTTTTTCCAAGATTGACAGAAAGATATCTGTTTTCTTCCAGGAGATCCTGGCAGCACCTGTTGAGCGCATTACATAGTCTTGCATAGGGAAGGGGTTTTGTCAGATAATAAGAAGCTTTTACATCATAGCTTTCCACAGCGTGGGTGTGGCTTGTCGTATAAAAAATCAGGCGGCAGCGGGCATCATCCTGATGAAGCTTACGGGCAATATCCATACCGTTCATTTTGCCCATATAAATATCCAGAAATACGAGCTGGTATTTGCCCGGATGAAACGATTCGAGGAAGGTTTCGCCCGAACAAAATTCCTCACATACGGCACCCACTTTGTGAGAAGCAAAATATCTGGAAAGCATTTGGATCAGGTCCCTGCGATCCGGCTCCTGATCGTCTATGATTGCGATCTGCATAGGTATCACCTTTGTCCGTCTGTATATTTACATCTATTTTAGCATAACTTTACATATATTTTACATGATTGCAGGGAAAAAATGAATGATTTTTGTGCATAAAAACCGTCGTTCGGTGCGGGACCGTTTATTAACCGGGGGCTGCATGGTACATTGTTGTCAGAAAGGATGTGAAAGAATGCTGATCGGAATATGCACACAAACGGAAGATGTATTCAGAGACGGATTGGATCTTTTTGCTGCCCGGTACCAATATAACCTGAATTGTGAATACTTTACATGGCGGGAAGATCTGTTGTATCGCATGAAGGGCCAACAGTTTGATGTTATTTTTGTGGGATTGAAGGGGGCTATCGGTATGGAGACGGTAATCGGAGTACGTGATATGGATACACAGGTCCCTTTGGTGTGGATTTCCAGTGAAAAAGAATTTATTTCCCAGAGCTACCGGCTGAATACGACCATGTTTCTGGTGTGGCCTGTTGAGCCGGAACAGGTTTGCGATGCGATGCTGCGCTGCATGGAGAGACATATACATGAATACAGTTAGAAGAGGGAGAAGGAGCACTGCCCATGCACGGATGACCGCTGCTGCGGTTTTCGGGCTGATCTGTTTGTGTACCATGAGCTTAGTCATATCAGCCCTGCAGAACAGAGAAGCCGCGCCGGACAGAGTATATGGAATGTTCGAGTGGTCCGAAGAGAGCATTGACAATCCGAATAAGACCGGGGATTTGATTCAGGCACTTTCCGTCACACGCTGGTATCAGGAGATACCGGAAAAACTGGACAGGGATAAGACGATTTCTTTTATGCGCTATATGAACCAACAGAATGTGGAAGTGTATGCCCTGACAGGTTCTGTGGAATGGGGATTTGAGGAGGACGGGGCGTCTGTTACCCGGCAGATGAAAACGGTGGCGGACTACAATGACAGTGTAGAGGAGGCGTACCGGTTCCGGGGAATCATGACAGATATCGAACCTTACGTCACAAGCCGGTTCCGGGAAGATCCTGCCTACTATATGGATATCTATGTGAAGGGGATGCGGGCCGCCTATGAATATGCCGCCTCCAGAGAGCTGCGGGTGATCCAGTGCATACCGAGGCATTATGATGACCAGGGGCTGACGGCTTATCTGGAACAGCTGATCGCCTATGCCTGTGATGAGGCGGCGGTGATGAACTATGGAATTGGGAATGAAGTGGAAATGATAAAAACAGAGGCGGAACTGTGTGAGAAGTATGATAAGGGTCTGCACTGTATTCTGGAATTCCAGGAGATCGGCGTACACGGACTGACGGAGAATGAAACCTACCGGCAGCGGGGAATCGAAGCGGCGTTAAAGACCTGGGACAGGGTGGAGGAGGCGTATCCGGATATCCCCATAGTCAGGGATTATCATTGGACGCTGCCGCTGTATGATATGACGCGGAACGCGGACGGTGGAAAGTGAGGGATGCCCATGGAGGTACAGAAAGTATTACGTCAGGAGAAAAAATATATGCTCAATACGGAACAGCGGATGTGGATGGAAACCAGGCTTAACAAGCTGCTGCGTCCGGACCCGCATAATGAGGGGATTGGTTATCTGGTGCGTTCCCTTTATTTTGATACCATGAGCAACCGGGATTTTAACGATAAGCTGGCGGGAATCGAACTGAGACGAAAGATGCGGATGCGCATATATCACCCGGAAGATGAATACGCGATGTTGGAAATCAAGCAGAAACAGGGCTCAAACCAGCTGAAGAGATCCATGCGGATCACGAGGGAGGAAGCCCTTAAGATGGAGCGGGGGGATTATACTGTGCTGCGGGCCTATGACGATGAATTCGCGGCGGAGTATTACAGCATCCTGACCATGAATCAGTACCGGCCTGTGGCTGTCGTGGAGTACCGCCGGAAAGCATACATACTGCCGGAGAATTCCATTCGGATCACATTTGACTCAGGACTCATGGCCTCTGAGGGAGGCAGGAGTATATTTGATGAGCAGCCGGGGCTGTATCCGGTGATTCAGCCGTGGAAATCCTTTTTGGAAATCAAATATAATCATTTTCTGCTGTCCTATCTAAAAGAGCTGTTGAGTATGTGCGATGACAGCGAGATGGCGGTCAGTAAATATTGTCTGTCCAGAAGGCAGTCCTTGCATAGAAGTGAAACGATATAAGAGGAGGTTGACTTAAATGAGTAATTATCTGATTAATCTGTTACAGCAGGTACAATCCCTGGATATGACAGGTATCGTAAGCCAGCTGATCGTTGCGGCTGTGATCGGGTTTGTGATCTATCTGTCCTACTACCTGTCGCATACGGGCACTGTGTACAGCCGGAAATTTAATGTAAGTCTGGTGGTTCTCACGATTCTTACCACGCTGGTCATGACCGCGATCGGTAATAACGTGGCATTGTCCCTGGGTATGGTCGGCGCGCTGTCCATCGTTCGTTTCCGTACCGCGGTAAAGGATTCGAGAGATACCATCTACATATTCTGGGCCGTTGTGGTGGGGCTGGCCTGCGGGGTCGGGGATTATATTACCGCGGGGGCCGGCAGCGCCATGGTCTTTCTGGTATTATTTGTCCTGGGCCGTATCAAAAATGAAAACCGCATGATCCTCATTGTGCGCGGAGCCAGGAGTACCGACAAGAGGATTATGTCGGTGATCACGGATTATTTTAAGCGCAGAGTGGATCTGCGGGTGAAGAACACGACGGAAGATACCGTGGAGCTGATCTACGAGATTCCCCGCAATGTGTACCGAAAGGCCAGCGCCGGGACCAGCAGTGTGGAGGATCTGCTGTATGAGATCGAACATATCCAGTACGTGAATATCGTGACACAAGACGATGACATCAGCAGCTGACGCGGGGGAGGGATACCATGAGTAAACGCAGGATGGCGTTTCTGCTGCTGGCATGCCTGACGGTGCTCATTACCGTCCTGTTCCAGGTCGAATGGAGCAGACTGGGATATCGGATTCATCAACATCAGTCGGCGCAGCAGCCGGACGTGTTAAACGGAATCGATACCTTAAGCTGCATCCACAGGGATGCGGCAGCGGCAGCAGACTCCTACGACCCGGAGGCAGTGGATCTTAATTCCCTGTCCACGCATCTGCCGCTGGTCATGATCGACACCAGCGAGGAGATCCCCGGTATGCCGTATTTAAACAGCAATAACCGTACCAGCTATACGGCAGCGTCCACAGGGGAAGAATATCTGACCGCTAATTGCAGAATCGTGGATCACCAGGATACATACAATACGCCGCAGGACGAACCGGATGTCTCTGCCTATATACAGATCCGGGTCCGGGGGAATACATCCCGGTGGTTTGATAAGCATTCTTTTGCGGTCAAAACGGTGGATGCGGGGGGAAATTATCTGGACATCCCCATTATGGGAATGGAGGAAAACCATGAGTGGGCGCTGCACGGCCCATTTCTGGATAAAACGCTGATGCGGAACTACCTGGCGATGAATATCTCCGGTTCCCTGATGGACTATGCGCCGGACGTGCGGTTCTGCGAGGTGATCGTGAACGGGGAATACCAGGGCGTATATGTGATGATGGAAACCGTCAGCCGCGGGAAAGGCAGAATCGATATCCAAAAACCCAATAAAGTCCGGAATGTAACGGGATATATCATCGGTCTGGAAAATGATGATAACGATAAGTTCTCGGCCATGGACAATTACAGCAAGTATACATCCATCCTCCGAAAGACTTCCTATTTTGATATTGTCTATCCGGGTGAAAGAAACCTGACCCCGGAGCTGAAGGATTTTATAGAACGGGATGTCAGTAAGTTTGAAAAAGCATTATATTCCTATGATTATGACTCTTACCGGTATGGGTTTCCGGCAAATGTGGATGTGGATGAGTTCGTGGACTACTTTATTTTAATGGAAGTGTTTTTACAGCGGGATATGGGAAACCTGTCCACTTATTTCTATAAGGACGTGAACGGGTTGTTTAAGCCCTGCGTCTGGGATTTTAACAATGATCTGGACAATGCCGCCCGGGGAAAACAGGATGATTTCTACATCCGTCAGTTCGTCTCGGTACAGGCGCCCTGGTTTCTGATGATGATCAAGGAAGAAACCTACATCGACCGCATTATCCGCCGCTACCGGGAACTGCGTACCACAACCCTGAGTGAGGATTATCTGGATACTTATATCGATGATACCATCGCTTATCTGGATACCGCCGTGGACCGGAACTACGCGGTCTGGGGCTACAGCTTCGACAGCGCGAACCTGGACTGGAGGAATAAGCTGGCTCCCGACGAGCGCAATCCCGGCTCTTATGAGGAGGCGGTTCAGCAGATGAAGGATACCCTGTTTGGGAGACTGGACTGGCTGGATGAGAACATCGAAGTATTACGGCAGTACAGCCATGAATCCGCAGTTAAGAAATTCAACCACTAGAATCAGGAGGGGGCCGGGCATATGAAAAAATTCTTAATTATCTGTTCCGTTCTGATTGTAATCGGGGCCGGCTGGATTCTGTTGTCCCCGAAAATCGGGTTGTTTATCGGAATCCGGCCGGATCAGCCGGTGCATACCTTTACTACGGTAGAAGGGAAGACGATCCTGGCCGATACGGGAAACGGGATGGAACCATTTGAAATACGGGGAATCAATATGGGTGTCGGAATCCCGGGACATTTCGCGACGGATTACGCCATCGATCAGGAGACCTACCTGCGCTGGTTTTCCATGATTCAGGAAATGGGGGCGAACTGCGTCCGGGTATATACCATCCAATCGGACGATTTCTATAATGCCGTATGGGAATACAATCATGAGAATGAGAATCCGCTCTATATCCTGCATGGATTATGGGTCAACGATTACGTACAGTTTTCACACAGGGATGCGTACGATGCGGATTTTCTGGATGCCATGCTGAACGATTCCAGAACCCTGGTGGATATCATCCATGGGAACAAGATATTTTCCCTGGGGGAGGATCTGGGCAGCGGTACCTATCATAAAGATATCTCCCCCTGGGTCCTGGGATATATTCTGGGCGTGGAATGGGAGGATACGACGGTCGCCTACACGAATCATATGGAGGACACGAAAAACCGGTACCAGGGGAAATATATGTATACGACGGATGACGCTTCCCCTTTCGAGGCCATGCTGGCCCAGGTGGGTGACCGGATTATCGAATACGAAACCGTGCGGTATAATGACCAGCGGCTGATCGCTTTCAGCAACTGGCCGACCACGGACCCGTTTGACTGGCATGAGCTGGTGGATTTTTATTTCCGTAAATTCGCAAAGGTGGATGTGGAACATATAAAGACAACGGACGCATTCCTGTCCGGTCACTTCGCATCCTATCATGTCTACCCGTATTTCCCGGATTACCTGGGCTTCCTGGATATCATGGACGTGGATGTGGAGGATAAGGAACGTTTTATAGATGAAAACGGCGTATTCAATTCTTACCGGGCCTATGTCACCATGCTGAACGAATACCACACGGTTCCCGTGGTGATCGCCGAGTACGGAGTTCCTTCCGCCAGAGGGCGTGCCCAGAGTGACAGAAATACAGGGCGGGCACAGGGCGGCATGTCGGAGGCGGATCAGGCCCGGGCGCTGGTGACCTGTTACCAGGATATTATGGCGGCGGGGTGCGCGGGGTCCATCGCTTTTACCTGGCAGGATGAATGGTTTAAACGGACCTGGAATACCATGGCGTATACGGATCTGACCAAAACCCCGTTCTGGAGTGATTATCAGACCAATGAGCAGTATTTCGGGGTTCTGTCCTTTGATCCCGGAAAAGAGGAAAGCGTGTGCTATGTGGACGGTGATGTATCTGAGTGGACAGATCAGGATCTGGTAATGGAGCGGGAGGGGATGAGCCTCTGGTCCAAATACGATGAAAAGTATCTCTATTTCCGAATACGGAAAGAGCAGTATGATCCGGAAAAGGATGTGCTGTATGTACCCATCGACACTACCCCAAAGAGCGGAAGTACCAGCTGCCGCGGGCTGGAAGGCAGCTTTGAACGTCCGGCGGATTTTCTCATGATCCTGGACGGAAGGGGCAACAGCCGTGTACTGGTCCAGAAAAGGTATGAGGCTCTGCGGGCGATCTACTCCCACCGGGTCTATCTGGAGGACGCCTATCTGAATGAGCCGGAGAGGGATACGGACGAATTCGTCGATATCCGGCTGATGCTGCAGGTTCCGCTGGACCCTCATGAGGAGCTGGATACCACCGGTTATGATATCGGCGAGACATTCGACACAGGGACACTCACTTATGGAAATGGAAATCCAAAGAGCGAGGATTTTAATTCTTTAGCAGACTTTATCATCCGGGGCGACGAGATTGAGGTCAGGCTTCCATGGCTGCTGCTTAACTTCTGTAATCCATCTGAAATGATGATTCATGATGATTATTATGAGAATTACGGGATTGAAGGGATTGAGATCGAAGAGTTTTATACAGGTATCGGGGTTCTGGGTGAAGCCTCGGATGTGATCCCCATGCAGCCGGTACCGCTGGAAGGCTGGGGAAAAGACATCACATATCATGAGCGGTTAAAAGAGGGCTATTACGCCCTGCAGAAGCTCTGGACCGGAACTGGTGAATAGAGCGTATTAGGGCAGAAGGGGCTGATAACATGGTACTTCGGGTAAATATCCTCATATATATGTATATGGCCTTATGTGTATGCATGCTGGCTTTTAACGCTGCCTATGCGGGGCGCAGAAAATGGGCGGATCTGCACAGGCCGCATAAGATTAGAAAATGGAAGGAACGGATCGGGAATCTGATCGAATCCGGACAGCCGATGAATCAGAAAGAGGACCGGGAGCTGATGAAAAAATTGGCCAGACCCACGCAGCTGTCTCTGTTCTACAAAGCGGAGCAGGAGCTTGAGCGGGAAGGGAAACAGCAGCAGTTTCTGAATTGGGCCGGGGCCAACCGCCGGATTTTCACAGGGACCTGTGAAAAGTACAGTAAGAAAAGCGTGATGGACAAAGCGTTTTACGCACACCTGATCGGACAATACCGGCTGTGCGGGGCGACGCAGCGGGATCCTTTTGTGAAATTCATGCTGCAGCTTGTGATGGAACACTCGATCTACTGCAGGGAAAACGCATTGCAGGCATTGTATGCCGGCGCATCCGCATCCATTGTGGTCCGGGCGTATCAATTGATGGCCCGCCAGGAGATCGAGCACAGCGCTAAGCTTATAACGGATGGGTTGTTGGCTTTTTCCGGTGACCGTCTGGAACTGGCTGACCAGTTATGGGCTCACTGGAATGAATTTCCCCCGTATTACCAGACCGCCTTTATTAATTTTATAAGGTTAGTGACGGATAGATTCTGCGCCCGCTTTCTTCCGCTGCTGAATGAAGAGACAGACCGGGAAGTACAGTTTGCCATTATCCGGTATTTCCGGCGTTATCACTATGAAGAGGCCGGGCCGGTACTGTGCCGCATGGTCCTGGAATGGAATATCGATGACTGGGAATTCGCGGCGCTGGCAGCGGCGTCCCTGGAGAATTACCCGGGAGAGGACAGCATACGGGCGTTGATACAGGGAATGTACAGCAGCAACTGGTACATTCGGGATAATGCTTCCGATTCTCTGGTCAGGATCGGAAAGGACAGCGCGCTGCTGCAGGAGGTCCTGCAGGGAAGTGACCGGTATGCAAAAGATATGCTCCGGTATAAGCTGGATCAGGAGAAAGCCGCGTCCGCGCAGACGGAACCGGCGGCAGAGGCGGCAGCGGCCCTGGAACAGGAGGCGATGACAGATGATGGACGCGGTTAAGATATTTTTATTTGGTGTGGATGTGTTTTTTATCCTGTACCTGATCGGATACAGCAGTTTCCTGTTATTGTCCGTGCTCTGGGGGTCTACCAGGCTATACCAGAAGCGCAGGGATGAGGAGCTGGAGCTGGATCTGCATCAGGAGTATTACCTGCCCATCAGTATAATCGTACCGGCCCACAACGAGGAGATGACTATCATCGATACGGTGCTGACCCTGCTGGAGCAGGAATATAAATTATACGAGATCATCATTGTGGACGACGGTTCCACCGACCGGACGGGTGAGTACCTGATCGAGCATTTTCAGATGCATCAGATCAGCCGGCCGATCCGGAAAACCATTCCCTGTAAGGCCGAGAAGGACATCTATGAGGCGAAAGTTGGAAATGTCCCAATCACTCTGGTACTAAAGGAGAACGGCGGGAAGGCGGATACCCTGAACATGGGGATCAATATCTCACGGTATCCGTATTTTATCTGTATGGACGCCGATTCCATGCTGCAAAAAGATTCCCTTCATGAGATAGCGAAGCCGGTTCTGGAGGATAACCGGGTAATCGCCTGCGGCGGGCAGGTCCGCATATCCAACGGAGTGAAACTGGTGAACGGAGAGGTAACTGATTACAGCCTGCCAAAGAAAATCATTGTGGCCATGCAGGTCCTGGAATATAACCGTTCCTTTCTGGCGTCGAGAATCTTTATGGACAGTTTTAACGGTAATCTGATAATCTCAGGGGCGTTTGGACTGTTTCAGAAGGAAATGGTCCTGCTGGTGGGCGGGTATGACGATACGACCATGGGGGAGGATATGGAGCTGGTGGTAAAGCTGCATGCGTTCTGCAGGGCCAACCATATTGACTATCGAATCCGCTACGCACCGGACGCGATCTGCTGGAGCCAGGTCCCCGGCAGCCTGATCGACCTGGTACGGCAGCGGCGCCGCTGGCATATCGGGTTATTTGAAAGCCTTATGAAATATCACAATGTGATTGGAAAGCAGGAATACGGGCTGATGGGAACCATCTCATTTCTGTATTTCTGGATTTATGAGCTGTTATCCCCCTATATTGAGCTGTTTGGTTTGCTGACGATTATCCTGTCTTTCTTTGTAAACCTGATCAACGTGCCTTTTATGATCCTGTTTTTCGGAGTCTACGCTTTGTTTGGCTGCATCCTTACGCTGATCGCGTTTTTCAGCCGGATTCATACCCAGCAGCTGTACATCTCTTTTTGGGATGGCCTGCGGGCGATTCTTCTGAGCGGATTCGAGCTGGTGGGCATGCGGTTTATCCTGATGCTGGTACGAATGAACGCGCTGCTGGGATACCGCAAAAACCGCAGCGTCTGGGGAGAAAAAGAACGTTTTCGTCACAACCGTGAATAATCAGATAGGAAGAAAGAACAGAGGTGATCACTGATGGGCAGAAAAAAAGTATGGGAATGGATCAAATATGGAGCGGCGTTTGCCGCCGCAGTACTGCTGCTTTTTTTCGTATTTTCCATGGCGCTGCATCAGAAGGGGCAGTATGGCAACGGTTCGAAATCAGAACTGGCCCAGGCTGAAACGTATACAGACAAAAACCTGATCGTGTCGGGAGAGACCAGATGGAGATACCAGGACATGGCTTTGGACGCGGGTGAGTATCAGAACTGGGCGATGCCGGATTATGATGATTCGGGTTGGAAAGAAGCAGCCGGGAGTTTTGGGGCGTATCAGGGACAAAAAGCAGAGATAGAAGAAGGAAAATATGCCGAGAACCTGCTGGCGCAGTATACGGATGAGACCCGGACGGTGACCAGGCCAGTCTGTCTGTTTCGGACAGAGATCGACATCCGGTCGAAGGACACCATCAAAGCGCTGGAGGGGGAGCTCCTGTTTGACGACGCGGTATTGATCTATCTGAACGGGGAGCTCCTCTGGGCGGGGAACACACCGGGAGGGGGATATGCGGACCTTATGTCCTACGGCGCAGCGGAAACAGTGAACTCCGCCAGGAAGGAAACCTTCGCTATCAGTGAGCTTCCCATGTTAAAAGAGGGCAGGAATACGGTAGCTGTGGAGCTGCACCAGGCCAATGCCAACAGCTCCGATATCGTCTTTGATTTTTCGTCGCTGCGGATCTCCTATCAGACACCTGAGCGGAAAGAACCGGACACCTCAGGCCTGCTTCTGGAAGTGGGTGATACGGCACAGCAGATCTTTGTAAACTGGCTGGCAAAGGAAAAGGGAGTATATGAGGTCCGGTACGCCCCCAAAACAGCCGGGGCGTTCCCGGAGTCCTATGACACTGTGCTGATGGAAAGGGTATATGCCGGGGTGGCCTCCACCTATTGCTATAAGGCTGAAATAAACCTGCCTTTGCCGGGAACCGAATACATCTACCGGATCAAACAGCTGGGGAATCCGAATTATTCAGACAGCTATTCCGTTTCTTCCCAAAGTCCCGGGGAAGCGTTCTCTTTCCTGTTCGCGGGCGATCCGCAGATCGGAGCCGGTGAGATCAGCCAGGATACCAAAGGATGGGAACAGACGCTGAAGGCAGGCCTTGAGCTGGCGCCGGATGCGGCATTCCTGGTGTCGGCGGGAGACCAGGTGGACAGTTCAAAGAAGGATATGGCGGTCAAAGAATACTATGGCTTCCGCCAGCCCCAGATCTTAAAGGAACTTCCAGTGGCTGTAAATCCCGGGAACCATGAGGCAGGAACCCTGCTGTACGACCAGCAGTTTACCAAGACGGGGGATGAGCTTCATGATTATGCTTATACCTATAAAAATGTGCTGTTCCTGGCCATTGATTCGAATAACAAGGATTATGCGCAGCATGAGGCCTTTATCCGGGAGGCGGCAGAAAGCTCGGAAGCGGACTGGATCATTGCCACCATGCATTATTCCCTCTATAGCGCCGGCTCCCACGCCGGGGATGGGACGATCCTGGCCATGCGGGAAGCCCTGGCGCCGGTTTTTTCCAGGTATCATGTGGATCTCGTACTGGCCGGCCATGATCATCTGTACACGAGATCCTATCTGATGGAGGGGACCAAAGTAACCGGAAACGAGGAGGGCCCGGTCAAAACAGGGCAGACCCTGTATCTGACAGCTGCCTCCTCTTCCGGCAGCAAGTATTATGGAAAATATGAGACAGACCTGCCCTACGCCGCTTACATCCAGACGGAAGAAGAACCCCTGATTACCGTGGTGGATGTAAACGGGTTGACGCTCGGGATACGGACCTTCAGCACCGGCGGACAGATGATCGATACGTGTACTCTTACGAAATAAGGATTGCGTGGCAGGAACCGGTTATTGTTTTTGCCGGACAGGTATCCAGATCTCGCTGTAGAAGTGTTCATCCTTTTCACCCAGCGGATAATCGGCGGGATCGCTATACATTTCAATATTATAACCCGCCGCGATCTCATACTCCCTGCAATTGGGCAGCCATTCCGAGAAGATCTGTTCATGAACCGCCGGCAGGGACTGGGAACCCGTACCAACACAGGCAAAGACAGCCCAGGTGTGTGCGGGGATAACCCTGGTGGTAAAATCGCCCGCAATGTCCGCGGCCGGGTCGTAATTATCGGCGATCAGGTATTCGAACTCATTGCCGTCCATATTTTCATCAATGGAGATACCGTACACGCTGCGGACCATTTCGTTCTTCCCGGATGTATAATAATCCGACCAGAACTGCGGGACCGCGGCGGCTGCCTCCTCATATTTGAATACCTTTGACACGCCGGTTACCGTAAACGCATCTTTTTTAACAATTTTGTAATCCATCGTATTACCTCCTTCGAATGTAAGCTTGATTTTCAGCGGAGCGAACGATTTGATCATAGCTTCGCCTTTTCGCACAGAAGCAGGTGTGGAACCATGAAAACGGGTAAATGCTTTGGTAAAGCTATCGGGAGAATCATAGCCGTATTTGAGCGCAAGATCAATAATTTTACTGTCCGTGGAAACAAGCTCGCTGCCGGCTAAGGTGAGCCTGCGTTTTTTAATATATTCCCCGACGGTAAAACCGCACAGCATGGCAAATCCTTTTTGAAAATAAAAGGGTGATATCATTGCCTGTTTTGCGATATCCCCGATGGTGATCTTCTCGGTGATATTAGCCTCGATATATCGGATCGCTTCACTGATACATTCGGTCCAGTTCATGTGCAACACCTCCTGACTGTAGTTCTAGCTTACGGGATTCGAAGGGGAAATTCCCGATTTTCCGTGTTATATTTTGTCTGTCCGGGTTCTTTTTCCTGACTGGGAGATTTAGTCTGATTATACCGCATACGGGTAGATGGTAACAGGCTGTAACACAGTATATTTCTGGAAATTATCTGTCTTATCTGGGAAATAATTTATAACTGGGAAATAACTGGAAAATTTCTTATTTTAATACTTGCATTGAAGCTCATAATATGATAAGATAAACTCCGGTTGACGCTTTGAGGCAGATTCAGCCGGACAAGGCTCCATGGTCAAGCGGTTAAGACACCGCCCTTTCACGGCGGTAACAGGGGTTCAAATCCCCTTGGAGTCATCAGATAAGTTGGACATCCCGAACCATATCAAAATGGTTCGGGATTTTTTTTCTTCATAGGGGAAGGGACTGGCACCTTTCGGCAGTAAAGGGAAGCTTTCAGACAACTGCGTGGAGAAAGGGGCCTGTCCCTGGAGGCTGGTCTGTTCAAGGGAAAAAAGGTTTGCTTCCCCGCGGTGGGATCATTTCAGGCTGAAATCCGGGGACAGGCCCCTTTCTCCACGCAGTTGTCTGAAAGCTTCCCTTTACTGCCGAAAGATGCCAGTCCCCTCCCATATTTGGCAATTGACAAAAAAGGTAACTGGTTATATAATTATATAACCAGTTACCTTTTTGGATGGGAGGATTTCGTGATGACTGATTCTATGACACAAATAAAATACATATTTGGCAGCGTTTTTGCGCTGGCTAACCGCCTGCAGAAGCTCGGGGACAGAGTGGACGATTACATGACCATGAAACAATGGATGTTGATAGCTGTAATTTCTCAAAGCGCGGGGCAAAAGCTGACGATCGGGGAAGCGGCAGCTATGATTGGCACCTCACATCAGAATATAAAGAAAATGGCGCTCTTGCTGAATCGGCAAGGTTTTCTGGACATGGCAAAGCATCCTGCTGACGGAAGAGCCACGGTGCTATCCCTGACAGAGTACTGTGTCAATTACTTTGCGATCCGCGCGGGTACAGAGGATGCTTTTCTGGGGGATGTTTTTCGAGGATTTGACGGGGATACGCTTTCCGGTCTATACAACGGACTGCGTCTGCTGGAGAAGAACATCGAGACAATGGAAAAGCGCAGCAGCGGGCAGATAAGTGAAGAAGAAGGAGAAGTGAAATAAATGGTATGGATCACAATAGGATTTCTCGCGCTTGTAATTATCGCTATGTATCTGGCGGTGCCCGGAGGCAGACTCTGGAAGCAATATCTGGCCGAAGTCAGATGCACCATGGACGCGTTACCGGAGGATTCCGGTGAGCGGTTTACCCTGGAACGCATGTCCGGTCTGCCTGACCTGCTGAAAAAGTATATAATCAACAGCGGCTATATTGGAAACCACATGATGGATCACATGATGATTCGTTTCCATAAAGCAAGGTTTGGCATATCCCGCGGAAAAAAGCCGATTCTTGTTCAGTTTATGCAGGTCAATTTTGCAAAGCGGCCGGACCGCCATGCCTTCTTGTCAGGACGGATCGCTGGGCTCCCCCTTCAGGCCAAGGACAGCGTATTGGATGGGGCAGGCTCAATGACAGGAATGCTTGCCAAACAGTTCCAGCTATTCCGCTCTGCCGGGGCTAAGATGGACCAAAGCCAGCTGATCACCGCTTTAGCGGATGCAGTCTATATGCCGTCCTTATTTTTACAGGAGTATGTGTCCTGGCGCACCGTCGATGACCGGACGATAGAAGGCACGATTCGTTGGAAGTCTGTCACCGGAAAGGGCCGGTTTACGTTTGACCCAAACGGGGATATCATACGATTTGAAACCAATGACAGATATATGGATGAGAACGGAAAAGGCAGCACCCTGACCCCATGGTATGTGGACTATTCCGACTACAAAAGCCAGAACGGTTATATCCAGCCGGGGGCCGTTAAAGCCAGCTGGGTGCTGCCTGACGGCGATTACACTTATTTTGAAAGTGGCCATATTGAAATTAGTTACAGGATAAAGGAAGATGATCTGACAATAAAATGATTCGCCTGCTCCTCATAAAGTATCAATCCTGTTATGCCGGATGCACCAGCTCTTCCAGAAGCTTCGGCAGCAGTTCCCCGATCTTCTCATCCGGGAACTGGCAGGTGCCGACCATCTTATGTCCGCCGCCGCCGTACTTGAGCATAAGGCTTCCCACATCGATATTCGAGGTACGGTTTAAGATACTGTAGCCGACCGCCACAGAACACCCCTTACCGCCTTTGCCGTCCACGATCCAGGCGGAGATATTCTGCTCCGGATACAGGCTGTAGATCAAAAAACGGTTGCCGGTATAGATGGGTTCCACACCGCGAAGATCCGTAATGATCACATCGCCATCTGTGCGGGTATAGTTCCGGATCATGTCGGTAAATTTCTCCGTCTGTTCAAAATAGACCTCTATTCTCTCTTTTACATCCGGCAAGTCCAAAATCTCTGTTGTGGACATGGTGCGGCAGGCGTCAATCAACTTCTCCATCAGCTGATAATTGGAAATGGTAAAATTCCGCCACCGGCCGAGACCGGTCCGGGGATCCATCAGGAATCCAATCAGGATCCAGCCCGTTGGATTCTGGATTTCGTCGATAGTCAGATGACCGGAGTCCACTTTATCCACCGCATCCATCATCTCGTCAAAATGGGAGAAACGTTTCTGCCCTCCGTAATAATCATAGATAATCCTGGCACAAGAGGGTGTCAAGCGGCTCTCCCCCTTATATTTCCCAGCCAGCTGATTCCTCTCCATTTCACTGGAATGGTGATCGAACCAGAGCCCGCAGCCCTCCACATAGGGCACATTGGCCAGGCAGTCATCTTCATTGATTTCTACAAGTCCATCCTGCAAATCCTTAGGATGGGCGAACTTCCAGTGATCAATAATTCCGGCCTCCTTCAACAGAGCGCCGCATACGAGTCCGTCAAAATCGGACCGTGTAACTAATCTCATACCTTTCAACCCCTTTACTTATTCGAATGTCTTTCCTGTCAAGCGTATGGTACAGGTATCTCTATTATAGTTGATTCAATCGGAGAAGGCAACTGTTCTGCGGGGAAATAAAGGGGGGCCGGGAGTGTATGGAGTCGTGCCGGTTCTTCCTACGGGCTGGGGATATCCCTCCCCGTCTGACGGCACTGACCGGGCCGGAATCCTGGACGGCTCCGGGCGCGGGAATCCGTTTGTGTCACCCTGGACGAGCGGAGGGCTTGCGCTGGCAGCAGCTAGGTGAGAAAGAAGCGCCGGATTCAGGAACCGGGTCGATTCACCAGGAACACATGATGTGTTCCCGGTTCAGCGGCCCTTGCGGGTCGGCCGTGAAGGCCGCCCCGCATCCTGAATCCGGCGCTTCTTTCTCACCAAGCTGCTGCTCAGCCGCCCTATGCCCGTCCAGGGTGACACAAACGGATTCCCGAGCCCGGAGCCGTCCAGGATTCCGGCCCGTTCAGCACCGTCAGACGGGGAGGGATATCCCCAGCCCGTAGGAAGAACCGGTACGACTCCATCACTCCCTACACTAATTCAGGCATAGGAGGAAATGGCTGATCGTTTACATTCAAATCCGTCGTACTAATCTATGTACACTTGTACTGAACAAACAGTACCATAAGACCATCGTTTTTGCTTTGTATCTTCTGCGCACAAATTAGTGTAGGGGATGAGGAATCCGGGGGGTGGGGCTCCTGTCCGGCACAGCGGTGTTTGGCTCCGTTCCGTCACATAAGGCGCCCGTGTGAAATCTTAATGAAATCGGTCCGGCAGGTTTGCGGCGAAAGACTGCGTTCCGTGCAGTCTTTCGGTGGCTGCTGAGCCGCGAATGCATCCGGCATTCGGGGCGAATCAGCCACGGACCGCAAACCTGCCGGACCGATTTCATTTAGATTTCACCGGGTAACAGCCTTAAGT
>NZ_JAWDIY010000057.1:0-22938 GCF_032380655.1 Diplocloster hominis | reverse complement strand
TGTTCCGGGCCCTGCGAGGTTCTCCCGACTTCTGCGTAAGCCGTTCTAAGGCCCGGCCTCAAGTGATTTGGCCCCGCGAGATTTGCTGCCCGGCTCCCCAAGACACGCCGCTTCCCTTCAGCCCTGCTTTACAAAAGGCTTTTATCGTGTGGAAGGTTCGTAAACGGTGTAATGTGCTGACACATTCTTAAGCTAACAGTACTGTTAGTTAGGATAGGAATGTCAGAACAGTAGATTTGAAAAATGGATTGACATTTTTGTTTATGAATGCCATACTATAAAAACAAATCTAAGGAAAAGACAGTCTTTTACTATCCTTTTTCACAACTTTATGGTATATGTAGGTATGGCCGTGATACATACGGTATATCCCCATAAAATCTAACAGACAAAATCAAAATAGCTTCATTGCTTGTAGTATTCTGATATTTCCCTTATAATAATCTTATACTTTACAACACCCCATAACGCATGCCCTGCGGGCGGAGTCGCAGCATACGCTGCTCCATAAGGTATACTTTACAGTACCCCAAAACGCATGCCCTGCGGGCGGAGTCGCAGCATACGCTGCTCCATAAGGTATACTTTACAGCACCCCATAACGCATGCCCTGCGGGCTGGCTTTCAGCTTTGCTGCTCGTTAGTGTAAAATATTCCCGTAAAAACACATCAAAATAAAATGGATATAACAGAAGGCTGTTTTTTCCTTGCATTACATTTAAGGAGGAAAAAACATGAACACAACCGATCACATCGGCACGAACAAAAGCTACAAGGACCGTCTGTTCCGTCTTTTGTTTGCCGAGAAGAAGTACGGACTGGAGCTGTATAACGCATTGAACCACACGAATTACAGCGACGTGGAGGAACTGGAGATCAGGACACTGGAGGATGCCATCTGGATGAAGATGAAAAATGATGTGGCCTATCTGATCCGTGATATCCTATCACTGTATGAGCATCAAAGCACTATGAATCCGAATCTGCCGGTTCGCGGTCTGCTTTATTTCGCAGATATGTTCCGGGGGATTCTGCATGGAAAGCACATCTACGGCACGAAGCTGGTTACTCTGCCAACACCGGTATATGTCGTATTCTACAACGGCGACCAGGAGATCGGCGACGAGCAATGGCTGAAGTTGTCAGATGCGTTTGTTCACGGAAACGAGCAATCTAAAATGGAATTACTGGTACATGTACTCAATATCAACGATGGGCATAACAGCCAACTGATGGAGCGATGCCCCATTCTAAAGGATTATGCAGTTCTGATCGGCAAGGTGAAAGCATACCGCGGGGAGTTGGACTTTGGAGAGTCGGTAAAGCGGGCCGTGGAGGAGTGTATTGAGGAAGGGGTATTGAGAGAGTTTTTAATGACAAGGAGGGCGGAAGTGATGAATTCAATCCTGACGGAATATAACGAAGAGCAGGTGCTGGCCGACATCGGACAGGAGCGTTATGAGGACGGTAAAGCTGAGGGAAGGGCAGAAGGAAAAGCAGAATCCATCCTTGAATTGCTTGGAGAGTATGGGAACGTCCCGGAAGAGTTAAAGGGCGTCATTCTGTCCGAGACGGACCCTTTGACACTAAAGCGATGGTTAAAGCTTGCCGCCAGGGCAGACTCCATCACGATGTTTAAGGACAGGATGTGAAGAATGGGGCAGCTGGATAGAATAGGGCTTGCTGACGAAATGGTTATTATAGAATTTATAACGAATAAGGATTTGGCGGATTCATCCGTTTTATAGTTCATATAAAAGGGGGAGTCTGGAAATAGAATTTGCATACCAGGTATGAAGTGAAATCTGCAATTCAGATGTATATCTGGTAAGACTTATTCATATTCCGACAGCCCCTTTTATTAGTGGTCCAATCGGACTTTAGGGCAGGGAAATAGGTTCCAGACCCTCGTGGGCAGTTTCCATGAACTGCTTCCAGATTTCACTGGGATAAGAGGAGCCGTACAGGCCCGGTAATTTGCGGGGCATGTCGTATCCGACCCAGATACCTGTGGTGTAATAGCCGGTATAACCGACGAACCAGCCGTCTTTGTTATCGTTGGTTGTACCGGTTTTGCCGGCGCTGTCCATGGCAGAGATGCGGGCGCTTTTTCCCAGACCCTTCGTCATAACGCTTTTTAGGATATCGGTCATCGTCCGGGCCGCGTCTTCGGTGTAGACCTGCTTTTCTGTAAGGGAGGTCTCCACGATGCTGCTGCCGGCAGGATCGGTGATGCGCATAATACAGGTGGGAGCACGGTAGCGTCCCCCATTTTCCAGAGCCGCGTAGCCGGAGGTCATCTCCAGCGGGGTGGCTCCTTTGGTAAGACCGCCAAGGGCCGCGGCCAGGTTGTAGTCACCTTCCGTGATTTTGGAGAAATTCATCTCTTTTAAATAGGAAAGACCGACTTTCGGGGTTATTTCCTGAAACAGGTTCCAGGCTACCGTATTTTTAGACTGCTCTACGGCATAGCGCAGGGTGATGGAACCGGAATATTTTCCGTTGGAGTTATCGGGGCCTCCCTCTGTTTTGCGGTCCACTACCGTGGAATCCGGGGTGTAACCTTTCTCCAGGGCCGGGGTATAGACGATCAGCGGTTTGATCGAACTTCCCGGCTGGCGGTAGCTCTGGTAAGCCCGGTTCAGGGAAAAAGGCATATCTTCCTGGGTGCGGGCTCCGACGATGGCGGACACATAGCCGGTAGCGTTATCTATGGCGACACCGGCGCCCTGCAGGGCATAAGCGCCCTCTGTGCCTAGAGTCGTATATTCAGACAGGCTGGCGTCGATCGCGCTTTGCAGCTCCTGCTGTAATGTCATATCTATGGAGGTGTAGATCTGGTATCCTTTCGTGTAGAGATCCTGTTTGCACTGATCATATAAAGCAGTGTAAGAATCCTGGTAAGCCTGCTGGGCCTCTTCGCTGTCGAATTCACTCTGGAATGCAAAGCCATCCATTTCCATCAGCGCCCGGACCGCGCAGTAAAGAATATAACTGTCGGCCGAGGTGGAGGTGGTGGCGACAGCCGTTTTTTCATGAAGTGTGATTTCTTCCGAAACAGCCTGCTGATACTGGCTGTCACTGATCATACCGTCATCTTTCATATTTTCCAATATCCGGTCTCTTCGCCCTAAGGTATTATCCATATGGTCCTTGGGGTCGTAGAGTGTGGGATTGTTAGGAATCGCGCACAAAAAGGCGATCTGGGACAAGTCCAGTTCGGAGACATCCTGATCGAAGTATCCGCGGCTGGCGGCCTGAATCCCGTAGTAGCCGTCTGAAAAATAGATATTGTTAATGTAAAATTCCAGGATATCATCCTTGCTGTATATACGCTCCAGCTGAAAGGATATAAATATTTCCTGGACTTTTCTCTGCCAGCTGACTTTGTGAGTCAGAAAAACATTCCGGGCCAGCTGCTGAGTGATGGTGCTTCCGCCCTGGGTAATTTCATCCTGTTTGACCAGGGATACGGCAGAACGGATGATACCGACCGGGTCGATTCCATGATGCTTATAAAAGCGCTTGTCTTCTATACTGACGATGGCGTCTTTGACTTCCTGAGGAATCTGTTCGGAAGGGAGATAATACATATCTTTATCACCTTTGAGGACCGTGATCAGGCTGCCGTCCTTATCATAGATCATTCCGGACTGGCCGGTCATGAAAGTGGAGCGGTCGGAATTGGCGACCAGTTCCTTTGCTTCCTTATATAAGGAATAGATTTTCGGCCCGTATGAGATGGCGAAAATAGCAAAAGTCCCGAGAAGAACCGTCAGTATGAGGAACTGTATAAAATAAAAGCCCGCGGAGCCTTTTTTCCTGCGTTTTTTACGATTCCCATTGGAAGGGGCCTTTTTGGCTGTGGATGGTTTCCGTGCCGGGCCGGAGGTCCCCTTGCTTTGCTGGGAAGTCTTGTGTGCTGAAGATGAATTTGATCTTTGGGCAGAAGGTTTTGAACCAGGTGATTTTGCGCCGGATGGTTTTGAACCCGGAGGTCTTGTTCCGGCAGGCCTTGTGCCAGAGGACCTGGAAGAAGTTTTTCTGCCTCCGGAATTTTGAGGTTTTTTAGTCTGTGGTGACATTCCTTGGCATCATTCCTTTCTGTACAGATGTGATAGCTGCTTTATTAAAAGTAGCATAATGGAGAAGATTATTCAATGTTATTACTCAATGATATTACTTGAGTTGAAACATTATTTATCGATATGAGCACGTAAGCGGCTGTATTATAGCCGCTTACGTGCGATGCATAAAAAAAGTCAGCGAGGCTTTTTCGGGCATTACTATTTTTAAACTTAAGATAATTCATAAAAATGAAACGTTCGTACAGTTTTCTTCTCTTGCTTCCTTACGGAACTGGCTGGGGGTAAGTTTCATACTTTTCTTAAACTGGCTGCAGAAGGTGGCGGTATCCCGGAAACCACAGGAATAGGCGATCTCTGTTATGGTGTACTGCGGGGAACGAAGCATGCCGGAAGCGGTCCGCAGCCTCAGTCTCATCAGATATTGTTTGGGAGAGATATGCTCCTCCTCCATGAACAGGCGGTACAGGTAGGAGCGGTCTACGCCGATATAAGCGGCAATATCTGAGATATGGATATTGTAGCTGTAATTATTATGGATGTAATCCATTGCTTTTTCCAGATACCCCTTCGTATGGCCGGGATCTTCTGTAGGCTGCGTTCCCTGCATGATGCCCAACAGCTGGAAAAAGTACCCCATAAGGGTTAAAAAGTTCTGATCGGCAGAGAGGAAGGCATCTGTTATGGCGGACATCACGGATGCTATGGCAGGCCGTGTATTTTGGCCTTCCGGACATTGATAGACGGGAGAATCCCTGAAACAGGTTTTCACTACATATTCCTCCACGCTCATTCCGTCGAATCCGATCCAGGCATATTTCCACGGATCGGTTCTGTCCGCCTGGTAAAAGGTCGATTCCATGGGGGAGATGAGAAACGCGTCTCCTGCCTCCAGGTGGTATGTTTTCCCATTTCTTATAAAAATACCCCTGCCCTCCAGTACCGTATGGATCAGATAATGGGGGCGCACGGCAGGCCCGAAGGAGTGGCCGGGCGCGCATTGTTCGCTTCCGCAAAAATAAATCGATAGTACTCCGGGTATTTTTTCGTTTATCATAATCTCCATTTCCCCCACTGTTTTTACTGATCTGTCACCGCTGCGGGCTGTGTAAAGGTATCAGGGATCAAAAATACAACAAAATCACAATTATATGACACAAATTAGATAGAATCTTACACACACTGATTATATAATATAGATCATAAGAAAGCAACAAAATATAGTGCCGTACGACATTGTAAAAAAACTGAAAAACCAGAAGGACTTCTGGATAATCCTTATGTATGCAACAAAACATAAAAATGTAAGAGAAATGGAGGAAGTATCATGACAAAAATAACATTTATGGGCGCCGGAAGCACGGTGTTTGCCAGAAATGTACTGGGAGACTGTATGTGCAGTAAAGCCCTGCAAGACAGCGAGATAGCGCTGTACGATATTGACAGAAAGCGCCTGGAGGAGTCTGCCGTCATTCTCGAAGCAATCAACAAAAATGTAAATCAGGGACGTGCCGGTATCAAAACATATCTGGGTGTGGAACAGAGAAAAGAAGCGCTGAAAAATGCCGCATTTGTTGTAAATGCGATTCAGGTAGGCGGATATGACCCCTGCACCATAACCGATTTTGAAATCCCGAAAAAATATGGGCTTCGCCAGACCATTGCAGATAGTCTGGGCATCGGCGGGATTATGCGGGGACTGCGTACCATCCCTGTATTGGAAGAGTTCGCCAGGGACATCGAAGAGGTGTGCCCGGACGCCCTTTTCCTGAATTATACTAACCCTATGGGAATCCTGACCGGCTATATGCAGCGTTACACAGGAGTAAGGACAGTAGGGCTCTGCCACAGCGTACAGTGCTGTTCCAGCCATCTGTTGGAAGAACTGCATATGGAGGATAAGCTGGAAGGGCGGTTGGAGACGATCGCAGGAATGAATCATATGGCATGGCTGCTGGAACTTAAGGACAAGGACGGTATTGATTTATACCCGGAAATACGCAGAAGAGCAGCCGAAATGAATGAGACGGGCAAACATAAAGATATGGTCCGGTTCGAGTACATAAAGCATCTGGGTTATTACTGTACGGAATCCAGTGAGCACAATGCCGAGTACAACCCGTTTTTCATCAAATCCCGCTATCCGGAGCTGATCGACAGATTCAACATTCCGCTGGATGAATATCCCAGAAGATGCGTGGATCAGATCAAAGGCTGGGAGGAAGAGCGGAACAACATCCTCAAGGATGGGAAGATCACCCATGACAGAAGTCTGGAATATGCTTCCTACATTATGGAAGCGGTGGTTACGGACCGTCCGTATAAGATTGGCGGAAATGTTATCAATCATGGTTCTATAGAGAATCTTCCGTCCGACGCCTGCGTGGAAGTTCCCTGCCTGGTAGATGGAACGGGAATTCATCCTACCTGGGTCGGAAGACTTCCGGTGCAGCTGGCGGCAATGAATATGAGCAATATCAATGTGCAGCTTCTGGCCATAGAGGCGGCCGTTACAAGGAAGAAAGAATATATCTATCAGGCCGCTATGATGGATCCGCACACCGGGGCTGAGCTTAGTCTGGACGATATTGTAAAGATGTGCGATGAGTTGATTGACGCTCATGGGGACTATATGAAGATGTATAAATAGGCTGACAACTGAATTTTAGACAGCATGGCAGAGTAAAAAATCCGGCTGTTTTCTGAATTCCAGGGGGGATACCCGGGAAATACAGAAAACAGCCGGATGTATTTTATTAGGAGAGTAGTTTCACAAGCGAAATTCTTTTTCAGGATTCTTCTTCAGGATTCTTCCTCAGGAGTGTGTACACCCTCCGCTGGATTCACGCAGCAGCAGTTTGGTCTGGCACTGTATGGTGATATGGGGCCGGTCCGGGTGCGCGATCCGGTCCAGCAACGCTGTCACGGCGAGAGAACCCTGAACGCTTGAGTAGGCATCCACGGTGGAAAGAGGGGGGTCCTGGCGCAGGGATTCCGGCAGATTGTCGAATCCGATGACGGCGACATCCTGCGGTACACACACGGAAAGTTCTTTCAGGGCCCTGAGTAACTGGATCGCCTGTTTGTCACTTGTACAGATGTAGGCGTCCGGCAGGGTTTTCATCTGGATCAGGCGGTTCTTGAGCGCCTGGGCCATATCGATATCTGGCATCTGGTCAAAATCGTCCAGTATGCAGTTCTCCTCATTCAGGGGCAGCCCCAGATTCTTCAGCGTGTTCCGGTAAGTCTCCCATCTCTGATACAGAGAGTAACAAAAATACGGATACCCCAGAAATCCAAAATTGCGGCGCCCGTCCTTAGCCAGCGCTGTGATTGCCTCCATGAGGGGGGATTCATTCTCCGGAAGAATGATATCCGTTTTTCCGGAAAAGAGGTGCTTGTCGTATATGGTGTCTAGAAAGACGGAGGGCACCGGCAGGGCACAGACTTCCTCCCAGTAAGCCAGATCATAGATGTTGAAAGATATGATCCCTTTCACGGAGCCGTTATACACGGAAGGGGGCAGATAATTCCCTTCCCCTGAATTCCTTGTGACAATATTGACCGCCAGCAGATAACCATTATTCTTCAGGGATTCCTCAATCCCCGCCAGCAATCCGTTGATATATTCTATATTTTCCAGACAATAAGAGAACATAATCGTCGGCATCTGGCTGGATACATTGCCGGCCGGCTGGTTTTCCGGCTGTTTATCCGCCGTATGGATGTAATTCATGATCAGATTATATGTTTTCTCAGATACTCCCGGCCGGTTGTTCAATACTTTTGAAACTGTACTGCGGGAGAGATTCAGCGCCTGAGCGATCTGATTGACACTGTATGTTCCATATCTTTGATTCATATTTTTTCCCCTAATTATATTATATTGAAAAACTATGGTCATTATAGCAGGAATTTCTTTGAAGCGCAATAGGTATGTAAATAAAAATGCACATTTAATGTATAAAATTATACATTAAACGAGTAAAAAGCAACACGAAAAGCAGCAATCAAACAAGATAGAATATTGGCGGGAATACCATAAAAATGCTGTGAATACCCATAATACACGGGAAAATGTCAAAAGATATGCATCATTATGTTTAAAATTAGTTATTAAAATGTATAAAATTATACAAATTATGTTGACATATTTGTGCACACATGCTATATTCGACATATAGTAAATTTCCTTTTACAGCGCGCGGCAAAGGACAGGTACTGTGTAGCAAAAAAACTATATCTATTATCAGGAGGAGAAGAAATGAAGAAAAGATTAGCAGGGGTCATGTTATCCGTAATAATGGGAGCTATCTGTATAACAGGCTGTGGAGGCGGTAAAGCAGATACTGGGAAAACAGCGGTTTCCGATAGTAAACAGCAGGAAGCACCGGAGCAGACAGATGCATCCGCCCAGACAGCGAAGCCTGAGGAAAAGAAAGAGGAAGCTGTCCTGAAAATAGGCGTGCTGGACCGGACGGCGGATGAAGAAGTACATATCAAATTTGGCGAAGGTATGCAGCAAGCCTGTAAGGAGGCTGGCGTGGAATGCCTTTACAGTACTCCGGGGGAGGACATGTCACAGATCCGGTCTACCTATGATTCCTATGTGGCACAGGGATGTAATGTGATCGTAGACTTTCTATCGTCATTAGAGACGAGCCAGGCTCTGGCGGACGACTGCAAACGGGACGGTGTCTATCACATTTGTATTGACGCGGACCCCAGTGAAGATTCCTATTTTTACGGATTGTCCAACGGCGAAGCCGGCGAGGAGCTGGGAAAATATCTTGTGGACTATGTA
This sequence comes from Diplocloster hominis, assembly GCF_032380655.1. Lineage (NCBI taxonomy): Bacteria > Bacillati > Bacillota > Clostridia > Lachnospirales > Lachnospiraceae > Diplocloster > Diplocloster hominis. Next base: position 14,049 of record NZ_JAWDIY010000057.1, on the reverse strand, counting down.
AAAAATAAAATGGACGGAAAATGCGATCTGCTCATCTTAATGGATTCTCCTTCCCATGGGGAAGATGTGGCTAAGCGTACCGAAGTTCCCAAGCAGATGCTGCTGGATAATCAGATCATTACAGAAGATCAGGTAGCCTATATATCTTTGACCAATTACGATCTGGAGAGTGTGCGTCAGGAGGTAACAGACTTTTTGACCACCCATAAGGACGCACAGAATGTGCTGATGATCAGCTTTGCCAGCAGTTTCAACGATGCGATCTACTCTGCCTCCAAGGCACAGGAATTCGACGACAAGCTGAACCTGTTCTCCTATGACGGGATGGACGCGACCATTAATATCTTCAAATCCGGCGAGAAGAGCGTGACGAAAGGCGAGGTATCCTCCGGAATGGAGAAGTACGGATACGGCGTGCTGGAAATTGCACAGAAACTGGTGAACGGGGAAAGCGTGGAACATAAAACATATTCGGATACGGTAGTCATGGATCCTGATAATGTAATGGAACTGCATCCGGAATAAGGTATACATGGATACCCTGAATGACAGGCGAAAAGAAAGGAGAGGGGGCAGACGATGAGTGAACGTATATTGGAAATGAACGGCATCAGCAAATCATTTCCGGGTGTAAAAGCCCTCGACCATGTGGATCTGTATCTGGAAAAAGGGGAAGTCCTGGCGTTGGTCGGGGAGAACGGTGCAGGAAAGTCCACATTGATGAAAATACTATCCGGCGCTTACAAGCAGGATGAGGGCACACTGCAGATTGACGGACATCCGGTGGACAGTGGGAAATATTCCCCCATTGCCTCCATCGGTTTGGGGATATCTGTGATCTACCAGGAATTGAATTATCTTAGTACGGTCAGCATTGCGGAAAATATCTTCCTGGGCAGACTGCCGAAGAAGAAAAGCGGAATGATAGATTACCGTAAGCTCTATCAGGACAGTCTGAAGATCCAAAGTGAGCTGGGCCTTCATGAGCTGGATCCCATGGAGGAGGCGGGCGGCCTTTTGACCGCGCAAAAGCAGCTGCTGGAGGTGGCCAGGGCTTTTGTCCGGAATTCCAAAGTGATCGTGATGGACGAACCTACGGCATCCCTTACGGACAAGGAGATCGAGCAGCTCTACCAGATCGTGAAAAAATATAAGGAACGGGGAGGCTCCGTGATCTTCATCTCCCATAAACTGGATGAGATCTTTTCCATATGTGACTCGGTGATGGTTATGAGGGATGGAAAAAATGTACTCCGGTCCCCCATTGAAAAGGAGACGAAAGATACCATCATAGAAGCCATGGTGGGCCGGGAACTGGAAAACATGTATCCGGTGGAGGACCATGAGATGCACCAGGTCGTATTCGAGGTAAAGAATCTGAGCAGCCATTTTCTCAAAGATATCAACTTCCGGGTACACTCCGGGGAGATCGTCGGTTTATACGGGCTGATGGGAGCCGGATGTGAGGAGATCACCCAGTGCATATACGGCATCGAGAAGTGTGAGACCGGTAAGTTTTATCTGGATGGAAAAGAGACGGCGCTTACGGACCCTCATCGAAGTATCCGCGCGGGTGTGGCATATGTGCCGGGAGAACGAAAGGACGGGGGGCTGCTGTTAAATATGCCCGTCAGAGCTAACGTTACCCTGGCTTCCTTAAAAAAGATCGCCGGCAGAGGATTCCTGAATCTTAAGAGAGAGCGCCGGATGGCGGAGCAGTGGGTAGAGACGCTGGATGTAAAGACGCCGGATGTGGATACCGATGTGGAATCCTTGTCCGGAGGAAATCAGCAGAAAGTGGTATTTGCCAAGTGTCTGAATGTCAAGCCGAAGCTGCTGCTGCTCAACGAACCCACCAGAGGGGTGGATGTGGGGGCAAAGGCGGAGATCTATAAATTAATGGAAGAATTCTGCAAGGAGGGCCTGGGAATCCTGATGGCCTCCTCGGAAATGCCGGAGACCATGGCGATCTGTGACCGGATTATCGTGGTACACGACGGAAGGATCACGGCTACATTCGATAAGAGAGAACAGCAATATCAACAGTTCGAGATCATGAAGGCGGTGCTGGGCGAGACGGACTGCAGTTTGGAGGAAGAGGTATGAGTGAAAAGAGTTTGATGAAAACAGGGGGGATCGCGAAGGTCAGGCGGTTTCTGAAAATGAACAGTTCACAGGTCAGTATGTTTGTGGCGGTTGCGCTGGGATTTATTATCGTCTCCATCGCCTCTCCTTACTTCCTGACCGGGACGAATATGAAAAATCTGGGAATGTCCATGGCCACGTACGGCGTTCTGGCCGGAGGCGTAACCGTATCTATGCTGCTGGGAGGCCTGGATCTGTCCCAGATGTCGGTCATGGCTGTGAGCAGTATGGTGATCGGCGTGCTCTGCCAGCAGGGGTATCCCATCGGAGTGGGACTGCTGGCGGCTCTGGTGATCGGAATCCTGGCAGGAATGGTGAACGGTTTTATTGTGACAAAGATGAAGATCGTACCTATGATCGCCACCATCGGGACCCAGATGTCCTTTCGGGCCATCGCATCCCTCACCACGGGCGGAAATAAGATCCGTATCTCCAACGATCTTCTGGACAATCTGGCATTCCGGACTTTTCTGGGTGTGCCGATCCAGTTCTGGGTGATGATACTGGTATTTATCGTCGTGTTCATTATGATGAAATATACGGAGTTCGGGCGCTCCGTATATGCGATTGGCTCAAATCAGATGGCGGCGTATCTGTCGGGAATCAAAGTAAATAAAATTAAGATGTTCGCCTACGCGATCACAGGACTCTCCTCAGGGCTTGCAGGGATACTCTGGACCGCGCAGATGCGGACCGCCGTGCCCACCGCGGGTGTCGGCAGCGAATTCATCCCGATCTCTTCCGTCATCATGGGCGGTGTGGGGCTGGGAGGCGGCAAGGGAAATATTGTGGGTACATTTTTCGGCGTTGCCCTGTTAACCATATTTTCCAACGCTATGACACTTCTGAATATACAGGCCTATTATCAGGATCTGTTAAACGGGCTGATTCTGATCCTGGCCGTATTTATCGACACGGTGCGGGGCGGAGGCTATAAACAGTGAGGACAGGCTCTGGTTCTACAGGATTTTACACAGAGACTTATTGAGGCCGGCGGAAACGGCCGGATTAATTATGAAAATAAAGGAGCAGACACATGCAGGGATTACTGAATACGAGACAAATGGTGCAGGTGGGATATATTGTTAAAGACATCGAAACAACGAAGAAAAAATACGCGGAATTTCTGGGGGTCCCCGTTCCGCCCACCATGCAGAGCACAGGCGGCGAGGCGGGCTTCAAAGTCACCAGGACCGTGTACAAGGATCAGGAGGCACCTCATATCGATTCCAAGTTGGCGTTCTTCAACGTAGGCGGGCCAATGGATATTGAGCTGATCGAGCCCAATGAGGCGGAGTCGATCTGGCGGGATTACCTGGAGAAATATGGGGAGGGAATCCAGCATATCGCGTTTGTGGTGGATGACCTGGATGAATGTATCGAAAACTGTGAAAAATTTGGGATGAAAATGATTCAAAAAGGATATTTTGCCGCGCAGGATGGTCGTTACGCCTACATGGATGCCTACGACAGTCTGAAAACAGTGGTTGAACTTTTGGAAAGGTGGTCGTAAGGATGGCAAGAGAAATACTGGTGAGCGGGGCTTCCCGGGGACTGGGTTACTGTATCGCGTTGCTTTATCTGAAGGCCGGGGAAAGCGTTCACATAATCGTAAGGAAACGGACGGATGCCGTGGAGGAGCTTGTCCATAATTATCCGTTGTGCCATGTATACCTGGGTGATGTGGGTTCCGATGCGGCGATTCAGGACGCGCTGTCAAAGCTTAGGGAAAATGTGGAAGTGTTCGACCTGATCTACAATGTAGCCGGCATTTTCTGGGAGAAAGACCGCAGGGGATTAGCGTATCTGGATGTCGATGAAATGGCCGATATGATGAATGTGAACGCATTTGGCGCACTGCGTATTCTGAAAGGGCTGGCGGGGCAGATAAAAGAACAGACCAGGATCGTGAATATTTCCTCTGAGAGCGGAAGCCTCACCAACTGCGAAGAGCGGGGAATGTATTCCTACTGTATGTCCAAAGCGGCTCTCAATATGGCGACCCGGCAATATGTGAGGGAACATGGCGACAGACGCAATATCATCACAGTGTGTCCCGGATGGATGCGCACGGACATGGGCGGGGCGCAGGCGGATCTGGACCCCATGTTCAGCGCGGAGAAGATCATCCGGCTGGCAGAGCGTATGGACGAACTGGAAGAAGGAAAGCTGTTTTTTAAATATGACGGCAGGGCGCTGCCATGGTAGGAGGCGCCTGTATGGAGCAGGGAAAACTGCCCGTTGTCAGGACGGCGGTCATTGGCTGCGGGATGATCAGCGATATTTATCTGGAAAACTGCAGGGACCGGTTCTCCATCCTTCATGTGGTGGGCTGCTGTGATATCCGGGAGGAGGCGGCCTGGCAGAAAGCAAGAGCATACGGTATCCGGGCCATGTCCCTGCAGGAAATCCTGGAGGATACGTCCATTGAGCTGGTGATTAATCTGACGGCTCCGTCAGCCCACTATCAGGTGATCCGTCAGCTCTTACAGAATGGAAAACATGTCTATACCGAGAAAGTGCTGGCCCTGGATCTGGGGGAGGCGAAGGAACTGGCGGAACTGGCGGATGCGAAGCAGCTGTATCTGGGGGCGGCGCCGGACACTTTCCTTGGCGGAGCGCTCCAGACAGGCAGATTCGTCCTGGACAGCGGGATGATCGGGGAACCTACCGGCTGTCTGGCGGTGCTGAACCGGGATAACCGGGTGGGCGCGGAGTTTATCCCCTATATCGCCGGTGCGGGCGGAGGGATTGGTTTCGATGTGGGAATCTATTACATGACCGCGCTTTTAAGCCTGATGGGACCGGTGAAGGAGACTGCCGGTTTCCTGGATACCAGGGATCCGGTGCGGGCCCACCGTTACCCGAACAGAGCCGATTTTGGTGAGAACTACCGGGTGGAGTGTGAGAACCTGATGGCCGGAGCCCTTCATTTCCAAAATGGGGCAATGGGAACCGTGCTGTTTAACTCAGAATGCATCATGAACCGTTACCCGGAGCTGACCATATTCGGGACACAGGGGATTCTGTACCTGCCGGACCCGGATGGGTTCGGCGGGGAAGTCAAAGTGCTGCGGCGAGGCAACAGGGAGCCTGCCACGGTACAGCAGAATCATGGATATACAGAAAACAGCAGAGGGCTGGGGGCGGCGGAGATGGCCTGGGCGCTCAGAAACGGATGTGCGCCCAGGGCTGGTAAGGAGATGGCTGTCCACGCCCTGGAGTCTCTGCACGGGATAGCACAGAGCGCAAGGACGAAGTCGGCTTATCAGATGACGACAGATTTTTGCCGTCCACGACCGTTGCCGCAGGGATATCTGCGCAGGTCTGACTTCGCGGACTTTGAGGCGGACGAGGAAGCGGCGCTGGCGGCAGGAAATGCGTCTGTTTCAGAAGAAGCAAAGGAGAGAGAAAATGAAAGATTACATATTTCCCAATGACTTCCGGTGGGGAGTTGCTACAGCAGCTTATCAGATCGAAGGAGCTGCCGGGGAAGACGGAAAAGGAGAATCGATCTGGGACCGCTTTACCCATATTCCCGGCAATATACAGGATCATACGACAGGGGATGTGACCTGCGATCACTATCACCGTTACCGGGAAGATGTCCGGCTGATGCGAAAGATGGGGGTCCGGAATTACCGTTTTTCCATCTCATGGCCCAGAATTATCCCGGATGACAGCGGCAAGATCAATGAGGCGGGCCTCCGGTTTTACTCTGGCCTTGTGGACACGCTGCTGGAAAATGGCATACGCCCCATGGTCACGCTCTATCACTGGGATATGCCCCAATGGCTTCAGAACCTGGGAGGATGGCTGAACCGGAAGTCGGCGGATTATTTCGTGGAATACTGTGAGGCCGTGTTCTCCTGCCTGGGAGACCGGGTCACATCCTGGATCACGTTGAATGAACCATGGGTGTGCGCGTTTAACGGATACTACGCCGGAGATTTTGCCCCCGGGGTCCGGGACTTCTCAAGCGCCCTTTTGGCAGCCCACAATATGCTCCGCGCCCACGGGATGGCGGTGAGGGCATATCGGGAGCGGTTCGGGAAAGACATTGGGAACGGGGGCGGCGAAATCGGAATCACCCTGAATCTGTGTCCGAGAGAGCCCGCGACGGACGACCCGGTGGATCGTGAGGCCGCCCTGCGCAACGACGGCTATGCCAACCGATGGTTCCTGGACCCGCTATTCAAGGGCAGTTACCCGGAAGATATGACGGAATACTACCGGGATATGGGCGTTACCCTGCCGGATGTGGAACCGATGGATCTGGAGCTGATCCGGGAACCGGTTGATTTTCTGGGAATCAACTATTACTATATCGAGTTTACCCGGGCGGGGGGCGGTAACTGGCCGTTATATTTTACCACCACGGCGGGGGATTACTCCGTGACGGAATATGGATGGCCCATCGTTGAACGCGGATTGACAGACCTGTTGGTGCGGCTTGACCGGGAATACGGCCATCCGAAGATCTACGTGACGGAAAATGGAGCCAGCTTCCTGGACGTGGTCAGTGTCAAGGGGGAAGTCCTGGATGACTGCCGGATTGACTATCTGGAACGCCATATTATGGCCTGCTGGGATGCCATCCGGCAGGGAGTGGATCTGAAGGGGTATTATGTGTGGACCCTGATCGATGACTTTGAGTGGAACACGGGTTTTCAAAATAAATTTGGGCTGATCTATCTGGACCGCAGGACTGGGAACAGGATTGTGAAAAAGAGCGGTTTCTGGTATCGGGAGATTATGAGTAAGAATGGGGTTGTCTGCTGATTATTTTTGGGGGGGCCGGGAAGAGAGGGAATCGGCGGGGCCTTGGAACCGGGCGGCTCATCTCGTGGGGCCAAATCACTTCGGCCGGACCTAAGAACGGCTAACTCCGAAGGCGGGAGAACCTCTTATTGGCAGGGCCTGAAACAAACTCGCCAAAGGACTGCTCGGACAGTGTTTCAGGCCCTGCGAGTGAGAAGTTGGTAGTTTGGAAAGAAAATTAGTGGTAGGTGAAGAAGTGTAGGACGATTTAGCAGGATAAGAGAGAAGGGATGAAAAGTGGGTGCGAGAGCTACGCTGCTTCCGTGGTATTTGAAAGGAAGAAACGAACGGGAGGAAATGGAGTATGAACAGCAGCTTCAGGTGCTGCGGGAGTGTTACGGGGAGGAAGCGGAATTTTTGATGCCTGTGGAGTTCGGCTGCGGAGCTGGGGGCGGCGACCCTGTTGCGCAGGTGGATGCTATCCTTCTGCCGCAGCTGTTTGGAGAGATTTTTTGCGCGGGGGAAGTGTTGGAGCAGGTAGACATACCGATTATCGTATTGACCTCCGAGTTTGGGACGGTGGAGATGTGGGACTGGGAGATCGTGGCCTGGCTGCGGGATGAACTCGGGAAGGATGTGTTTTTCCCATATAACCAGGAGATGGCTAAGGTTATATTGCGGGCGTTGGCTGCCAGGCGTAGTCTGAAGAACAGCCGTTTTCTGATGTTCCAGGATAATCCGGGGGAGGGGATGCAGGCTTATCTCTTTAAACGGTTTTATTGGTGGGACGAGGGGTGTACTGCCCGGATCGAGAAAGCTTTCGGTGTTCAGATCGTTTACAGGAGCTGGCGTGAATTGAATGTCCGGGCGGCTGAGATATCCGATCCTGAGGCGGAGAAGTTATGGGAGGAGCGGCGGGTGCCGGCCGAGATGGTGCCGGACCGGTGCATCCTTAAGGCGGTAAAGCTTTATCTGGCGGTCCGTGAGGCGGTGGAACAGGTGGGGAATGTATGCGGAGTTGGGAGCAACTGTCTGAATGAGTCGTTTCACAGTGGAACTACTCCGTGTCTGGCCTGGGACTGGCTGTTTGAATATGACCATCTGATCTGGGCCTGTGAGGGGGACACCGTGTCGCTGATCAGCAAATATCTCATGTACTCAGCCTTGAAAAAGCCGATGATGATGACAAATATTTATCCGTTCCTCATCGGTATGGCAGCCCTGAAACATGAGAAGATTACAGAGTTTCCGGATATCCCGGACCCGGATAACCATGCGCTGGGCGTGCACTGCGGGTACTTTGGATTTGCACCGCAAAGCTTCTGCGGGAAGTGGAAGATGCGCCCGAAGGTATTGGAGATCGTCGACCGGGATGCGATTGTCATAGACTGCGAGATGGAGACGGGACCGTTTACTATGGCAAAGCTGCGGCCGGACATGAAAAAAATCACGGTCATTGAGGCGGAAATCGAGGATTATGTACAGTATCCGGGCAGTGATTGCAGAAATGGGGCACTGATCCGGTTCCGTAACCGCAACGGCCATAAGATCATGGAGAGCTTCTCCTCCCACCATGCGATACTGATCCGGGGAGATGTCACCTATCTGCTTCTTCAGATGGCCAGAGTATACGGAATCGAGGCGGAAGTCCTATGAGTATGGATTATGTTATCGCGGTGGATATCGGTACCCAGGGGACGAAGGCGGTGATCTTTGACCGGGAGATGCGGGAAGTGGCACATGCCTTCGAGAAATCCAGGCTCTGTTCTCCCCGGACAGGTACCGTCTGGCAGGAGGCCTCGGATATCTACGGATCGGTGATTCGAACGATTCGGGAACTTATGAACGGGGGCGAAGTTGACGCGGGACAGATCGCCGCACTGGGAATTGACTCCCAGATGGCGGGAATCATGGGGATCGACAGGGAGGGGGAGGCGGTTACCGTCTATGACTCCTGGCTGGATACCAGGTGCGAGGTGTATCGCAGACAGATGGCCCGCAGAGCAGGACGTCGGATGATCGAGGTGACCGGCGGCCCGGTTACCTATCACCATGGCCCGAAGATCCTTTGGTGGAAGCAGGAGTATCCGGACATCTATAAGAAAATAAGCAAGTTTGTGCTGCCGCACAGTTATGTGGTGGGAAAACTGACCGGCCTTGACAGTGAACACTCCTATTTTGATTATACCGCGTTGGCCTATTCCGGCTTTGGCGACAATGAGAGAAAAGAGTGGTCCGGCGAACTTCTGGAGATGTTTGGATTGTCTGAAGAAAAATTCGCCAGGATCGTGTCTCCGTTTGAGATGGTGGGTACCCTGACGGCAGAGGCAGCTGCCAGGTGCGGCCTTTTGGAGGGAACTTTGGTGAGCGCAGGAGCCGGGGACACCGCCGCCTCCCTGTTCGGAGCGGGAATGACCGGACAGGGAGAGCTGCTGGACTGTGCGGGAACGGCTTCCGTACTCAGCGGTGTGGTGGACAGCTTTTCGCCGGACACTGCGTTTGAGACAATGACTATGATACGCGCACCCTTAGACGGGCTGTGGTATCCCAGCGCTTATATCAATGGCGGAGGCTTGTGCCTTAGCTGGTTCAGAGACCATTTTACGGGACAGCTGCCGTTATCTTATGAAGAACTGGAACGGGAGGCGGAACAAGTTGCGCCGGGCAGCGGTGGTGTGCTGTTTATCCCTCATTTTGACGGACGGGTGCTGCCGAATAACCCGTATATGAAAGGCAGCTTCCTGGGCCTTAACCGCATGCACACCAGGGCACACCTGTACCGAGCGGTCATGGAAGGAATCGCCTATGAATATTCCTATTATCTGATGGTTCTGGAAAACTCGTATCCGGACCGGCAATTTACGAAAATGAGGAGTATCGGTGGAGGCGCCAGATCCGAGCTGTTTATGCAGATTAAGGCGGATGTGTGCGGCATGGACGTGGAGGCGTTGTCCATGACGGATACCGCACTGGCCGGGACGGCGGTGATCGCAGGAGTGGGGGCCGGGCTGTTTGCCGGTTATGAGGAGCCGATACAAAAAGCACTGCAGGTCAGGCTGACCAGACATGCGGACCCATCCCGCCACGAGTATTACCAGGCGTGGGCCGAGGTGTATCTGAAGGCTATGGATGCCCTGACCGGAATATACCAAAAAGAGGTATTTCGGACGTAATGTGCGTTTGATGCTGTGACACAAAGGAGAGAAAGATATGAGTGAGAAAATAGGAATCTGCCTGATCGGTGCGGGCCGGGCTGGTATGATACATGGAAGAAATTTTGCATCCCGGATTCCGCACGCAAAAATGACTGCCGTGGTGGATTTCCAGGAGGAACAGGCACGTCGGGCTGCGCAGGAGCTGACGTGTCCATGGTTTACCGATTACCGGGAGGGCCTCCGACAGCCTGGTGTGGACGCTGTGGTGATAGCGGTCCCTACGATTTATCACCATGATATCGCAGTGGAAGCTGCCAGGATGGGAAAGCATATTCTCTGTGAGAAGCCGTTGGCTATGAACGTGGAGGAATGCCGGAATATGATTCGGGAAGCGGATGAGAACGGGGTAAAGCTGCAGGTCGGATTTATGAGAAGATTTGATGAGGGGTTTCTGCGCGCGAAGGAACTGATCGATCAGGGAACCATCGGCGACGTGGTGACGGTAAGATCTCTGACCAGAGGGCCAAGCACTCCGCAGGAATGGATGTATGATATAGAAAAGAGCAACGGCCCGCTGGCGGAGGTAAACAGCCACGATATCGATATGCTTAGGTGGTTCACCTGCAGTGAAGTGAAAAGCCTGTATGCGATGGCCGGAAATTACCGGTGTCCGCAGATCAAAGAGCAATACCCGGATTTTTACGACAGTGTTCTGTTAAGCCTTCGCATGGAAAATAACATGATGGGAAATATAGACGGTGCTCAGGGGGTCCGGTATGGCTATGACGCGAGGGTGGATATCCTGGGCACCAGGGGCTGTATTACAGTAGGAGACCTGAAAAGCGGGTCCGCAGTATCCTATACCCGGGAAAATGGGATGTGCAGCGATGTGGTGAGCAGCTGGAAAGATCTGTTCCGGGATGCCTATATTCATGAAGATAGCAGTTTTGCCGAATGCATCAGAAAAGACACAAAGCCGGTAGTGACCGGTTATGATGGTCTGATGGCGCTGGCTGTCGTTAAAGCGGGAAATCAGTCGATCCGGACAGGAAACATTGTGACGATGAATGAGGTCCTGGAAAATACAGGACGTACAGGACAGCAGGTGTAGTGATGGCTGCGCAGGAAACAAATACGAGAGGAGGAATCAAATGCTGGCAGCAAAGTTATACGGACCCGGGGATATCAGGCTTATGCAATGTGAGATCCCGAAGATCGGAGAAGAGGAGGTCCTGCTGAAAACGGCTGTGACTGCGGTCTGCGGTACCGATCTTCGAATGATCCGAAACGGTGCGGCGGGTGTGGATGACCAGCATCCGCTGGTGCCGGGGCATGAGATCAGCGGTACCATCGCCCGGGTGGGCAGCAGGGTTAAGGGTTACCGGGAGGGGATGCGGGCCGCCGTGGCTCCCAACATGGGATGCGGGACCTGCGGACACTGTATCAGTGGGAATACCCATCTGTGCAGAGACTATCAGGCTCTGGGAATTCAGATGGACGGAGGATTCGCGGAGTACGTCAGGATTCCGGCGCCTGCGGTCAGACAGGGGAATCTTTTTATATTGGATGATTCGGTCCCCATTCAGACAGCGGCTATGTTCGAACCGGCTTCCTGCGTGATGAACGGACAGGAACAGATTCAGGTGGGACTCAATGATCAGGTACTCATAATCGGCGCAGGCCCTATCGGCATTCTCCACGGACTGATCGCAAAGGCCAGAGGGGCAGCCGGGGTGTGGATCCGGGATCTGTCGGAAGAGCGGATGCGCCAGTGTGTAAAACCGGCGCCGTTCTTAAGACCGCTTCCCGGTGAACACTTAAAAGAGGCAGTTATGGAGGCGACTGGCGGAAAGGGAATGGATGTGTGCATCGTAGCCTGTCCATCTGCAGAGGCACAGGCGGAAGCACTGGAACTCATGAATATGAACGGGCGTATTTTGTATTTCGGTGGTCTGCCTGGGGGACGGGATCAGGTCACTCTGTCCACGAATCTCATTCACTACAGACAGCTTAAGATCTGCGGTTCCGCCAGGGGAAATCTAAGACACTACCGGGAGGTGGCAGCCATGGCGGCGGCAGGAATGCTGGACCTGCAGAACATTGTCACAGATGAATTTCTGCTGTCCGATTTTCAAGAGGCGATTGCCCATGCTGCCAAAGGAAGCGGCCTGAAAACAGTAATTACATTTGATATATAAGGGGGAAACCATACATGAACAGCAGTACGATTACCAGAGAACAGCTATGCCGCATGTTTGACCACACGAACCTGAAGCCATATGCGGACGCAACCATGTTCAGACAGTTATGTCAGGAAGCTGCGGACCATCATTTTGCTATGGTGGCGGTAAACTCCGCCCCCGTTTCCTTATGCAGGAACTATCTGCTGAATACGGATGTACATGTAGGCGCCGCCGTCTCTTTCCCGTTGGGCCAGACTTCGATACCGGTGAAAGCCTTTGAGACAGAGGACGCGATCAGAAACGGCGCAGATGAGATCGATTATGTGATAAATATCAGTGAGATGAAAAATGGACACTATGCGTATATCCGGCAGGAAATGGAGGCCATCGTACAGATCTGCCGGCAGCAGGGGGTTCTCGTCAAAGTCATTTTTGAAAACTGTTACCTGACAGCAGAAGAGATACGGATCGCTGCAGAAATAGCCAGGGAGATAAAACCGGATTATATAAAAACAAGTACCGGTTTTGGCAGCGGCGGGGCGGATGGAAAAGATATTCTTCTGATGCGGGAGTGCGCCGGACCGGAAGTCAAAGTAAAGGCGGCGGGAGGTATCCGTTCCTGGAACGACTGCAAAGTGATGATTGACGCCGGAGCCGAACGCATAGGAACCAGCAGCAGTCTGAAAATTCTGGACGAGTTCGATTTGGAACGTGGACTGCCTCCTTCCAGCCAACAGCCCAACCGGGATAAATAAGAAAAGAGATTGATATTTCTAAACCTGTTCTTTATAATAGAAGAATCCAAGATGAAATACACATCCAAAAGGAGCTATTATATTATGAAAGAACTCATCAGATGCACCTGGTGCCAGGATCATGGAATATTACAGGAGTATCATGACAGCGAATGGGGAATCCCTGTCCATGATGACCGTAAGCAGTTTGAGTTTCTCATGATGGAGGTTATGCAGTGCGGCCTGAACTGGACGATGATGTTGAAGAAACGGGAAACCTTCCGCCGGTGCTTTGATGATTTCGACTATGAGAAAATAGCGTCCTATCAGGAAGCAAAGATAGAAGAGATCCTGCAGACACCGGACATGATCCGTTCCCGCAGAAAGATAGAAGCGGTGATTAATAATGCCAACTGCTTTCTTAGAATCCGCCAGCAATACGGTACTTTCGACCATTATCTGTGGTCCTTTACCGGACACAAAACAATGCTGTATAAAGAACACTCCGGTGGAAACCTGCCGGCTCAAAATAAACTGTCCGAAGACATCAGCAAAGATTTGAAAGACAGAGGCTTCAAATATTTGGGAGCCATTACCGTCTATTCGCATCTGCAGGCCTGCGGTATGATCAATGACCACGCACCCGATTGCTTCCTATATAAAGAGTTAAAGCAAAAATACCCATATACCGCAATATAAATTGACTGGATATCCCGTGGAATGTTCCGCCTGAAATATCCGTGAGTCCCTGGATACCCATCCTGATGGGGAGGATCAGGCAGGGACACCGCTGGGCCAAGCTGATTTTGCGGGAAGCCGATCCCCCTTAATACCATGTGAAACTATGTCTATAGGTCTGCGAAACGGAAAATTTAGTTACGATTCACGGCCAACTTTGGTAAATGGGGATTTTGATACTGAGGTCCGGGCTGAAGGGAAGCGGCGTGTCTTAGGGAGCCGGGCAGCAAATCTCGCGGGGCCAAATCACTTCGGCCGGACCTAAGAATGGCTAACTCCGAAGACGGGAGAACCTCTTATTGGCAGGGCCCGGAACAAACTCGCCACAGGACG
>NZ_JAWDIY010000056.1:0-23636 GCF_032380655.1 Diplocloster hominis | reverse complement strand
CGGGCCCTGCCAATAAGAGGTTCTCCCGTCTTCGGAGTTAGCCATTCTTAGGTCCGGCCGAAGTGATTTGGCCCCGCGAGATTTGCTGCCCGGCTCCCCAAGACACGCCGCTTCCCTTCAGCCCGGACCTCAGTATCAAAATCCCCATTTACCAAAGTTGGCCGTGAATCGTAACCATACGGCTGGTTTCCGGTTATAAATGAATTGACAAGTATAGGCCCTGTGTCTAAAATAAAAGTATACCAAATGGAGCAGCGAATGCTGCGCCCCCGCCCGCAGGGCCTGTCTTAAGGGATACTGCAAAGTATCAAAGTATAAGGTTCGGACGCTGTACAAATCTGAAATCAATGGAGAAGAAATCTGATGAATGAGAAAAAAATCAAGGAATTTCTGTTATTGACCTTCAGTACCCTGCTGATCGCCGTTGGCATCTATTTTTTTAAGTTTCCGAATAATTTTACCTTTGGCGGAGTTACCGGTCTGGCTGTGCTGGTGGCCAAAACCGGGCTGATTAACGCCAGTGACTTTACCTTTATTATAAACATGATTTTGCTGTTGATGGGCTTCCTGGTCTTTGGTAGAAAATTCGGGATTAAGACCACTTATACCAGTATTCTCTTATCCCTTTCTCTATCGCTGCTGGAACGGATTTACCCGATGAGAGCACCATTTACGAATGAACCCATGCTGGAACTGTGTTTTGCCATCGCTCTGCCGGCTTTTGGCTCCGCGATTCTGTTCAATATCGGGGCTTCCAGCGGAGGAACCGATATTATCGCCATGGTTCTGAAGAAGTATACCAGCGTAAATATCGGAAAAGGACTGCTGCTCTCTGATCTACTGATCACCGCTGCCGGCTGTTTCGTGTTTGACATCAAGACGGGCCTCTTCTCCTTCCTGGGTCTGACCATTAAGTCGTTTATGGTGGATGGGGTGATCGAGAGTATCAATCTATGCAAATATTTCAACGTGGTATGTAATAAACCGGAACCGATCTGCGATTATATTGTACATGAGTTAAACCGAAGCGCTACCGTGTGCGAAGCGAAGGGAGCTTTCACCGGCAAGCATAAATATATTATTTTTACTGTCATGGGGCGCCATGAGGCGGTGCTTCTGCGCACCTTTATCCGGCAGATTGATCCGGATGCCTTTATTCTGATCTCCAGTACCAGTGAGATCGTTGGGAAGGGATTTCATAGTATTTAGGCGGAGAGTTTCGCAAGCGGGACTCTTTTTAGGAGATTAATATGGCAGAATCGTATATATCTGAATTATTACCAAAGGAATATATCAAACGTCATCAATTATTATGTTTTTACAATGATTTAATCGTAGATATGTTATATAAGGCAGATAAATACAAATTATCCTCTGCCAGCATAGAATTAAAAGCCGAAAATGAACTGCCAAAAGAAGAGGAAGAAATGCTCGGCTGGATGTTCAAACATGGTTATGCAGATGAGGGATACAGAATTACAAAAGCGCATATTTTTTTTAGCTTACTGCGTGATTTTATTTTATATATGCATGAGTCATTTAATTGCTCTGAAAGGGGAAAAGTAACGGTAGCATTTACTATAAGCAGAAAGCCTATGAAAGATGATCTATTCTATCTATGCTGGCTCTTCGCCGATAGTGAAGAACTCATTGATTGTCTTTTAAATAAGGATATCTTTACTTATGACGTTACTAAGCTCTCTGATATCAAAAAGCGTGATATCTTAAATAAAGCTTGCCGTCTCGTAAATAAGAAAGAATATGAAGATGTTCTTTTCGATGTAATTTATAAAAGGGACTGTGATTTTGGCCTTTCTTCTGTATGGGACCAATCACTTCATTTAGTTACGGAGAATAAACATTATCAGACAACGAAAGGGAACTTAAATTTCGTATTCGCTACAAATGATATCTGGAATGATTACTGGCAGTTGTACTATGATAAATTTCCTTATATTATGAATATTGTCATAGAAATAGCAACTCGGATTTTCGAAGAAATCTTGCAGCCGCATGAATTATTCCATACATTAAACAAGACAATCCGGGATATGAAATTTTTGCTGACATATAGTGATGATTTTGATGTTTCCGTATATAAGGACTTATTTCAAGACATCAAGATTGAATGTAATCATTGCGGGAAATCTTATCGTTTACAGGATACCGTTTTAGATGAGTTCATTTCTGAGTACTTATATACTTGTCCTTATTGTGGTGTGGTTGAGCGGGTTGGTGAATATCATTATACGGAATATTAATAAAATGCACCTCCGCTGCCTGGCTTCAGGAGCTGGCATGGAGGTGCAATTCCATTCCTATTTCTATCTGTATTTCATATTGCTCAGGATGTCAAAGCAGTCAAAGGTAGCAAAGTAATCCTGCGGCGTCTCTGCTCTTCGGATCAGCTGAGTAGTACCGTCCTCTTTTAATAAGATCTCTGCGGAACGCAGCTTTCCGTTATAATTGTAGCCCATGGAGAAGCCGTGGGCGCCAGTGTCGTGGATAACCAGCAGATCACCTATGTCGATCTTCGGAAGCATGCGGTCCACAGCAAATTTGTCATTGTTCTCACACAGGGAACCTGTGACATCGTATTTGTGGTCACAGGGCATATCTTCTTTGCCCATAACTGTAATGTGGTGATATGCTCCGTACATGGCGGGACGCATCAGGTTAACGGCACAGGCGTCACAGCCGATATATTCTTTATGGGTGTGTTTTTCGTGGATCGCGGTGGTGACCAGGCAGCCGTAAGGCCCCAGCATGTAGCGGCCTAATTCGGTGTACAGGGCCACATCCCCCATACCGGCCGGCACCAGGGTCTGCTCGTATACCTCACGGACTTTTTCCCCGATGACCCGGATATCATTGGGCTCCTGATCGGGACGATAGGGGATACCGATACCGCCGGACAGATTGATAAAGGTGATGTTGGCTCCGGTTTCCTGTTTTAATCTAACTGCTGTTTCAAACAGAACCTTAGCTAAGGCGGGGTAGTATTCGTTGGTCACGGTATTGCTGGCCAGGAACGCATGGATGCCGAAGTTCTCCACACCCTTTTCCTTTAAGATCCGGAAGCCTTCGAAGAGCTGTTCCGTGGTAAATCCGTATTTGGCTTCTCCCGGATTATCCATAATATCGGTGCTGATCGTGAATGTTCCGCCGGGATTGTACCGGCAGCAGATCGTCTTGGGTATTCCCGTTGTTTTCTCCAGGTAGTCGATGTGGGTGATGTCATCCAGATTAATGACAGCTCCCAGATCATGGGCAAGTTTATATTCCCGGGCCGGTGTGGCATTTGACGAAAACATGATATCTGAACCTTTAAAGCCCAGCGCGTCGGCCAGCATCAGCTCCGTCTCGGAAGAGCAGTCACAGCCAAAACCGTATTCCTGCAATATTTTTAATATAAATGGATTCGGGGTGGCTTTTACGGCAAAGTATTCCCGGAACCCTTTGTTCCAGGAAAAAGCTTCCTTCAGCGCTACGGCGTTTTCCCGGATTCCTTTTTCATCATATAAGTGGAAGGGAGTTGGATATTCTTTTACGATTTCTTTGAGCTGTTCACTGGTTACAAATGTTTTTTTCTCCATCCTTTAGTCTCCTCATTGGCTTTATTTCTCGCTTCACTATAATACAAGGATGTTAAGATTGTCAATATTGGATTACCAGATCAGCAGACAGGCACCCCAGGTCAGTCCTGCCCCGAAGCCGGAGAGGACCAGATGATCCCCTTTTTTCAGATATCCCCCGCGGTTCAGTTCATCCAGCAGCATGGGAATACTGGCCGCAGAGGTATTTCCGTACTGCTCCATATTCATTGGGAAGCGTTCTTCCGCCACGGCCAGGCGTTTTGCCACAGAACGGATAATACGGGCATTGGCCTGGTGCAGGATATAGTAGCGAATCTCATCTTTCCCGCATCCATATCGGTTTAGAAGATCGGTAATACAGGCTGGTACCTGCCTGACAGCGAATTTGAATACTTCCTGCCCATCCATAGCGATGGTTCCCGGATGACTCTTAAGTGTTTCCTGAAGGGGATTCCCATTCTGTGAATTTCCGCAGGTGAGTACATCTCCCCGGCTCCCGTCGGCGAACTGGGACAGCCCCAGAATACCGGTCTCTTCCTGACGCAATACTACCGCCCCCGCCCCGTCTCCAAACAGCACACAGGTACTCCTGTCCGTCCAGTCCAGCAGACGCGATAAGGTCTCCGCCCCAATGACCAGCGCGTTTTTACAGATACCGGCCTGCAGATAGGCATGTGCCGTATGTAGCGCAAATAGAAAACCAGAGCAGGCGGCGTTCAGATCAAATCCAACCGCATGAACGGCCTGCAGTTCCTGCTGTACACGGCACGCCGTATTTGGCATGACCTCCTCCGCGGAACAGGTGGCAACGATAATCAGTTCCAATTCAGACGCGTCCATCCGGGAATCTTCCAGTGCCAGACGCCCCGCCTCTGTAGCCATGAGAGCTGTGGTTTCCTCCTTCGCCAGCCGTCTTGCCCGTATCCCTGTTCGACCCGTGATCCATTCATCACTGGTATCTACCAGTTTCTCCATGTCTGTATTCGTAAAGGAATGCTCCGGTACATAACTTCCGGTCCCGATGATTCTAGATGTCATATTGTCTCTCCATGATTATTGATTTTCCATATATTTTGATATTCAAACTATTTTATATCCAAAGTATATGACATGGCAGCGGGATTGTCAAGCGCCAACAGGCGTCATAGCAGCACTTTCCCCTGTAGATGGGGTTGCAGCCATTCTGGTAATCTATGGCTCCCCTCTTCCAGTTGAAGTACAGCTATGGCGCCTGCCACTTCTACTCTGTCTGTTTGTATCGTATTTTTATTCAGGCCTTCTTATTCCAGCCTTCCTATTCATACATCATCCTATGTTAGCACTTTCTAATCAGCCGCACATAAAATTCCACGGTTTTCACCAAAGTCTCTATGGGCACCCGCTCATTATTCCCATGGATGAATCCCCGCTCCTCCTTAGACAAAGCCATCGCAGAAAACCGGTACACCCGGTCCGTGATCCGGCAGTAATGCCTGGAGTCGCTGCAGGCCATCATCAGATATGGCGAAATCAATGCCTCCGGCCAGGTGTTGTGAATCACCTGGGTAAGCTTTTGGTATTCTTCGCATTCGGTATCCGAGCAGATCGAAGGGTTCATTCCCTCCACCAGCTGCACGTCGATGTTCGGATTATGTATCGTCTGTTTCAAATACGTCTGAATGCTGTCCAGGGTATCCTGGCCCAGCAGACGCAGGTTCGTTCCGACCGCCGCTTTCGGAGGCAGCACATTGTATGCTTTACTCCCCTCCATCCTTGTTACTGCGCAGGTGGTACGCATCATGGCGTTCAGTTCCCCGCCGGATTTCTTGCAGACCAGGTCGAGCAGCGGCTGAAAGCACCACAGATTCGCAAACAGGATCTTATACGCGAAGCTTGAATGACGCCCCAGCGTATCAAACATCTCCGCCACAGGCTTCGTCAGCTGCGAAGGGAACGGATGATTTTCAATATCTACCACAGCCTTTGCCAATTCCCCGGCGATGGTATGTGTGGGAGGTGTGGAGGCGTGGCCGCCCTGGCTTTTAATAGAAAACTTTACATTGGCCAGTCCCTTTTCCGCTACACCGATCAGCGCGCAGGAACGGGTAACTCCCGGAAATACATTCTCCACTACGGCGCCGCCTTCGTCAACCACCAAAGCCGGCTTCACTCCCCGCTTTTCCAGTTCCGCCACCATCGCGGGACAGGAAGGCCCATTGATCTCCTCATCGCCGGAAAAAGCCATATAAATATCCTGTTCCGGCACAAATCCATGTTCCATCAGAGACTCGGCAGCTTCCACCACCCCGCACAGGGTTCCCTTGGTATCCAGCGTTCCGCGGCCCCACAGTACGCCGTCCTCCACCAGTCCTTCAAAAGCAGGTTTTACCCATCCGTCTTCCTCGATCGGAACCACATCATAGTGGGACATTAAAACGGTGGGCTTATCCGCCGCCTTTCCTTTCCAGTGATAGAGTATCCCTGTTTTTCCTATAAATTCTCTGGTACAGGTCTTATGGATGTTCGGAAAGCGCTCCTGCAGCAGCTCCTGAAACTTCTTGAATTCGCCGAAATCCGTCAGGCTTTCCTCACTGTGCGAGATTGTTTTGCAGCGGATCATCGCCTGCATATCCCCCACGATCCTGTCCTCATCCAGGTCCACATCCCCTTCACTCACAGGCATCTGCGCCTTTGGCTTGAACATCGCGGCGCGCACCAGGATCACCGTCAGAAAAACTACAACCGCCAATAAAAGAATACCTAAGATCCACCAACCCATGTTACATCCTTCTTTCTCTTTGATCACTTATTTTATATTTTTGAGCGCTGTTGCTTTATGCCCTTTTCCGCTTTTATTCTTCTCTCTTATGATCATACCTCATATCAGATTCTTTTTGTAGAGAAGCCGGGCAGCGCCGATGGAGATCAGCGCTCCTACCGGAACCAGTACACCCACTGAACTGGCAAGCGACGGTACCAGCAGGAACAGGATGACCATAAACACCAAAGGAGCGATGGAAATCTTCCAGTTCTTGCTCACATAAACTACCGCCAGACCGCCGAACAGGGCAGGCAGGATATTGTCAAACGCCGGCTTCAGAACCGGAGAATTCAAAATCGGCGCTAACTGGGCCAGCAGGAACACACCTGCTGCGATGATCAGCGTAGTCACGATGGAGGATGTAGCGATAGCGATGGTGGATACGATCTCCCCCTCCTCACTTCCAGGTTTGACTTTGGCATTCTCCATGGCATTCAAAGCACAGGGTACCTTCAGGTTCGTCAGGTTTCCGGTTACGAACCCCAGATAGGAACCGGCGGTTCCCAGCATCGGGATATAGGTCACCACCTCGATCGCGCCCACAGTCCAGAAGATCGGAGCTACACCCAGGAGGCCTTTCAAAACCGGAGTGAATCCAGGCCAAGCGTCATACCGGATACAGATCGCTAACGGCACGCACAGGATCACTACCGCTGCGGTCCAGATCCATAATTGTCCATAAAAATGTGTCTGTTCATCATATGCTCTTGTTTTCATCATATCCCTCCACTCTTATATAATCCACGGTGTGATCACACAGGCAAAAGCCATCGCTCCCAGCATACTGACGGGAAGCGCGTAGTTCTCAAGCCATTTCATCCGGAACTTCTTCACACATAATCCGCAGACCCCCATAAGCAGCGAGGAAAACAGCAGTACAAAGATCGGAATCCATCCGGCCAGCCCGTTACGGATATCGGAAAACACCATACCCAGGAAAGCGGATATCATTCCAAGGAACAGAGCGGTTGAGAAAATATCACTCCAGCGGCTATCTTTGTTTTTCATGGATACCAGACCTTTTTGGATTTTCCTGATCAGCAGCGGCACCAGGATAATACTGGGCATGATTCCAAGAGTCATAACCCAGGCAATGGCAGAAAACACCTTAGGGTCTGTAATGGTCTCCGCTAAGGACAGGCCGAACACGGTAGCCGTCGAAGTGGCGGCCGGTAGTTCGTAAGTGATGGCGCCTACCACACTGAGCCTTACCCAGGGAAGCGGCAGGCCCAGGAACTTAGACAGCGTCACCACCCCCAGCAGGATCGACACCGCCGGAGCTATGGTAAATACCGCCGTCGATACGATGATCTTACGGATCTGCTTCATATCCATGCCGATCTCTTTGGCCCGTCTTAAGCCCCTAACCAGGAAAAATACCGACTGGGCGATGACGAATAGAATAACAAGTGCAGCCAGCACAAATAAAAAGCTGCTGTTTGGATTAAAATTCATTAGTTTTCCTCCCTCTTTTTGAACGTACTCTTTACTACCTGCCTGCGGCGCTGGAAGCATTCCGCCAGTAATTCACACAGCTTAGACATTACGATGGGTTTGGACATATGGCCGTTCATCCCGCTTTCCATGGATTTCTTCGTATCCTCATCAAAGGCGTTGGCCGTCATAGCCACGATCGGTATACTCCTGGAATCGGCTTTCCCTAGTTTCCGGATCACCTTCGTCGCCTCCAGTCCGTCCATAACCGGCATGCGGATATCCATCAGGACCGCATCGAAATAATACGGCGGATTCTTCTCGAACTGCTCCACCGCTTCCCTTCCGTCTCCTGCGGTAACCACCTGGAACCCATTCATCTGAAGCAGCTCCACGGCAATTTCCATATTTAGTTCGTTATCCTCGGCCAGAAGGATGCGCCTGCCGGTAAAATCATATTCTTTTTCCAACGGCACCTGTGTTTGCGTCTCTTCCCTTTCTATCTTACTGCCATAAGGCATAGACAGGGTAAAATAAAACTCCGATCCCTTCCCAGGTTCACTGTCGACCTCCAGGTTGCCGCCCATCATCTGTACCAGGCGCTGTGAAATGGAAAGTCCCAGGCCGGTTCCGCCATAGCGGGACGCGGTCATGGCGCCTGCCTGCTCAAAGGAATTAAAGATCCTGCCCAGTGCCTCCCTGCTGATTCCGATTCCGTTATCCTTCACGGAAAATTGTAACATCACCTGCTGATCGGATTCTTCCAGGACCCTGATTCTAACACTCACCCGGCCCTCTTCCTTTGTAAACTTCAAGGCATTTCCCACAATATTAACCAGAACCTGATTCAACCGCAGCCCGTCGGCCAGGACATGACGGTCACTGCTGAATTCATTGTTCACGGTGAAGTCTATCTGTTTTTGCTCCGCCTGCGTACGCATCAGATCCTCCAGCTCACCGATCAGCCTGTTCAGATCCGTATTTTCAAAATTCAGTTCCATCTTCCCGCTCTCGATCCGGGACATGTCCAAAATGTCATTGATCAGCGTCAGCAGATATTCGTTGGCTGATTCGATCTTGTTCAGGCAGTCCATAGCCTTTTCCTTGTCATCCAGCACGGCTTTGGCGATCGTCGTCATCCCTCCTATGGCATTCATAGGGGTTCGGATCTCATGGGACATTCTGGAGAGGAAATCCGTTTTCGCCTGGCTCACCGCATCCGCTCTCGCCTTCATTATAAACGAAAATATGATTTTCACCATTTCTTTAAGCAGCCGCCGCTGCTCGATGGACCATTCATATTCCGGCTCCCATACCTCGAAAGACAAAGCACCCGCGTAGAGTCCACGGCTCCAGATACCCGCGTGCAGACAAGCCCCGTGTTTCTCTTCTCCCGTCAGGTATTCCTGGCTGATCCCCTCCTCATCGTACCGGCTGCTGATGGCGTCTATCTCGTCCTGATTCAGGTAGAATCTGCGCTCCATATCCAGATCCTGCTGCTCTCTGGCCCACTGATAGGTGTACCGGTAGCTCAGATAATCATGGTCAACCTCCACCACCGTTACCCGGTCAAAGCCATAGGTTTTTCCGATCCTGGCCAGCAGCAGAAAAATGGCATCGTCCAGGTTTCTGGCCTTTCCGAGCAGCTCCAACGCAAAGGAGGTCAGGTTTTCTTCCTTTTGGCCGGTAGGCCGTTTGATTTCATTGATAAAATGTTTTTCCGTATACAGTTGGGTCAGAACCGTGCCCAGCTCGTTGGATGTGTCCAGATAGCAGGCCGCTTTCCCTTTTCCGTTATTTTTTACATACTTCAGGGTACTTTCCGCGCACCGGTAAAGAGCGCTGTATTCATCCACCACCGCGGTTACACACATTCCGATGCTGACGGACACTTTTATATTCTTCTCAGAACTCCCGAACAGATTCGATATCAATCCGGCAATCCGGGGGCCTAAGACGGTCGCCCGGGCCTTATCGCAGTTCTTGATGAACAGCATGAACTCATCCCCGCCCAGCCGGATCTGAATATCGTCTTCTCCTGTCTCAACCAGAATGATCCTGGCAGCCTCCTGCAGAATCGCGTCTGCAAAAACATTTCCCTCCGCTTTGTTAATCTCCTGGAAATTATCCATGTCCAGCAGCATCATACCGCAGACCTCGTCCGGACTCTTTTGTTCCATATATTTTTTTACCATCCGGATACCGGCTTCCTTGGTATACAGTCCGGTCAGCACATCTCTGGATTTTGCCTCCTCCAGCGCGAATTCCTTCTCTTTCTCCGACTGGATATTACTGATCTTCCCAACGATGACCCGGTCATTCTGATCGTTACAGACCGGCGTCACCGTTATTCTCGCCCAGACATACTCCGTACTTCCGACATAAGGCACCATCTGGACCTCCAGACTGGACACCGCCGTCCTGCCAAACAGATCCCGGACCTTTTTCAGATACGGCTCTTTTATCAGCGTGCTGACAACCTTACCCAGGAAATCCGGAATACTCCGCTCCATCTCATGCTTATGTTCCCCGATCTCCAGGGTTCCAAATGCTTTATAGATATCCGTAGCCGGATCATATTCAAAAATAATGGTAGGCGCACTCTCAATCGCGATCCGGAACCGTTTACGTTCCTGATCAAGGGCCAGTTCCAGTCGTTTTTTATCCGTAATGTCAATCAGGATGTGCTGGAGGATCAGCTGGTCTTTTCCCTCCCGGATCAGTTCGGTGGTACTGTATACCCAGACCATTTCATCTTTGCTTCTATGTATCCGGTATTCCCCGGTATACCGGTCCCCATGCTGCTTTAACCGGCTGATCTGTTCATACACGGCAGGCCTGTCCTGTTCATCGATTTTATCGCAATAACTCCGGATATCCATGGAAGCAAATTTTTCAGGCGTACCAACTCCGAGAATCCGTACCGCCTCATGATTCGCCGTCACATATTTCAGACCGTCAGATTCCACCCGATACCGGATGATACCGCACATAATCGAATCATAGATGCTGTCCAGCAGCTCCTTTTGTTCATGAATCTTAAGGTTAGCCTCCTCCATCTCCGTCACGTCCAGATAGATACTGTTGATGATCGTCTCTCCATCCTCACTGATTACCTTCCGTCCGCTGTCAATGATCCATTTCAGGCTTTTATCCTTGCAGGCCACCCGGTATTTGATCGCGTAATCCACACTGCCGTCTTTAAATGCGTCCACACACTCCTGCAGCACCCGCGGAAGATCCGGAGGATATACCGCTCCCACAGCCGTTCCGCCAGTCACTTCCAGGAACTCATCTTTTGTATAACCAAACAGACTGCACAGTTCATCGCTTACATAGAGATAAGAATACATCTCATCGTCCCGGCTGATCTTCAGCCCTCCCTGAATCGCGTCCAGGACAACCTGCATCTGATGTTCCCGCTGTTTGAGCTCTTCATACGCCTGCCGCTGTAAATCTTTCTCGTGATTATCCATATATGTCCTTTCTCGAATTCCGCATGAATATCGTACTCTCTGGCCTGACCGTATACACTCGAATATACCATATCCGCCATATACACTGTTTCTGCCACTAGATCTGCCCGTATCCCTCGTATCTGCCCGCTTGTCATCTCACCGCTTATAACGCATCTACCCGTCCGCCGCCTGGCCTTGCATATTTACATCGCTGTCCTTCATTGTCTTGCTCCTCCCCGCCATTGTCCTTTGATCACATGCTGCGTAATATTTCGTTACTAAAATATTAATATTTTTTTTGGTATTTTTTATATAAATTTTATATAGCCTTCACAGATTATACACAATATCCTTATATACTAGGTCTCATACAAGCGAAAGCTTTTCAGATAAATCCCTCTTTCTCCCGGACCGGTGCAAACTGGTCCGTTTTTTTTTATTTAATCCGGAAGTGCCGCCGGAGAAGAGTTTCATAAATAAATTCTTTTTTAATTTTTTTAAACAAATATAATCTGTTATCATCTGTTACAAAGTAAAAAAAGCCATGATACGACATATACACATAGTACCACATACAAGGCTCTTTTACACTAGATTTGTTCTAATTTATCTATGACTTTTCAAACTGTATTTTGTTCATCCGCATACGCTTTTCTATGAAATGAAGAAAGAATTTCTCTTGCAAAACTCTCGCCTGCTCGCGTAAGCGGCATCTTCCTTTCCGCCGCAGTGCGATCCCCGCGGAGCGTTTTTATTTCATAGGAGCACTTTCTTATGAAATAAAAAGAAAATGTGCCCGATATTTCACACAGCACATTTTTTAGTCCGGATTTTGATTATCCACATAGTTGCGGACATCAGGTATCAGCCAGCTGATCCAGCAACCGTATCAGCGATTCCGCAAAATGTTCATCGTCTTCTCCCGACCGCTTCGAAGGCCCCTTCAGATGATTTTTACGAGACGCCCTTCTCGCCTGCTTCGCCAGATGCCTTTCCATCAGCATCGCATCGATATTTTCGTTGGTATACCACTTCCCGCTCTGATGGATCGGATGCGCACCTTTCCCCAGTGCCATCACCGCTACCCCATAGTCCTGCGTCACTACCACGTCACCCCGGACGGTCTTCTGAATCAAAGCAAAATCCACGGCATCCGCCCCCTGATCGATGACAAATACCTCCGCCGTCTTTGACTGTATCACATGGCTGGTGTCACACAATACCCAGACAGGAATTCCCCGTTCCCGTGCTATCTTCTCCGTAATCCCCACGACCGGACAGGCATCCGCGTCAATCAATATCTTCATTTCAAATCCTCCGCCAGCTTCCCCGGTACCAATGGGGGCAATTTTCTCTTTCGCTATTATACCATGCCCCGCCGGTTTCGGATAGTACAAAACCTATCCTCTGTTTTCCCCCAATTCCTGTCCAATATTCAGAATATGGTCTCCGATCCTCTCAAAGTCCGTAAGCATCTCGGAGTACAGAATACAGGCTTCGTCAGAGCAGACACCCGACTGCATCCGGGCGATCTGGTTCTGGCGGTACAGCAACGTCATATCATCAATCTTCTGTTCAGCCGCAGCGATGCTGGTGATATCATCCACATCAGTGGCCTCCATGCAGTCCAGAAGATCGATCGCTTTCAGGCAGATATCCCGCATCGCGGCGATCTCATCCCTGGCCTGGTCGGAGAAGCCTATCTGCTTCTCTTCCAGCCGTTTCGTGTATTCACAGATATTCATGGCGTGGTCTCCGATTCGCTCCACATTTCCCGCGATCTTAAAAAACGCGCTGATTCTGGCCGAATCCTCCGGGTTCGCCTCATATGTGATAATATGGGAAATGTATTTGGATATCTCTTTGTTCAGATAATCTATATACTCCTCATTTTCTTCCACTTTTTTCAGCCTTTTTGAATTGCCATCCAGAACCGCCTGAAAACTCGAGCTGACATTTTCTCTTGCCATGACGATCATTCTTTTGAGTTCCTTACAGATACCATTGATCACAATGGCGGAAGTCCCGATCTGGTATTCCCTGGCCCCATCCACCGGTTTGATAAATAAGAGACACTGCTCCCCTTCTTCCCCCTGTTCCTTGTCCGGAAGTATGCGGGAAGCCAGTTTCGCCATCCCTGTTCCGAACGGAATGAGTAAAAGGGTGGTCACAATATTAAACAGTGTATGCATGTTGGCGATCTGCGCCGCCGGATTGGAAGGCGTCAGGGACTGAATCAGCGCGGTCAGCGGCAGTGTCATGCAGACGACCGTAAATACCACCGTTCCAATAATGTTGAACATCAGATGGATGATCGTGGTTCTCTTCGCGTTCCGATTCGTTCCGATCGACGCTAATACCGCAGTGATGCAGGTACCAATATTTTGTCCGAACAGAACATAAACTGCGCTGGGAAGGCCGATCAGCCCGCTGGTAGCCAATGCCTGCAGGATTCCGACCGAAGCGGAGGATGACTGGATAATCGCCGTAAAAAGCATACCGGCCAGAATGCCCAGCAGAGGGTTGGAAAATCTGGTCATCAGCTGTACAAATGCTTCCGAATCCCGAAGCGGCATCATCGCCGCACTCATCATATCCATTCCGATAAATAAAATACCAAGCCCCGCTATGATCATGCCGTAAGACTGAAGCTTTGGCTTCTTGATAAACACCACCAGAGCTACACCGATAAAAGCAATCAAAGGCGCCAGAACTCCTATGTCCAAAGCAATCAGCTGCCCGGTGACTGTCGTTCCGATATTTGCTCCCATAATAATCCAGACTGCCTGCCGCAGAGTCATCATGCCCGAATTGACAAATCCTACCACCATAACGGTAGTAGCTGAGGAGGATTGGATTACCGCAGTGATTCCCGCGCCCACCAGCACTCCCAGAAAACGGTTCGACGTCAGACGTTCCAGAATCCGCTTCATCCGATTGCCTGCCGCGGCCTCCAGTCCGGAACTCATCATCTGCATACCATACAGGAACAGCGCCAGGCCTCCCAACAGTCCCAAAAAATCCGTGATCTTCATTCTCTATCTCCCTTTCCTATGTACCTGGTATATCTTTACGCATATAAATCCGACGTAATTGTAAGGGGAGAATTAGAATTACGCAATGGCTTTCCAAATACCTTAACAAAAAATTTATTTCCTGCATTAGGTGAAAACAAAAAAGAGAAAAACAGCTTTTATCGGTTTTTCTCTCTCAACTGTGTTTATCATACCACAAAAACGCTATTTTTTCAAGTCTTGTACTAGCTATGGCTCTGCTGTATAACTATATATACTATGATCCTGCCAGTACAGGTTACTTGCGGTAGAAGCAGGATGCAGAAGAATCCAATACAATATTATTAAAATAATCATGAACTATTATGAAGCGTTTAAAAAATTGAAACTATTTATAAATGAAGCCATTAAGACAGGAGAATCCGACTATGGAATTCACTTTGGAAGAACTGCTCCCCCTGCTGCAAAAGCGTGTCCGGAAATATACCGGCAACGACAGTACCTCCGTTCCCTATGAGACTGCGCGGGAAATACTGTCCTCAATTCTATACTGCATCGCTGAGTACAGCCGGCATCTTCAAAGTACCGGCCATGCGTTGACCGCGATGGACGTCCCGGCCCCGGAGCTATGCTTCCAGCAGGGACTTGCGCTTGAAAAAGAAAAACTAAAAAGCGCAAAAATCCTTCTGGCCAGGCTTCAAAAGCACCGCCTTCCCATCCCTCTGTCCGCTTATCAGGATACCCTGATGAAAGGGATTCCTGAATTTTTCCCTTTCTACGATGTGGATTATAAAGCTTCCCTGGACGGCGGAACCATCGATTATCCGCTCCTTGTCCCACTGGCGCCGGACCTCTCCGGAATCGACCTGATCTATGATTACCTGAGACACCTGCAGGCGGAAGATACTTTTCTCGGCTGTTTTCCTCTGCGCGCGGTCCGGACGCTTCTGCGAAATTACGCGGCTGACTATCAGCAACTGCTGCTCAACATCTGCAGCCTGGTATTCCCGGTCTCTCTCGCCTGTGTATTGCTGAATCTTCCTGTCCGTAACCTGGCATTAACCCAAGAAGATGTGAATCATCTGCAGTCCCGTATGAACTCTGTCGATCCGAAAGACATGAACCTCCAGCTTCAGGATAGCCTTCAGGCTCTTTTCCGGGCCCTGAACCTGTCGGATCCGTCGGCACAATCCTATCTGTCTGAAGCGCTGCCTTCCCTTTCCAGGGATATGCAGTGTTATGCCCGGGAAAACTGTCTGCGCACAATTCTCCCCACCACAGGCACCTACGCCCCTGCCGTCTCCTCAGATCATTTCAAAGACGGCCGGAAGATGGATGACAGGAAGCTTCGGGCACTTATCGAAGAAATGCAGACCTGCCGTTATCTGGAGGATAAACTACAGATAGTCAAGACTCAGGTGGGCAGCTTAAGCGATCTGAAAGAACTGTTGAAAGAATGCTTTTGGGAAGATGAATATTCTTCCGTATTCGCGCTCCTAAGCGACGCCGAAAAAGAATATCTGCGCCAGGATATCTTACACAGACAGGCCGATCACGCTTCCCTTGATTTCTGGGAACAGGCCTATCTGAAAACAGATTCTTCCGGTTCAGCACTCACAAATGAATCCTCCGAAGGAGTATCCTCTCTCTCCTGAATCAGCATTTTCCGTTTCCAGATACCGCTCAGATAAAAGCCCAGGGACAATACGGTTCCGATTACCCAGCCGATCGGCCAGGA
This sequence comes from Diplocloster hominis, assembly GCF_032380655.1. Taxonomy (NCBI): domain Bacteria; kingdom Bacillati; phylum Bacillota; class Clostridia; order Lachnospirales; family Lachnospiraceae; genus Diplocloster; species Diplocloster hominis. Next base: position 7,596 of record NZ_JAWDIY010000056.1, on the reverse strand, counting down.
CAGCCAGATACCAGTACTGCCCATGGAAAGCCCCAGAGCCATGACATAAGAAAGGACCACTCTGAGAATAAGATCGGAGAACGTGGCCACCATAAAAGGCGCCATCGCTCCGGCCCCGCGCAGGACGCCGTCCGCCATTAATTTCAAAGAGATCACGAAATAAAATGGAGACACAATCCTCAAAAACCGGGTCCCTTCCTGAATGACCGCTGATACATCCTCTTGGCTGGACAGGAAAACCTGTATCATCGCCGGGCTAAATACAAAGTAGGCGATAAAAAACGGAACACAGATCAGGAGAATCATACGTACCCCTGCCCGAAACCCCGCCTGTACCCGTTCGCTCTTCCCCGCCCCCATATTCTGAGCCGTGAATCCGGACAGGCCGTTGGCCATAGTCGTAAAAGATGTGATCGCGAAAGTATTCAGCTTCACCACTGCGGAATAAGAAGCCATTACGGTGGACCCATAACCGTTGACCAGCCTCTGGACAAACAGATTTCCGATGGAAATAAAGCTCTGCTGCAGAATACTGGGAACAGCTACAATACTGATGCGGCCCAGCATCCGAAAACTGTACACCGGAAATGCCTGACTGGTCTTTATTTTCCTCAAACGCCGGATCAGGGTCAGGATGGCCAGCAGGGAAGCCACCCCCTGGCACAAAAACGTGGCCCACGCCACCCCGGCCACGCCCATACGGAAGCTGATCACGAAGATCAGGTCAAATACAATGTTACTCACCGATGATCCGATCAAAAAGTATAAAGGCGTTCTGGAATCGCCCAGGGCGGTAAAAACCCCCGTACATATATTATATAAAAACAGGAACAAAAGCCCCCATATGTATATCCTCAGGTACAGCGCCCCGTCCCCGAAGACATCGGCCGGTGTGTCCAGCATCCGCATCAGCGGATCGCAATACACCGTTCCCGCAGCGGTCAGGATCAGGCTGAGAGCCACCACCGACAGGATGGACGTATACACTGCCGTTTTCATATCTTCATATTTCCTGGCGCCGAAATACTGGGAAATAATCACGGAACTCCCGATATTGGCTCCGGTAGCGATAGCTATAAATATCATGGTAATCGGATAGGATGCCCCAACCGCGGCAAGCGCGCCGACACCTACGAACTTCCCTGCCACCACACTGTCCACGATACTATACAGCTGCTGAAAAATCACGCTGAACAAAAGCGGAAGGGAAAAACTCCACAGAATCTTTCCCGGCGCCCCCTGTGTCATATCTTTTACCATATCACTCCTACCCTTCCTCACATAAATTCACCGTTCCCTATCATAGCACATTCAGCAAAAAAATCAATAAATTCGGGTACCGCATGCGAAAACCGTCACCTGCCGCATTCAAAAATCGTCCGTCTGCTGCGGGCTGCGCAAGCGGTATCTTCCTGTGGACTAAAAAATGATGATGCCGGACTTTTCCGCCCGAACACCATCATTTTATAATTTTCACTATAAATAAAATCCCGCCCTTATCGGTAATTCCCCATAAAGAACAGTGCCACCGTCCCGGGACCGGAATGGGCGCCGATCGTAGGTCCAACCGTATTGATCAGGAACGACTGTATCCCGAAGCGCTCCTTAACCAGCCGCGCCACGAATTCCGCATCCGTAAGGCAATCCCCATGGCTGATGAAAATAGTGTCGTTTTCATAATTTCCAACCTGTTTTTCCATATTATCAACCAGCGTGGTCAGTGACTTTTTACGCCCCCGCACTTTAGAGACAGGAACCAGGTGTCCGTCATCATCCACATGCAGAACCGGTTTAATATTCACCATCGTCCCGAACACAGCTGCCGCCTTGGAAACCCGTCCGCCGCGATAGAGATGATTCAGATCGTCCACCGTAAAGTTGTGACACAGATGCATTTTATTTTCTTCCAGCCATTCTGTAATCTCAGCCAGAGATTTCCCCTCTTTTTTCAGGCATACCGCTTTGTGGACCAGCAGCCCTTCACCCAGGGACGCGCACAGAGAATCCACGACCACGATCCGCCGGTCGGGAAAATCTTCCTGCAGCTCTTCCGCAGCGATCCTGCAGCTGTTATAGCTGCCGCTTAAGCCGGACGAAAAAGAAATATGCAGAATGTCTTTTCCTTCCTTCAGATACTTTGTAAACTTTTCTTTCGCCATATCCGGGTTAATCTGCGCGGTAGTCGGCATGGAGCCATTTCTCATTCTCTTATAGAATTCGGACGCTGACAGCTGATTTTCACGCTCATAGGTCTCCCCGTCAATTGTATAGGATAAAAACAATAGGTCCAGATCATTTTCACTAATATAACTATCCGGTAAATCCGACGTATTGTCCGTTGTAATAATAAATTCACTCATCTTCTCATACCTCCCTGTCAAATATTCTGACACAATCATACCATGATTTTCTATCGGACGCAAATAAAAGATGCGGGGCAAAAGGGGACATGTCCATTCCGGTTTGGGACAGGTACAAATCAATTTGTACCTGTCCCAAACCGGAATGGACATGTCCCCTTTTGCCCTGTATCTTTTAATAAGTTAAACTGATGCAGGCTTAAAATATTTCTTGTAAATAATTGAAGGATAGAGTAAACTAATCATAGAAAATTTAATAAATGATCTGATTAAGAAAGAGGGGATGTGTATGAACTGCTTCTCTGTCCGGCCCAATATTTTATATTTTGATCATTTTGATGAATTTACCAGAAAGTTTTTGATCGGCCCTAAGGATCTGCTGATCACGAATCAGAAAATCGCGGATACCTGGTTCCGGGAAAAAATCAAAACTGCCGCGCTTATTATACCCAGTGATTATTCGGAGGGTGAGCCTTCTGATCAGATGGTGGAATACATTTATAATGATATTCTTTATACTGCTTATGACAGGGTGATCGCCATCGGCGGCGGTTCCATCATGGATATCGCGAAACTTTTTTCCTTGAAACGGATCACGCCGGCTCTGGATTTGTTCGAGAAATCTGTTCCGGCTGTCCGAAGCCATAACCTGATCCTGGTGCCGACGACCTGCGGCACAGGCAGCGAAATCACCAACATTTCCAATCTCAACATGATCTCTTTACATACCAAGCTGGGCCTGACGGATGATTCCCTGTATGCAGACTATGCCGTCCTGATCCCAGAGCTTCTGAAAACTCTTCCTTATTCATACTTTGCGATCAGCTCGTTTGATGCTCTCTGTCACGGAGTGGAATCTTATCTCTCCCCGGCCGCGACTCCTTTTACAGAACTCTATTCTAAGAAAACGATCGATTTGGTTTTGAGAGGGTACATGGATATTGCGGCTCATGGACCGGAAAGCCGGTTTCAATCTCTGGACAATTATCTGCTGGCAGGGACATACGGCGGTATCGCGATCAGCAACGCCGGCTGCGGTATGATTCATGCCCTTGCCCATCCGCTGGGATCTCAGCTGCGGATTCCGCATGGCCAGGTAGTCCGCGCGTTATTTACCACAGTTTTAAAATGTTATGAAAAAAATGTCCCGGATTCCAAGATCCGCACCCTGACCGCCTACCTGTCCGATCTGCTGGACTGCTCCCAGGAAAGCGCCCTTAATCGGCTGGAGGCCCTGATTCAGGCAGTCCTGCCGTCACAGCCTCTGCAAACTTATGGGGTACGGCTAACGGATCTGCACGCTTATGCCCGTAATATTCAGAACCTGCAGCAAAAACTCCTGAAGAACAGTCCCTATCAGCCAACGTTAAAGAATATAGATGAAATCTACCGGTCAGTATATTGACCGGTAGATTTTTTGTTCAGGCAGAGAGCTTCTTAAAGCTGCTTTTTTTATTTATAAATCATCAACCAGCGCGCTGCTCTTTGCATATGCCGTGCTGCGTGCTTCGAAAAAATCTGTTTTGATCAGGTTCGCGTTGGAGAACTGGCTGACCCAATTCATGCTGGACGGTTCTGCATCATGACCCTCGTATAGTTTCTCGAATCCCAGGTTCGTACAGCGCAGGTTGCCCAAATACTGAATGTAATCGGTAACCATAGCTTTCGTGAGTCCCTGGACTTCATCTCCGATCGCATAATGTCCCCAACGGATCTCCTGTTCGCAGCCTTCCCGGATCATCTCCCGGTATCCCTTCACTTTTTCAGGAGTAAATAAATCGGGTTCTTCCTTTTTGAGCTCCAGCAGGATATTGCGGAACAGCCACAGGTGGGTATTCTCATCCCGGTTGATGTAGCGGATCTCCTGTACGGAACCGGGCATCCGGTTGTTTCGCCCCAGATTGTAGAAGAACATAAAGCCGCTGTAGAAATAGACTCCCTCCAGGATATAGTTGGCGACTGCGGTCTTAGCCAGTGTATATGGGCTCTGGTCTTTCTGGAATTCGTTGTAGAGATCGCCGATAAACGTATTTCTGGCCAGCAGATGCTCATCATTTTTCCACTGATAAAGCACCTCGTTTCTCTGCTGGGGTTCGCAGATCGTATCCAACATATAGCTGTAGCTCTGGGAATGGACCGCTTCCTGGAATGTCTGGATGGAAAGGCACAGGTTCACTTCATTGGCCGTGATGTATTCTCCGATCGAGGGAAGGTTGGCCGTCTGGATACTGTCCAGGAAAATCAGAAAGGACAGGATCTTATCATAGGCCCTGCGCTCCGGTGCCGGAAGGCCCGGATATTCCTTCTTATCCACTCCCAGATTGATCTCCTCGGGCACCCAGAAGTTATTCATGGCCTGCCGGTACCAGTCGCTGGCCCATGCGTATTTCATATTGTTAAAATCATTCAGATTCGTGGTGTTCCCGCCGATCATCCGGCGGTTCTGTACGTCTATATCCCCCTGCGGGTTAAATAGCGGTTTTTTCTTTAAATGCTGCATTGGTTTCCCCCTTGTAATGTTTTTCTCTGACATTTTTCCCGGAATCTATCTGTCAGGAAGAGCAGGACTCACATTCTTCCACTTCCAGGCTCTTGGAACGGATGTAATAGATCGTCTTAACTCCCTCTTCCCAGGCCAGCAGATACAGGTCCAGGACTTTGCGGAACGTATAGTCATTGGTAATATAAAGATTCATGCTCTGCGCCTGGTCAATATGTCTTTGCCTGACCCCGCAGGCACGCACGGACCAGCCCTGGTCGATCAGATGGGCGTTTTTATAGTACCAGTATGTCTGGGCGGACAGTTCAGGAGCCACCCGGGGAACCAGCCCGTTTTTCTTCTCCTCCAGGAAATACCGGTTCATGATCGGATCCAGCCCGGCTGTGGTTCCCGCGATCATACTGGTACTGCTGGTGGGCGCCACCGCCATCAGATAACCGTTGCGCAGTCCATGGGCAGCCACTCTGTCAGCCAGCTCCCGCCAACGGCCGGAGTCATACCCCCGTTTTCTGAAATAAGCGCCGGTTTCCCAGTCACTGCCGGAAAAATATTCATATTTTCCTTTTTCCTCCGCGATTTCACAGCTGGCCTTAACCGCCGCATAATTGATCTCCTCAAAAACCTTGTCCGCGAATTCCAGATGCTGTTTGCTTTCCCACATGATTTTGTTTTGCGCAAGCATATGATGATACCCGCTGATGCCAAGGCCTACCGGCCGGTATCTGCGGTTGGTGATTTTCGCGTAGGGCAGCGGATAGAAATTCAGATCGATCACATTGTCAAGGGCACGGACCGCGCTGGCCGTGATCCGCTGGATCTCTTCCGGATTCCCGACCTCTATCCTGCCAAGAGACAGACTGGCCAGGTTACAGACCACAAAATCACCCGGTTTGGTCCTGGTCACGATCACCGTTTCCCCGTCTACCGTTTCCACCGTCTGATCGAGGCTTTCGATCCCGCTCATATTCTGAGCGATCTCCGTACAGAGATTACTGCAGTAGATCATGCCCCGATGGCTGTTGGGATTCGCCCTGTTTACATGATCCCTGTTAAAGGTGAATGGAGTCCCCGTCTCCACCGCACTTTTAATAATCAGACGGATCACATCTTTGACCGGTATCACCCGCTTCACGATCCGGCTGTCATGGACACATTCCCAGTATCTGCGCTCCCACTCCTCACCGTAGCTGTCCTCCAGCGCATATCCCTTTGCCAAAAGGATATCGTGAGGGCACATGAGATACCAGTCCGCTTCTATATTCTCTTTCGCAAGCTTCCAGAACAGATCCGGATAACAGACAGCCGGGAACACATCATGCGCCTTCATCCGGTCATCCCCGTTGTTGGTCCTCAGGTTCAGGAATTCCGGCAGATCCCGGTGCCACGCATCCAGATAGACCGCCACAGCCCCCTGGCGCATCCCCAGCTGGTCTACCGCCACAGCCGTATCATTGGCCAGTTTGATCCAGCGGATCACACCGCCGGCCACCCCGGGAAATCCCTGGATACTGCTGCCGCTGGCCCGGACCTTTCCAAAATAAAGCCCCATACCGCCGCCCAGCTTGCTGACCTTAGCAAAATTATCGATGCTGCGGTAGATTCCCTCCAGGCTGTCCGGCACTGTGTCGATAAAGCAGGAGGAGAGCTGGTGAAAGGGCTTGCGCGCGTTGGAAAGGGTAGGTGTCGCCATCGTCACCTGCAGCCGGCTCAGCATCTCATAAAAGCGCAGGACCCAGTCTCTTCTGCCCTGTTTCTCCGGTACCGCCAAATGCATGGCGATTCCCAAAAACATCTCCTGCGGCGTCTCCAGCGGAATATTCGACCGGTCCTTAATCACATATCGCTTCAGCAGCAATTCCAGCGCGGAATACGTAAACAGGTGATCCCTGGCCGGTTCCATAAACTCTGCAAACTCCTCGATCTCCTCTTTGGAATACGTCTGCAGGATATAAGGTCCATACAGATGATTCTCTGTCAAATAGACCAGTTTCTCATAAAAATTATGGATTCCCCTGTTCCCGCATTCCGTTCTGACCTGTTCATGAAACAGCAGCATCCGGAATCTGGCGGCAATAAACTCCCAATCCGGCGCTTCCTGGGTCGTCAGCTCCACCGCCGCCCGCAGCAGGGCATCCACGCTCTCCCGTTGTCCCATACCCGGTTTATAAAACGCCAGAAACTTGGCCTGCAGATGAGCCAGTCCATACCCCTCATCCGGGTAATCCCGCTGAATATCCCGCAGCACATCCCGGATTCCCGGCAGTCCCTGTAAATACTCCGCCAGCTGATGCCGCGTCCTTCTCTTCTGCGCTCTTTCTTCCCGATAAAGGATATAGCTCTTCATGACCGGATAGTAATTCCGTTCCATCAGCGTCTTTTCCACCATATCCTGGATATCTTCCACATGGATGGCGATTCCGTCCCCCCACATCTGCCGTATCTTACTCTCCACCTGAGAAGTAATCTCATCCAGAGTCCGGTCCTCCACCTGTTCCTCTACACTTGCAAATGCCGCATTTACCGCATTTCTGATCTTAACCGCACAGTATTCTTCTTTCGTACCGTCTCTTTTAATAATGTCCATTCTCCCAATCCTCATCTCTTCCAGCTTTACTATGTATTGTATGCACAGTCCAATATACCACAAGATATAGTATTCCTCAAGATCTATTTTCAATTTTCCAACAATTCCAACAATTCCAGCCAACCACCTGCTCCTCCCTATTCAAAAGACCA
>NZ_JAWDIY010000055.1:0-23958 GCF_032380655.1 Diplocloster hominis | reverse complement strand
TAAGCCGTTCTAAGGCCCGGCCTCAAGTGATTTGGCCCCGCGAGATTTGCTGCCCGGCTCCCCAAGACACGCCGCTTCCCTTCCGCCCTGCTTTACAAAAGGCTTTTATCGTGTGGAAGGTTCGTAAACGGTGTAATGTGCTGACACATATTTAAGCTAACAGTACTGTTAGTTAGGATAGGAATGTCAGAACAGTAGAATGGATCACCTATGTGTGCAGATGTGACAGCTTCATAACGGAAAATTAAATGACAATTAAAAAAATACTTGCATAATGAAATGTTCTATGATAATATCAAAATATGGTATACCAATGGTATTCAAAAGATATTCAAATAATATTCAAGAGGTATTCTCTGTCAGGGAATTCAGATGGGAGGTGGATTTGAATGGATTTATTTAGCCTGGAAGGAAAGAGGGCGATTGTAACCGGGGCCGGTTCCGGGTTGGGTTGCAGTATTGCCGTAGGGCTGGCACAGGCAAAAGCGGAAGTTGCGATTCTGGATGTTATGCCTGACATTGAAAAAAAGGCCGGGGAATTGTCACAGCAGGGCGGCAGATTTTACGGTATTCGGGCAGATCTGTTAGATCGGGAAAGCCTGAGGGCTGGATTTGAAGAGGCAGCCGATAAGCTTGGAGGAGTAGATATTCTGGTGAACAATGCCGGGATGCAGGTCCGCGGTGCAGCGGAGGATATTGAGATCAGTGCTTGGGACCGGCTGATGGAACTGAATGTAACTGCTGTATTTGAACTCAGCCAGATGGCTGCCAGGATAATGAAGACTGGCGGGGGCGGTAAAATTATCAATGTGGCGTCTATGTTAAGTTTTTTCGGGGGATACCGCTGTTCTCCGTATGCGGCTTCCAAAGGGGCGGTGGCTCAGCTGACCAAAGCATTCTCCAATGAGTGGGCAGGAATGGGAATTCAGGTGAACGCAATAGCGCCCGGATATATGGACACCCCTCTGAACACGGCACTTATCAATGATCCGAAGCGAAATGAAGAAATTTCCCTCAGGATTCCGGCCCGCCGCTGGGGAAAACCGGAAGATCTGATCGGGACTGTTATTTTTCTGGCATCGCAGGCATCGGACTATGTAACAGGAGCAGTGATTCCGATAGATGGGGGATATTTGGGAAGGTAGGTAACCGGATGGAGGAAAACAATGTGTTACAGAAGCTGCTTCGGCAAAAGATCATAGCAATCGTCCGCGGAGTGAAAAAAGAGCAGATTCAAAAGACAGCGGATGCAATCATAAAAGGCGGTATTTCCTGTCTGGAAATTGCGATCGATCATAGGAGCCCGGAGAGTGTCGAACAGACGTATGAGATGATCCGAAGCCTTAAGGAAACTTTTGCGGAGAGGATCTGTCTGGGAGCCGGGACGGTATTAAGCGCTCAGGAAGTGACTGCCTGTGTGCAAGCCGGAGCGGAATACATAATTTCACCCAATAAAAACCAGGATGTCATCCGAAAGACCAAGGAAGCAGGCAGAATATCTATTCCTGGTGCGCTCACACCTACAGAGATGGTAGAAGCATGGGAAGCTGGTGCGGATATCGTCAAGCTGTTTCCGGCCGGGACTCTGGGACTTGATTATATCAAAGCTGTCCGGGGGCCGCTCAGACACATTCCGGTATCTGCGGTTGGTGGAATTACACCCACTAATTCCAGGACCTTTATCGATGCGGGCTGCTGCAGTGTCGGGGTAGGCGGGAATCTGGTGGATCTCAAAAAAATAGCACAGGACGATTATGAAAGCCTGACAAATACAGCGCGCAATTATGTCAGGAATGTGCAGTAGCCGATTTGGTACGCAAAAATAAATATATAATTGCAGTATTGTACCAAAACAATAGATCTAAAAACAATAGCTCTAAAAACTATAGTCTAAAGAACAAGAACAGTAAGAAGTAGATTCATTTTTAAGATCTGAAACTGATAATTATATTTTGGAACCATTTAATAATAAAAGACAAATAGAAAACATAGACGAGCAAATGTTAAGAGGAGGATTTTACAATGAGCAAATGGCAAATACCTTACCCGCAGGAAGTAAAAGTAGCTGGTTATATGGATTCGGACGAACCGATCTACTTCCAGAACATGACGATGAAACAGAGTGAAGAGCGGCTGAAGACCAACGATGTATTAATTCTGCCGATCGGCTCCACAGAATGCCACGGGGCCCATGCATGCTACGGTGAAGATACGTTCCTGGTGACCAGAATGGCAGAACAGGTGGCGAAAAAGACCGGTTGTACCGTTTCCCAGCCGATCTGGTTCGGCTCCCATCCTTACCATCACATGGGAATGCCCGGAACCGTTCCGATCAATGAAAATACATTTTGTGACTATATCGCCCAGGTGCTGGCTGGTTTCTGGAATGCCGGGTACCGCAAAGTGATCCTGTTAAACGGGCATGGTCAGGAATATGTAATTCCCACCGCGATCCATCAGTTCGCAAGGAAATATCAGGTCCCCGGCGTATTCATGAATGTGAACTGGTATTATGCGATTCCTGAATATCTGCGGGTCGGTGATCCGAAATGTAAATTTGAGACCCCCTTCAACCATGCGGATGAACAGGAAACTTCTTTTTCCCTGGCGCTGTTCCCGGAGATGATCCATATGGAGGATGCGCCGAATACCGAGCTTCATACCTTCTTACCTCCCGGACATATCGACAATGCCGGCAACATCTACGGCAGAGCCGTTAAATGGTACTGCCACGCAGGAGCAGGCACGATCGAAGTGATCGGTAATCCGGAAGGTGTGGTTGGCGCAGCCAAGCTGGCGACGGCAGAAAAAGCCATTCCCGCGACAGAAGCGCTTCTGGATTATCTGGAGAAGCTGGTCAATGACGTGATCGCCAAATGGCCGGCCGGAGAACTTCCTCCCTGTGATAAAGTGACCCAGAGATTCACGGACGAGACACTGGAAGATCTGAAGAAGGGCCCGTTAAAGGGCGGAAAACATATCTACACGGTAGCTGACTATTAATACAGATAATTCAGACGCGGGGTGGTTAAATGGAAAATAGTACCTTATCAGGGTATATCATTACAATTGACGGAGGAACGACGAATACCAGGTGCATTCTGTGGGATCAAAGCAGGAACAAGATCGCGGAAGAAAAAAGGCAGGTAGGAGTCCGCAACACGGCGATTGACGGCAGCAATGAAAAATTGAAAATGGCTGTGAAAGACTGTCTGGATACGCTCCTGGCAAAGAAAGAATTATCCTATGATAATATCCGCAGGATCATTGCCAGCGGCATGATTACTTCCGATGTGGGAATCGTCGTAATTCCGCACCTAAGCGCTCCGGCGGACTTATATGATCTGGCCAGGGCGACAGTGGCTGTGGATCTGCCTCAGATCTGCCCCATTCCGATCCACTTTATACCCGGAATCAAGAACGCGGCCGACAATGTTTCCGTGGAAAATTATGAGGCCATGGACATTATGCGGGGAGAAGAAGTAGAAAGCATCGCGCTGATGGACCGGTTCTTCGACGGCAATCCAATGCTGCTGGTTCTGCCCGGTTCCCATAACAAATTCGTGGCAGTGGATGCGGACGGTAAGATCACCGGCTGTCTCACCTCTATATCCGGGGAACTGCTGGCATCGATCACGAACGATACGATCTTAGCAAAATCAGTAGGACGAAAGTTTGTGGAGGAAGCTTCCTATGATCGGGAATGGCTTCTGCTGGGATATGAAAACGCGAAGAAAACCGGTTTGGGACGCGCGTGCTTTTCCGGCCGTATTCTTAGCCTGTTCGTAGAGGAAGATACGGAAAAAATAGCAAATTACATACTGGGGGCCAGCTTACAGGGGGATATCACGGCGATCAAAAATTCGGATGCCGTACGGGCCGGCGGAAATGTCAAAGTAGTGGTAAGCGGAAAAAATCCTCTCAGACAGGCACTGACCGATATCCTGAAGTATGAGGGAGGCTTCGGCACAGTTGAGGAATTTGTACCGGAAGAAGGCAATTCGCTTTCCTCCCTGGGCGCTTATCTGATCGCAGAGAAGAGTAATATATTATAATGACTATTTCTGGAATCGAAAGGAGAGAAGGGGCTGTGTGCCTGACCAATGTACAAAAGACCAGGCAAATGAGGGAAATTGTGATCTCTGACACACACAGCTCCTGAGCACAACTATATGAAAGCTGTAATAACCGATTATCAATATGAATCTATCGAAACAGAGCGCAGCATTATCGAAGGTGCCGGATTTACGCTTAAGGATTATCAGGCAAAAGAGACAAAAGATCTGATTCCGATCGTTGAGGATGCGCAGGCAGTGATCACCCAATACTCTGACATCAATGCAGAAGTAATCTCCCACATGAAGCAGGCCAGGATGATCATTAAATACGGCATCGGTGTAAACAATATCGACTGCGAAGCTGCGGCAAAAAAAGGGATTTATGTATGCAATGTGCCCGACTATGGGGTAGAAGAAGTATCCGATCACGCCGTAGCCATGATCCTGGCACTAGGCAGGAAGCTTCCCATACTTACCGATGCTTTCCGAAACGGCGACTGGGGATATCGCAGTGTCGTCCCCTTATACCGCCTCCGGGAATGTACCGTCGGCCTGGTTGGCTTCGGAAGGATTCCACAGCTGGTGGCCGGGAAACTGAAAGGTTTCGGTATCCGCATCCTGGCTTTTGATCCCTATATCTCGGAACAGATGGCAGAGGAAGCCGGTGTCATGTTGGCGGAAATGGATCAGATTATAAAAGAAAGCGACTTCATATCGGTCCATTGTCCTCTGACCAAAGACACCTATCACATAATCGGAAAAGAAGAATTCCATAAAATGAAATCCTCAGCCTATATCATCAATACAGCCAGAGGCGGGATCATCGATGAGGCAGCCCTGATTGAGGCCCTGAAGGCTAATGAGATCGCCGGAGCCGGGATAGATGTATTTGAACAGGAACCGGCCGGGCCTGACAATGAACTGCTGCACTTCCCAAATGTCATTGCCACTCCTCACAGCGCCTGGTACAGCGAGGTAGCGATAGCTGCCCTGCAGCGCAAAGTGGCCGAGGAAGTGGTAAATGTGTTACAGGGCAATCATCCTTTTAACTGCGTAAACGGTCTTTGAGGAAGATTCCTGTGTGTTATCCGAACCGGTCGGGGTATCTGAAATCCACGTTATGAAAAGAAAATTTGGACATAGAAATACCATGTTTTCATGTACATCTTTGGTAAAAAGTGCTAAAATAGGAACCAGAAGATTGTGAATGAGGAGGATGTATATGGATTCTGTGAAAGATTTTTGGATGCTCAATAACGGGGTGCGGATCCCCTGTGTCGGTTTCGGGACCTGGCAGACGCCGGACGGTGAGACGGCTGTTCAGGCAGTAAAATGTGCACTGGAAGCAGGATATGTCCATATAGACACAGCAGCGGCTTATGACAATGAAGCCAGTGTCGGACAAGGCATCCGGGAGGCCGATGCGAAACGTGAAGAGCTCTTTGTGACCAGCAAGCTGTGGAATGTGCATAGAGGATATGACAAAACAATGGCGGCCTTTGAGAAAACCATGAAGGATCTGGGGCTTGAATATCTGGATCTTTACCTGATCCACTGGCCGGCCGTGGCTAACCAGTTTGAAAACTGGCAGGAATGGAATCTATCCACCTGGAGGGCTTTTGAACAGCTTTACAAAGACGGCAGAATCCGGGCGATCGGTCTGAGCAATTTCATGCCTCATCATATGGAACCTCTGATGGCGGAGGCTGAGATCCAGCCGATGGTGGACCAGATCGAGTTCCATCCGGGCCAGATGCAGAGGGAGACCGTGGAATATTGCAGACAGCATGATATTTTGGTTGAAGCGTGGAGCCCGCTGGGGACGGGAAGAATGCTTACGAATCCCACATTAAAATCCATCGCGGGCAAGTATGAGAAGTCGGTGGCGCAGCTGTGTATCCGCTGGTGTCTGCAAAATGAGGTGCTTCCGCTGCCTAAGTCTGTGACTCCTGGCAGGATCAGGGAGAATGCGGAGGTGTTTGATTTTAAGATTTCCAGGGATGATATGGAGCAGATTAATAAGATGGGTTATATTGGCGGGTCTGGATTGGTGCCCGATGAGATAGATTTCTGAGCAGACAATTGGGGACATGTCCATTCTGCCTTTTCCATAATAAGGCAGAATGGACATGTCCCCAAACCGCTGGTCAAGGGGAAATGTTCTTCGGGGCTTAATCCAGTACGGTCATATCGAGCAGTTCAAAGCCTTCCAATAGTTGGCGGGTAATTTCCACCAGACGGTCACAATCCCCTTCCCGGCTGCCCTCAATATTCAGCGGCATCACCGGATCGTGCAGGGACAGACGCAGAAGCACCCAGCCTTTGATCTGGTCGTTGTCAAAAGAGATCCGAACACCTTCATAGGATTTCGGCAGATGATAACCCTTTGCTTTGGCGCGTTCCTCAAAAGCCTGAAGCACTGTCTGGCCATAGGTTTTGAAATCATCCGTCCGGATCTTGAAACGATATTCCCGGTCCTCGAACAGAGGCGGAAGCTTCTCGATCAGAGAGGCTATTTTTTTGCCTTCCCTGGCGGAGCGGGCCACGGCGATCAGCAGCTTGACAGCCAGGAAAGCGCCGTCATCCAGATAATAATTCTCCTTCAGCGCACCGTGACCGGAGGTCTCCATGGCCAGGGGAGACAGGATGCCTTCCCCGTTCAGCCGTTTACATTCGTTGATGACGTTTTTATATCCCCGTTTGAAGCAGTGGTGCTTCATATGAAGGATTTCCTCCAGAAAATACGTAAGCCGGTGGGAGGTGACAGAATCCGTGACGATGGTCCCGCCGGGATACTCCGGAGCCAGAATCGCCGCTACCATAGCGATGATCGCGTCCCGGTTCACTTCTGTGCCATCCGGCAGTACTGCCGACATGCGGTCTACATCGGTATCGAAAATCAGTCCTAAGTCAGCGCCGTGATCCACCGTGGCGGAACGGATGGCTTCCATAGCGGCTTTGTTTTCGGGATTCGGGATATGGTTGGGAAACATGCCGTCCGGTTCCAGGAACTGGCTGCCCCCGGCATCCGCGCCAAGCGGTTTCAGAATTTTATCCACAAAGAACCCGCCCGCACCGTTGCCGGCATCCACGACGATTTTCAGACCGCTCAGTGGATGCTCGTAGTCATCTGCCTGCACACTACTGCGGATCGTGTCGGACAGATGCCTGGCATACACATCGATCAGTGCGAAAGAGGGGACGTTGGACAGATCAGCAGTCTGTACCTCAAGATCAGCGGCAGTGTTCAGGATAGCCGTGATGTCATCATGTTCCAGACCGCCGTCGGCATCAAAAAACTTCATGCCATTTCTGTTAAAAGGAAGATGGCTGGCGGTGATCATGATGGAACCATCAAAATGCGATTCCGGAAATACGATAGACATGAACATACCCGGAGTGGTAGCCAGCCCGCAGTCCGTGACGCTGCTTCCGGCGGCAGATACTCCTTTGAGGATCGCCGCTTTCAGTTCCGGGCCGGATATGCGGGAATCACAGCCGACTCCGACGGCGATCTGGTCCGCCGGTTTTGATAATTTACCGGATAACCACAGGACGAAGGCCTGGGCGATCTGATTGGCGGCATCCGGTGTCAGGTTGATGGATTCTCCCTTTACACCCTCGGTAGCGATTCCGCGTACATCGCTTCCGTTCTGCAGTTTTAACATGGTTTCGACATTCTTACTCATTCTATGATCCTCCTGCTTTTTCTATATTTTCCAAAATCTCTCCGGTCTGTGGTGTTTCAGTATCCGGAAAGAGGAAAGTTATGTCCGGGTGGGCCGGTGCCGCGGTCCAGGGTTCCTTACAGATTCACATGTCTGGTGATATCCACAGGATTTTTGTTCGGCGCGTTGTTCTTATACAGCTCTAACTGAAACATACATTTGTCAGCCCTGGTGATTGAGGTGGTGAATTCAAAGATAAAACCGGAATCCAGATGGGAAATACGCTGAATTTTATAACCGGCGACTTTGGGTTTGCAGTTTAATAATTCAGCCTCTTTTTTATTGATTATAACAGCTTCGATTGTCTCAGAGGCATGATGCAGATTCAGGGAATAGCGTTCACTGAGCGTATGATACAATGAGATCGCGCCAAAGTCAAACTGCTCGATTCCTACACACAGATAATAAGGGATGTAGGTATTTTCCAGAAGGATCGGCTCACCGTTGGCACAGCGCAGTCTTGTCAGGTGAAATGCTTTTGTCTGTCCCAGGGGGAGCTGCAGCTTTTCACGGATGTATTCGTCTGTCTCTACCAGCTCGTTTATTAAGACTACGGAACTGGGAACGGCGCCCAAGCTCAGCATGTTCTCGGTAAAATTATACAGATAGTTGATATTGCGTCTCATCTTCTGATCCGCGATAAAGGAACCTTTTCCGCGGTATCGCACTAAAAGGCCTTCTTCCACCAAACGGTTCATGCATTGACGCACGGTGGTTCTGCTAATATTCAATATTTCACATAAGCTGTTCTCCGCTATCATCTGATCCCCCGGTTTTAATATCCCGGCCTGGATCTGGATCTTAATGTAGGCGGCTAATTGTTCATATAACGGTGTATTGCTGTCCTGAGCAAACTGAAATGTCTGTTTGAAATAATCGATATCCATTGGAATTCCCTTCCCTGTTACATTATTATCTTTCGTATAAATGGCGGATAGCCGAAGTGAGAATGTAGAAATGAGAGTACAGTTACGGGGGGTAACTATATTTGGGACTTTAGCAGGAACAATAATTGTAGCATACAAATAATACGTTTGAATTAAATTCTATCATAGGAAAGTCTAAAATTCAACTAACACTTGCGAAGATAGCTCCGTTTGGTTAAGCCCAAGGAAGAACGAAGAACCAGAAAGTATGAAAATGAAATGTAAAAATTTATCCCACAAATTTGTAACTAATTCATAAAAAAGTCTGAAATGGAAATTTCAGGTAGACTTTTGATGTAATATACAATATAATATAAATATATCAAATGTATGTAACATATCAGAACAACTATTTACTAGGAGGTATGCAGATGAAACCAGAAAAAAAAGCGTGTGAGATGTCTGTCAGGGAGCTGGCGGCCTACATCGACCAATCCGTGTTAAAGCCTGAATTTACCCAGGATGAGATCAGAAGGTATATACAGGAAGGGATTGATTTTGGCTGTAAAACCGTGTGTGTGAATCCCGCTTCTATAGACATCGCGGCGGAACTGACAAAGGATACGGATACGATGATCTGCGCAGTCTGTGATTTCCCCTTTGGGCTTTCCACGACTGCGTCCAAGGTTATGCAGGCGGAGGAATACTGTAAGAGAGGGGATATCTTCGAGCTGGACATCGTTGCCAACTATGGATGGATCCGCAGCCATATGTGGACGGAAGCCGAAGCGGATATCCGTGCGGTCTGTGAAGTGTGCCATAAGTATGGGACACAGGTCAAGGTTATACTTGAAACAGATGCGCTGACGCTTGATGAAGTAAGACAGGCGGCGGAAATTGCTGTACAGGCCGGCGCCGATTTTGTGAAAACATCTACCGGATTCTTTACCGGAGGGAAGAATGAAGGTGCGACAGCCGAAATTGTGGAGGCAATCATAGAAACGGTCAACGGGCGGTGCAAAGTAAAGGGGGCGGGTGGTATACGCACACGGGAACAATTTTTCCGGCTCATTGATATGGGGATAGACCGGATGGGAGTTGGTTATCGTTCTACGCCGGTTGTGCTCGGAGTAACCGCAGAAGAAGCGAAAAGAATGAGAAACAAATGGTAAAGTTCAGCAGCCTACAGGAGGAGGTAGAGCATGAAAAGAAAATTATTGGCATTGGCATTAAGCTTAAGTATGGTGTTGGTATTCACGGCATGTGGGGAGAAAGACGAAACATCCACCACGGCAAATACGACGCAGAATCAGGGGAATTCAGAACAGACAGAGCAGGGGACGCAGAAGCAGGAAGCAGAAGATGCAGATGGCAAGAAGCCGGAAAGTACCGGTTCCGGTGAGAAGCTGGTGATCGGTATCTCGGTCAGGAATATTGAAAATCCATATTACGTACAGATCTATGACGCTGTAAAGCAATTTGCGGAATATAAGGGAGCGGATCAATTTGATATTCAATTTATCGCCTGTGATGCCAGCGATGACCAGCAGGTAAGCGATGTGCAGGCAATGGTAGCCAGGGGCGGGGAAAATACCATCATCTACATCGATCCGAATAATGCGGCCGTTTGCTCTTCTGTAGCGAAGATCTGTGAGGAAGCCGGAGCCTACTGGTGCAGCGTATGGTCTTATGCGGATGGGGTGTATCCGTGGGATTTTGAATATTATGCCTTCCATCAAACACCCGGCCAGGTAGAAAGTGAAAAAGAACTCTGCCTGAATATGTTCTCGAAATTCAAGACGCCAAATCAGGGGAAAATACTGGCGATCAAAGGGCTGGAAGGGAATACCGCGTCCATTGACCGTTTCGCAGGTCTGAACGAAGCGCTCAAAGAAGCGCCCAATGTGGAACTTCTGGATGCACAGAATGGAGACTGGAATCCCCAGACCGCACAGACACTTACGAACACCTGGTTAAATAAATATGGTGCGGAAAATATCGATGCGATCTGGTGTGCGAATGATGAGATGGCACTGGCGGTGGTCGAATCGTTAAAGGCCCAGGGATTAAATGGGAAGATTCAGGTGACGGGATTCGATGGGATCACAGATGCCGTGAACGCCATCGTGGCCGGAGATATGGCCGGTACAGTGGGGGCTAATCCCTGGGTGGAAGGCGGCCAGGGTGTCGCATTCCTGTATGCATGCTGGAACAAGGATGTGGATGTGACTTCTCTTTCCAAAGAACAGCGCTGTTTCTATACGGAACCTCAGATATTGACTCCGGAAAATGTAAATGATTTTATTACCAATTACATAGACAATACACCTGAGATTGATTTTGAAAACTATATGGACATGATATCGGCTCCGTTAGTATTGGAATAATCCCGAAAGAGACCAGAACAAGTGAGGGGCTATCTCAATGGATAGCTCCTGATTTCTATAATACGTTGGACAGGTGAAGCATTATGCGAAATGAAAAAACAGAACCTATGCCGGATACGATTGCCGAGGAGTTCGTACAAGAGGTGAAACGGCGTGAGAAAAAAGCTTTGGTAATGAAATTGATGCCAATCGGACTGCTGGCCGTTTTGATGATTATATTCGGTATGATAACGCCGCAGTTCCTGACGATTCATAATCTGTATGGCAGTTTACTGGAACAGTTATCGATCCTGCTGGTGACTTCCCTGGGAGCGACTTTCGTGATCCTGATGGGAGGAATTGATCTGTCTGTAGAGGGAATGGTTGGATTCGCTGGCTGCTTTGTGGGACTGCTGGTACAGAACACGAGAAATTCGATAGACCTGGGATACCTTGGGATACTGTTCACTGTGATCCTGTGCGCCCTGATCGGTGGCGGGATAGGCCTGATCCACACAAAGTTAAGGCTTCCTTCCTTTATTATTACGTTCAGCGCCGGGTATATCGCACATGGACTTGGGGTACTGACCTATAAGGGAATACCAGCACAGATTACAGATGAAGCATTTCGAAATCTGTATTTCTATAAAATATTGGGGCTGCCGGTACTGACCTGGATTGCCTTCGCGGTTTTTTCCGCAGCACTGTTCCTGGAGAAGAAAACTGCTTTTGGCAGGTACCTATTTGCGATTGGGGATAACGAGAAAATACCGGTGATGTCAGGCGTAAATGTGACGAAAGTGAAAGTTCTGGTATTTGTCTGGGCCGGAATATGCCTGGGACTCGCTGGGGTTATGGGAGCCGCGAAGCTTGGGACTGCTCAGATCTATATCGGGCAGGATCTGCTGTTCCCGACACTGACTGCCGTGGTGGTTGGAGGAACCTCCATGAGCGGAGGACAGGGAGGAGTACTCAACACGTTGATCGGTGTGCTGATTGTAGCCGTCCTGCAGAATGGCATGGTGATGGTCGGAGTGCCCAATGAGCTGCAAAAAGGCGTTCAGGGACTGATTATTATCTGTGTGATCGTTTTGTCCCGGAGCAGGAACAGAAAGCAAATCGTCAAATAGGAGGTGAATGCGTTGGGAGAACCGGTTATATTCTCATGCAAAAACATATCCAAAGAATTTTCAGGTATGCGGGCTTTGGACCAGGTAGACATGGAGATTCATGCGGGTGAGATCGTGGGGCTCATAGGGGAAAATGGTGCTGGAAAATCTACATTACTAAAGATTATCATGGGTTTTCAGCCGGCCACGTCCGGGGAAATGTATAGGAATCAGAAGCGCTACGCCCCATCCGGAACCAGTGAGGCGAACCGGCAGGGCGTGGGCATGGTTTATCAGGAACAGTCCCTGATCGCGAATCTGACAGTGGGTCAGAATATATTTTTTGGATTCGAGAAGAATTTTCGAAGGCTGGGGGCAGCGGTAAGCTTTAAAGAGATGAACCGGCAGGCCAGATTGATTCTGACGGAAGTCGGGACACCGGGGATTGCACCCGAAAAAAAAGTCAGTGATTTGAATTTTGCTACCAGGCAGATGGTAGAGATCGCCAAGGTATTCCAGTCTGTGCGTCTGTCTTCGGCGGAGCATTATCTGATCCTGCTTGACGAGCCTACCTCTTTGTTAAATGAGGCGGAGATACGGCTGCTGTTTCAACAGGTTAAAAAACTCAAGGCGGAGGGGCACTCCATTATTTTTGTTTCTCACCGGCTGGATGAGGTTCTGGAGCTGACCGACCGGATCTACGTATTTAAGGACGGGAAGAGCGTAGGCCATACCAGGACCCGGGATGCGGATGAGGGGGTACTCTATGAGATGATGGTGGGCCGGAGTACCTCGGGAGAGTATTTTAAGATCAATGACCAGAGAGATCCCGGAGAAAAAGTGATATTGGAGGTAGAGCACCTGTCCATGAGAGGCGCTTTCAAGGATGTCACATTCAAGCTTCATGAGGGGGAAGCCTTAGGGATCTGTGGAGTGGTGGGCTCAGGCAAAGAAGAGCTGTGTTCTGCCATTGCCGGAGATGACAAGATTACAGAGGGAGTCATTCGTCTGAACGGAAAAATACAGAAATTCCATTCACCGGCAGATGCCCTGAAAAAAGGAATACTGACAGTGCCGAAGGAGAGACGGGTAGAGGGAATCATCGGTATTCGGTCCGTCGGAGAAAATATATCGATTTCCAGCCTTAAAAAACTGAAAAAAGGATTCTATCTGTCCCCCAAAAGGATCAGGGAAACAGGGAATTACTGGATCGATAAACTGGCGATCAAATGTACGGGGGCCGACGCTGTGATCCAGTCCTTAAGCGGAGGCAATGCCCAGAAAGTCGTGTTTGCAAGGGCGCTGCAGAGTACTTGTGGGATTCTCCTTTTGAATCATCCCACCAGAGGGGTGGATGTGGGGGCAAAGGAAGAAATCTATTCTCTGATCCGGAAGATAACGGCACAGGGAATCTCTGTGATCGTGCTGGGGGATACCCTGGACGAGTGCATTGCATTATCCAACCGGGTATTGGTGATGAAAGACGGTCTGGTAACCGCGTGTATGGATGCTCCAAAGAATAAGAAACCGGATCAGGTGAGTATTGCACAGTATATGATGTAGATGGGAGAGAAGGTTATGCAAAAAGCGGGAAAGATAAAAAGCAGATTAAACTCAGCTATCGTAGGCACCTTCGCCATGCTGCTGCTGATTGGTGTTTTTGGAGTCATGAACAGCAGCTTCCTGAAACCGGGGAATATCGGGAATATCCTGACGGATATCAGTCCTTTGCTGGTGATGGCCTGCGGTGTGACTTTTATTATCATGATCGGTTCCACAGACCTGTCGATCGGGGCGGTCTGCTCTCTGGCATCCGTATTATTTGTGCGATTTGCGCCGCAGTTTGGGCCGGTGATCTATCCGATCGTCTTATTGTGCGGGCTGTTGTCCGGTGTGATCGTGGGTGTATTGCACGCTTATTTTAAAGTGCCGTCTTTTATCGCCAGCCTGGGGATGATGTCCGTCCTGCAGAGCCTGGCCCTGGTTTTTTCCAACAGCGGTACGATACAGCTGAATCCCAAACAGTGGTATCTGACAGACTGGATGTCCGTGAAACTCGGTATGATCCCGGTGGTCTTTGTGGTCAGCATCCTTCTGGCCCTTTTGTATCTGTTTCTGCAGACAGGTACCGAATTCGGAAAGCGGGTCTATGCCATTGGAGCGAATGAGCGTTGCGCAGTGATGGCAGGGGTACCCAGTCTGAAGGTCAAGATCGTGATCTTCGGGCTTGCGGGTATCTGTTACGCGCTTGCGGGTATCATGTTTGTGTCGAAGCTGGCAAGCGGTAACCCGAATGTGGGAGATGACTTTACCCTGTTAGCTATTGCGGCAGTGGCGCTTGGAGGCACTTCCCTGGCGGGCGGAAGAGGATCGATTGTAAATACTATGATCGGAGTGGCGATCGCGATGGTGATCCGTAACGGCATGACGGTAACCGGTGTGGATGGATTCTGGCAGAAAATTGTGTTCGGCAGTATTATCATCATCGCCGCTTATATGACGGCGGATCATTCGAATAAGGATCAGGTGATAAAGTGACAATACAAGCTTACAATTACCACTGTGAATTTAAGACGAAATGGACATGTCCCAAACGGAAATGGAGGGGAAGTTATGGGTGAAACCTTAAAGTTTAAGCGAACACAAGAATTAAGAGAATGGATACGCAATGTCACTCCGCAGATCTGTCCGGAACGTGCGGTTTTGATCACAGAGTCCTTTTGCAGCACGGAAGGTGAGCCGATCGCTCTGCGAAGGGCCAAAGCGATGCAGCATATCCTCAAGAATATGACGATCTGGATTCATGAAGGGGAACTGATCGTGGGAAATGCAGCCAGTACGCCGAGAAGTTCTCCCATTTTTCCGGAGACGACGACCAACTGGGTGAAGAAAGAGCTGGGGACCTTCTGGGACAGGCCGGTAGACAAATTTTATGTATCGGAAGAGACCTACCGTGTATTGATGGAAGAAGTATTTCCATACTGGGAGGGGAAAACGGTCGAGGATCTGGCTATGGCATACGTGCCGGAGGAGTCGAAAAAAGCATGGCTGACCACACACCGGGTTTTTAACCCAATGCTCTACTTAAGAAACGGGGTCGGTCATATGATCGCTGATTATGAGACCCCCATCAGGCTGGGTTTTTGCGGAATTATCGGAAAATACAAAAGAGCTTTGGCCGAACTGGATCTGACTGATCCGGAAGCACTGAAAAAGCGGATCTTTTATGAGTCGGTGATCCTCACCTGTGAGTCGGTCATTTGCTTTGCCAACCGATATGCGGACCTGGCACTTGAACTGGCAGGAAAAGAGAAGAACCCCACCCGCCGAAAAGAACTGCTGGAGATCGCGGATGTCTGCCGCCATGTACCCGAACATCCGGCCAGAACGTTCCGTGAGGCGACGCAGACCTTCTGGTTTGTGGAGATGCTGATACAGCTGGAGACAGACGGTACCGGAGTATCCACGGACCGCTACGACAGACTGGTCTACCCTTTTTATCAAAAAGAATTGGAAGAAGGAAATATTACCTCCGGACAGGCACAGGAAATCATCGAATGCCTATTTATCAAATTCTTTGAGACGATGAAAGTATATGATCTGGACAACGCCACTTATTTCAGCGGTTATTCCCTGGGGCAGATCCTGACGATCGGAGGTGTCGATGAAGAGGGACGGGATGATACGAATGCGATCACCTATCTTTGCATGGACGCGGAGCGCAATATGAATCTGACACAGCCGAATCTGGCGGTTCGGGTGAATAAGAATACACCCGACGATTTTTTGTTCAAAGTATGCAGGCATATCGCACAGGGCTCCGGTAAACCGCATCTGTTTAATGATGAGATTATTATCCCGGCTCTGCTAAAGGATGGAGTGAGCCTGGAGGAGGCCAGAGGCTACACGCTGATCGGATGTGTGGAATCCGGGGTGCCGGGGAAGATGGATGCCTGGGCCAATGTAAGCATGTTCAATCTGGTAAAGTGTCTGGAGCTTGCATTAAACCAGGGCGTGTGCGCTTTAACCGGTGAGCAGGCCGGAATAAGGACAAAGGATCCTTTAGAATTCCAGTCTATGGATGAGATCATCGGGGCGTACGAAGAGCAGGTGAGTTATTTTGTAAAGCATATGACCATCTGCGCAAATGCCATCGATCTGGCACATCAGCAGCTTCTGCCGCTGCCGTTGTTATCTGCTCTTTTTCCGGATTGTCTGGAGAAGGGGAAGGATGTTACACAGGGCGGTGCCAAATATAATTTCTCCGGCCCTCAGGGAGTCGGGATCGCAGATGTGGCGGATTCCCTGATGGCGGTCAAAAAGCTGGTCTTTGACGAGAAAAAGTATACACTGACACAGATTCTGGAGGCTATGCGAAAGGATTTCGAAGGTTATGAAATGCTCCGAAGAGACCTGGAGGATGCGCCCAAATACGGCAATGATCTGGATGAGGTGGATGAATACGCGGTGCGTGCGGGCCGTCAATATTGTACAGAGGTGTCTGCATATGCAAACGCAAGAGGCGGCCGGTTCCGCGCAGGGCTCTATCCGGTATCCGCCAATGTACCTATGGGGATGGACGTGGCGGCGATGCCAAACGGCAGAAAGAGTAAAACACCGTTGGCCGACGGGGTATCGCCTTCGATCGGTGCGGACCGAAACGGCCCCACGGCCGTGATCAAATCTGTTGCCAAGCTGGATCACATAAAGGCATCAAATGGAACTTTGCTGAACCAGAAATTCAATCCCGATATCTTAAAGACAGACGAACAGCTGGAGTTGTTTATGGCCCTGATCCGGACCTATTTCGAGCTGGGAGGCTGGCATATGCAGTTTAATGTGGTGTCGGCCGACACACTTAAGGATGCTCAGATACATCCGGAAAACTATAAGAATTTGTTGGTGCGCGTTGCGGGTTACAGCGCTTTTTTCGTAGATCTGGATCAGTCACTTCAGAAAAATATAATTGACAGGACAGAACACTGTAATATGGTGTGACAGGAGGAGCGGATGGAAGGTATTATTTTCAATATCCAGAAGTACTCTATTCATGACGGACCCGGGATACGGACACTGGTGTTCCTGAAGGGATGCCCTCTTAAGTGCAGGTGGTGCTCTAATCCGGAATCCAGATACCCGGCGCCCCAGATCGGATATCAGAAAAGCTTGTGCGTGGGCTGCGGGAAATGCCTTTCCACCTGTGCGAACGGCGCGGTGAGGGACAGCCCCATATTCGGAAAAGTGGTGGACCAGGGACTGTGTACAGAATGTACAA
Organism: Diplocloster hominis; assembly: GCF_032380655.1. Lineage (NCBI taxonomy): Bacteria > Bacillati > Bacillota > Clostridia > Lachnospirales > Lachnospiraceae > Diplocloster > Diplocloster hominis. The sequence goes on along the minus strand of NZ_JAWDIY010000055.1, from coordinate 6,556 downwards.
AGTGTATAGAGTTATGTCCGGGCGGGGCCTTAAAGCTGATCGGACAGAAAAGGCAGACGGGCGGGATCGTGGACGAAGTCAAAAAGGACAGAATCTTTTATCGAAGAACCGGCGGCGGTGTCACACTCAGCGGTGGGGAGCCTTTCTTTCAGCCGGATTTTACGTATCAGCTGTTGAGGAAGCTGAAGGAAAACCATATTTCTACAGCGGTGGAAACCACAGGGTATGCGCCGTTTACAGTAATCGAACCCTGTCTGCCCTTTATCGATCTGTTCCTTTATGATGTGAAACTTATGGATTCCGGATTACATAAGAAATATACCGGAGCCGGCAATGAGCTGATCCTGGAAAATCTGAAAAAAGCAGATGACGCAGGAAAAAGAATCTGGGTCCGGGTTCCGCTGTTAGCCGGAATCAATGATTCATTAGACAATATGGACAGACTCCTGGGATTGATAGCCGGGCTGAAACACGTGGAGCGGCTGGAACTTCTTCCCTACCACACATTGGGGGTCGGAAAATATCCCCAGTTTGGAATGGAGTATGAGTTAAACGAGGCAAAAGCTCCATTATCCGGTACGGTTGATCTGCTTGTGAACCGGGCGGCCAGCCGTGTACCGGCATTAAAAGTACTTGCCAGAGAGTCCATATAACATGCAAAGGGGTGAACGCATTGTTCGGGGAATTGATCGGGAGAATTAAGCTTATTGCGCAGGAGAAAAAGAGTGGGCTTGTGGGTTTTGACGGTTTTGTCGATGAGATTGTGCATGTGGTGGATAAACGGATCGATGAAGGACACTACGAGCGGATCTGCCATATCGAGGAGTACGGGGAGCGGATACGAAAGAGCGCGGGGTTGAGCACCAATATCGAAATGGTGACTGTTCAAAAAAAGTTGGGAGGAAACGGACCGATTTTCTCCGGTTCCCTGATGGAGCTGGGAGTGGATATCCTCTATATCGGGGCCCTGGGATATCCGCAGCTGGATGGGATATTTGAGCAGATCCAACGGGGACACAACCTGATCTCCATCGCAAACCCCGGCCATACGGATGCGGTGGAATTCCTGGACGGGAAAATTATAAGTTCCAAGCTGGAGCCATTAAAAGAGGTATCCTGGGACACACTTACGAGAGCGGTCGATCCTGGGAGGCTGAAAGAGCAGATAGAACACGCAGAGTTTTGCGCATTTCTGAACTGGACGATGCTAATCCATATGAACGATATCTGGGAGCATTTGATTCAGGAGATTCTTCCAGAGGTTTCCCAAAAGAGGGAACGAAGGCTGCTGTTCATAGATTTGGCAGATCCACAGAAACGCAGCGGGAAAGATATCGTGCTGGCTCTTCAGATCCTGGAACAATTTCAGCAGTATTTTCAGGTGGTGCTCAGCCTGAATAAAAAAGAAGCCTGCGAAGTTGCCGGGATTCTGGGGCTTGGTATCCCGGATTATAACAGGATGGAGCTGTCCGGACTAGCCCGGTTCCTCAGGACAAAAATACAGGTCCATACAATCGTCATTCATTCTGTCAGAGAAGTGTGCGGAACCGACGGCAGGGAATTGAAAAACATATCCGGGCCGTATTGTGAAACACCGCTGTTGACTACAGGCTCCGGTGACAATTTTAATGCGGGATTTGTCTACGGTCAGATTCATGGTTTTCGTTTGGAAGATTCCCTGTATCTGGGAGTGGCAAATTCTGGATTTTATGTGAGGAAGGGAAGAAGTCCCTCCACGGAAGAATTGATCTGTTTCCTGGAAGCCTGGGCACAGGGAGTCATTAAATAGAACGAGGCAAGAGACATGGATGAAGAATACTTTAGAACGACCTTTCATTTTTCACAGAGCAGCGAGAGAGCACTCTATATCCAACTGGCGGCTTATATCCGCATACAGATACAGGCCGGGGTCCTAAAGCCCGGAGACCAGATGCTTCCGGAGATGAAGCTGTGTGAGATACTCAATGTGAGCAGGACAACGGTGCGCCAATGCATGAGGCGATTGACGGAGGACGGGCTTGTGAGGCGTTATCGGGGAAAGGGGTCCTATATCGCGGATCAGAAGATGAGGAGGAATATCAATTATCTGTATAATTTTACTGAAGATATGCGTCGCCTTGGGGCAGAACCGGCCTCTGTGGTCCTGTCCTGTGAGGTGGTTGAGGGAAGTGAGTTCATTAAGGAGCAGCTTAAGCTTCCCCGGGAACAGTCCGAGGTGTTTCATCTGAAAAGGCTGCGGTGTGCGGATCAGGAGCCTATCCTGCTTGAGAATACGTATATTCCCTATTATCTTGCTAAAGGCGTGGAAAAGTTTGATTTTGAGAAAAATTCCCTGTATTATACACTGAGTGAGTATTATTCCCTTCAGCTGGAACACGCCACGGAAATGATCGAGGCGATCGTTATCAACGACCGGGATGCGGAAATGCTGAATTGTAAGACAAAGATGGCCGGATATAAAATACAGAGAATTTCCTATCTGGATTCGGGTTATATCTATGAATATACCGTTTCCGTGACCAGGGCGGACAAATGTATCTTTGAACTGGAATTATATAAAGATGCGCAGTCGAACCACCGCCCGGTGGATATCAGAAGAAATGTCAGTGTCCGGTAAAGGAATGCAGGTGAGGAATGTGGTATATGAAGATGTGAACCAGGTGTGCCGGTTTCTGGCTGACCGGAGTGTATATAATCTTTCCGGGCGGGAGATTACATACCGGTATGGGATCGGGAAGGCAGATGTGCTGATGGTGTTCGGCAACGACCTGCCGGCGGTGGCCCTGTGCGGCGCGAAGGGGTTACGGGACGGGCTGGCGGACTGGCTGGTGTTCTGCGGAGGCGTGGGGCATTCCACAATGCGGTTACGAAAAACAGTGGCTGCAAACCCGGAGTATGGGATCAGTTTTAAGGAGATCAGCAACGCCAGTGAGGCAAAGATCTTCCAAAAAATTGCGGTACGGGTCGGGGGCGTCGATGAGAAACGGATACTGCTCGAGGAAACCTCCGGAAACTGCAGTGAGAATGGAAAGAACGGGCTTGAGGTCCTTCGGAACGCCGGGATCACAGCCCGCAGTGTGATTTTAATGCAGGACCCCCTGATGCAGAGAAGAAGCAGGGCATCCCTGGAAATGTTTTTGACGGACGAAATGAGGCTGATCAGTTATGCGCCGTTTGTGCCGCTGGTTGATGAGAACCTGTGTGTCAGGAACCGGTTTTCCGATTTGTGGCCGGCCGGAAGATTCCTGGAGCTGCTGCTGGGGGAAATACCCAGATTGCGGGACGACAGGAATGGATATGGGCCGGCGGGAAAGAGGTTTATCACGCATGTTGACATACCGGGGGAGATCGAGGCGGCTTATCAGCGGCTAAAAGAAGAGTTTGGGGAGTATGATGCACGGGGGATTTAGGTTAAAGGGCCGGCCTTCGTGTGATTGCAGCAGGACAGATTAGGGCGGCACAACAGCCGCTAATCTGTACTGCTGCAATCACACGAAGGCCGGCCCATTGGGATGCCCATGGCTTGCGTCAGCCCCCCACCGGTTCCCTTCGTTTCCCGCCTGCACTGGTGCTGGGGGAGTAGGGATGGAAGAGCAGGGATGGGGGAGGATGAGGAAAGATGGGGATAGGGCTGTGTTAGATAGTTGCGAGCATGTTATATAATGGTTATAAAGGAGGGATGTCATGAATTATATTTCAGTGGTGAATGCGTTTGAGGGGAATCTTAAAAATGTTACGGTAGAAATTCCCAGGGGGAAACTTACTGTGTTTACGGGCATTTCCGGTTCCGGTAAGTCCACCTTACTGATGGATGTATTGTTTATGGAGTGTCAGCGGCAGTATTTGGAGGCCATGTCTTTTCAGGGGATCGCCAAACCGAAGGTGGAGAGGGTGCGTAATGTTTCTCCTGCGATCATTATTTCCCAGACAGATGCGAACAGGAATCCCCGGTCGACCGTGGGGACATTGACGGATATCTATACCGGACTGCGCCTGATCTATGAAAAGCTTGGAGTCCGCAGATGTCCGGCTTGCGGGAAAATGATCCCGGCAGCCGACTGCGCTGAGGAAACGGAAAAGATCGGCGATGATTTCCGGGTTTACATGTATTGCTGCGAATGCAATTATAAAATGCGGAAGCTGACGCGGACAGATTTTTCTTTTAATACCAGGGAGGGAGCCTGTAAAACCTGTGAGGGGATGGGTAAGACCCTGGTGGTGGACAAGGAGGCGGTGGTCCATACAGAGCTGTCCCTTCAGGAGGGGGCGGTGGATTTTTGGGAGAAGAAATATAAGGATTATCAGATAGAAACACTCAGAGCAGCTTATCGATACTATGGAATTCCGCAGCCGGAAGAGAAGCCGGTGGCGCAATATGACGAATTGCAGACGGCGATCCTGTATGAAGGGGTGGAGTGTGAGCTGGTCAAAAAGGCTTTTCCAGGGCGAGGGACTCCCAGGACTGTCGCAGAGGGAAGATTTGAGGGGATTATTCCCACACTCTGGCGGCGGTTTGCGAATCAGAACGGGGAATCCAGATATATTCAGAAATATTTCATCTCGGCAGAATGTCCGCAGTGCCATGGGGAGAGACTCTGTGAAAACAGCCGGAGTGTTACAGTGAACAAGGTGAGGCTTCCGGAGCTTTCCGGCGTCTCCCTGCGTGAACTGGCAGAGTGGATTCGGGAATTGAAAGCTGTTCTGAGTGAAAAGGACCAGGAGATGGTAAAAGACTATCTGCTGGACATTGAGACAAAGATCCAGCGCTTTGTGCATGTGGGGCTTAAGTATCTGTCCCTTGACCGGCAGATCATCACATTATCCGGAGGGGAATTACAGAGGATCAGGCTGGCGGCCGTCCTGGATTCTGACCTGACCGGGATCATCTATATTCTGGACGAACCGACAGCAGGCCTGCATCCGAAAGATACCAGGGGATTGATCACGATTCTCAAACGGCTGCGTGATCTGGGCAACACGGTGCTGGTCATAGAACATGATCCGGATGTCATGAGAGCTGCCGATCACATCATCGACATGGGGCCGGGTTCCGGAAAATACGGAGGAAATGTAATAGGGGCCGGGACTCTGGATGAGATCATGGAGCAGCCTCATTCCGTCACCGGCCAATATCTGAAGCAGCCGCATACGGTCAAAAGCACGTACCGGGAAGGAGACGGATCTTTTGTCACGATCCGCAATGCCTGCAAGTTCAATCTGAAACATCTGGATGTGGACATCCCTCTGGGACGGCTGGTTACCATAACGGGAGCATCCGGTTCAGGGAAGTCAACATTGATATGTGAAATCCTGGCACAAGGTGATGCGTGCGGAAAAGAAAATAAGGTGGAGGGGTGCGGGGATTTTGACAGAATTATCCAGATCGGCCAGACTCCCATTAACCGGAGCAAACGATCCAATATAGCTACTTATTCCGAAATCTATACAGAGATCAGAGCCATATTTTCAAAGCTCCGGGAAGCGAAAGAAAAAGGGATGTCCGCCAGGGATTTTTCTTTTAACACACCCGGAGGCAGATGCGAAAACTGCGAAGGAATGGGAGTTGTCACCAATAACCTGCTGTTTTTTGAAAATAATGAAGTCGTATGTCCGGTATGCCGGGGAAAACGCTTTCAGGAATATGTGCTGTCGGTAAAATTACAGGGATTCTCTATCACGGATCTGTTAAAACAATCAGTAGAAGAGGCATTGATGGTATTTCAAGAGTATCCCAAAATCCTCCGAACCTTAAAATTGTTAAAAGATGTAGGTCTGGGGTATCTGGAATTAGGCCAAACCCTGGCCACCTTATCCGGTGGAGAGGGCCAGCGCTTAAAGCTTGCCAAAGAACTGATCGGAAACACCGGCGGGCGCAGCCTGTACCTGTTGGACGAACCGACCAGAGGCCTGCACCCGCAGGATATAGACAACTTCCTTAAGCTGCTGGATCATATGGTTGATTCCGGTAATTCTGTAGTCGTCATCGAGCATAACCAACAGGTCATACAAAACAGTGACTGGATCATAGACCTGGGACCCGACGGTGGAGAGCAGGGCGGAGAGGTTATATTTACCGGTACGCCTGCCGATCTTTTGTGCAGTGAGACAGGTATGACCGCCCTTTGTTTAAAAGAAAACAGAAGCTAAGAACAAAACATCCAATATCCGTCATAATCACTGGTTAATTTCTATTTTCAGATTCGCCGCCCGGTTCAAAAGGCCGGACCGCCTCCCTCCCTTCCCTGTTTTACAATAGGCTTTTTTACATATTCCGTAAGGCTGACAGATTTCGTAGTATTGTTGGTGGCTTATTTTTCCGTTATGAAGCTATCACATCTGCACACATAGGAGATCCCTTCTACTGTTCTTACATTCCTATCCTAACTAACAGTACTGATAGCTAAAGAATGTGTCAGCACATTACACCGTTTACGAATCTTCCACACGATAAAAGCCTTTTGTAAAGCAGGGCGGAAGGGAAGCGGCGTGTCTTGGGGAGCCGGGCAGCAAATCTCGCGGGGCCAAATCACTTGAGGCCGGGCCTTAGAACGGCTTA